>NZ_AP017652.1:0-187500 GCF_002355895.1 Streptococcus sp. NPS 308
TTGAAAGAAAAGCAATTTTGGAATCGTATTTTAGAATTTGCTCAAGAAAGATTGACGCGATCTATGTATGATTTCTATGCTACACCTGCTGAACTCATCAAAGTAGAAGAAAATACAGCTACTATATTTCTACCGAGAACAGAGATGGAAATGGTATGGGAAAAGCAATTAAAAGATATTATTATTGCTGCTGGTTTTGAAATTTATGATTCTGAAATCAAACCTCACTATATTTTCACTAAACCTCAGAGTACAGAATCTCCTCAAGTAAATGATACAAATAGTGTCTCTACTTACGATTATACACCTGCACTACCAACGATTCCCTATTCTGAAACGGGATTAAAAGAAAAATATACCTTTGATAACTTTATTCAAGGTGATGGAAATGTTTGGGCGGTGTCCGCTGCGTTAGCTGTATCAGAAGATTTAGCTCTAACCTACAATCCTCTTTTCATCTATGGAGGACCTGGGCTTGGAAAGACTCACTTACTTAATGCGATTGGAAATGAGATTTTGAAGAATATTCCTGATGCGCGTGTCAAGTACATTCCTGCTGAAAGCTTTATCAATGACTTTCTTGAACACTTGCGACTTGGGGAAATGGAAAAGTTCAAAAAGACTTACCGTAGTCTTGATCTCTTATTGATCGATGATATCCAATCTCTCAGTGGCAAAAAAGTCGCAACCCAGGAAGAATTTTTCAATACCTTCAATGCTCTTCATGATAAGCAGAAACAGATTGTCCTAACCAGTGATCGTAGCCCTAAACACCTAGAAGGCCTTGAAGAGAGACTTGTCACGCGCTTTAGCTGGGGATTAACACAAAATATCACCCCTCCTGACTTTGAAACACGTATCGCCATTCTTCAAAGTAAAACAGAGCATTTAGATTACCATTTCCAAAGCGATACCCTAGAATACCTAGCTGGCCAATTTGACTCAAATGTTCGAGAATTGGAAGGAGCAATCAACGATATCACTTTAATTGCCAGAGTCAAGAAGATTAAGGATATAACTATTGATATCGCTGCAGAGGCTATCAGAGCACGTAAACAAGATGCCCGCCAGATGCTTGTTATTCCAATTGAAAAAATCCAAACTGAAGTTGGTAATTTTTATGGAGTGAGTGTCAAAGAAATGAAGGGGACGAGACGAGTTCAAAACATCGTTTTGGCGCGTCAAGTTGCTATGTATCTAGCTAGAGAACTGACAGATAATAGTCTTCCTAAAATCGGAAAAGAATTCGGCGGAAAGGATCATACTACCGTGATTCATGCTCATGCTAAAATAAAATCATTGATTGACGAAGACGATAATTTACGTTTAGAAGTAGAATCAATCAAAAAGAAAATTAAGTAGCTTGTGGATAACTCTCACTTTCCTATCTTTTTTATCCACATTTTTTAAACAAGCTAGGAATCTTGAATTTACTAAATAGAAATCAGTTTTCCACAGAATTCACAGACTCTATTATTACTATTAACTTTCTAATACTAAGAATAAATAAAGGAGAATCCATGATTCATTTTTCAATTAATAAAAATTTATTTCTACAAGCCTTAAATACCACAAAACGAGCAATTAGCTCTAAAAATGCTATTCCAATTTTATCAACAATCAAAATTGATGTTACCAATGAAGGAATTACTTTAATTGGATCAAATGGGCAAATCTCCATTGAAAATTTCATTTCTCAAAAGAATGAAGATGCTGGTCTTTTAATTACTTCCTTAGGTTCGATTCTTCTTGAAGCCTCTTTCTTTATCAATGTTGTATCCAGTCTTCCAGATGTAACCCTTGATTTCAAAGAGATTGAACAAAAACAAATTGTCTTAACAAGTGGCAAATCAGAAATCACTCTAAAAGGAAAAGATAGCGAACAATACCCACGCATCCAAGAAATTTCAGCAAGCACACCTTTGGTTCTTGAAACCAAACTACTCAAGAAAATTATCAATGAAACAGCTTTTGCTGCAAGTACGCAAGAAAGTCGTCCAATTTTGACTGGTGTCCATTTTGTTTTGAGCAATCACAAGGAACTAAAGACAGTTGCAACAGACTCTCATCGCCTTAGCCAGAAAAAATTGACTCTTGAAAAAAATGGTGATGATTTTGATGTGGTGATTCCTAGTCGCTCTCTACGCGAATTTTCAGCTGTATTTACGGATGATATTGAAAATGTGGAGATTTTCTTTGCAAATAATCAAATCCTCTTTAGAAGTGAAAATATTAGCTTCTACACTCGTCTCCTAGAAGGAAACTATCCTGATACAGATCGTTTGATTCCAACTGACTTTAATACGACAGTAACTTTTGATGTTGTCAACTTGCGTCATTCAATGGAACGTGCTCGTCTCTTATCAAGTGCGACTCAAAATGGTACTGTGAAGCTTGAAATTAAAGGTGGTGTTGTTAGCGCCCATGTTCATTCTCCTGAAGTTGGTAAAGTAAACGAAGAAATCGATACTGAGCAGGTTACTGGGAATGATTTGACTATTAGTTTCAACCCGACTTACTTGATTGATTCCCTCAAGGCTTTAAATAGCGAAAAAGTAACTATCAGCTTTATCTCAGCTGTTCGTCCATTCACTCTTGTTCCAGCAGATACTGATGAAGACTTCATGCAGCTCATTACTCCAGTTCGTACAAATTAAGTGAAAGAGGTTGAGCCTAGCTCGCCTCTTTTATGATATAATCGAAAAAGAAAAGGAGAGTAGTATGTATCAAGTTGGAAATTTTGTTGAAATGAAAAAGCCACATGCTTGTACCATTAAATCAACTGGTAAAAAAGCCAATCGTTGGGAAATTACACGTGTTGGGGCAGATATCAAAATCAAATGTAGCAATTGCGACCACCTTGTTATGATGAGCCGCCATGATTTTGAACGAAAAATGAATAAGATTATTGACTAAGAACCCTTAGTTAGAGAGTTAGCAAGTTTTCCCTTTTTGTGTTATAATGTTAGGGATTGAAATGAGAACGGAGAATGAGAAACTATGGCTTTAACAGCAGGTATCGTTGGTTTGCCAAACGTTGGTAAATCAACCCTTTTTAATGCAATTACAAAAGCAGGAGCAGAGGCAGCAAACTACCCATTTGCGACTATTGATCCAAACGTTGGAATGGTAGAAGTTCCAGATGAACGCCTACAAAAACTAACTGAAATGATTACTCCTAAAAAGACAGTCCCAACAACTTTTGAATTTACAGATATTGCAGGAATTGTAAAAGGCGCATCAAAAGGAGAAGGTCTAGGGAATAAATTTTTGGCCAACATCCGTGAAGTAGATGCGATTGTTCATGTTGTGCGTGCATTTGATGATGAAAATGTTATGCGCGAGCAAGGACGTGAAGACGCCTTTGTGGATCCACTTGCAGATATTGATACCATTAACTTGGAGTTGATTCTTGCTGACCTAGAGTCAGTAAATAAACGCTATGCGCGTGTAGAAAAGATGGCGCGTACGCAAAAAGATAAAGAATCAGTAGCAGAGTTTAATGTCCTTCAAAAAATTAAACCAGTCCTTGAAGATGGAAAATCAGCACGTACCATTGAATTCACAGATGAAGAACAAAAAGTAGTCAAAGGTCTCTTCCTTTTGACGACTAAACCAGTTCTTTATGTTGCTAATGTAGATGAGGATGTCGTTTCAGATCCAGACTCTATCGACTATGTCAAACAAATTCGTGAATTTGCAGCGACAGAGAATGCTGAAGTAGTAGTTATTTCCGCGCGTGCTGAAGAAGAAATTTCTGAGTTAGATGATGAAGATAAGCAAGAGTTTCTTGAAGCACTTGGTTTGACAGAATCAGGTGTTGATAAATTGACTCGAGCTGCTTACCACTTGCTTGGACTTGGAACTTACTTTACAGCTGGTGAAAAAGAAGTCCGTGCTTGGACCTTTAAGCGTGGTATGAAAGCTCCTCAAGCTGCTGGTATCATCCACTCTGACTTCGAAAAAGGATTTATCCGTGCAGTAACCATGTCTTATGATGATTTGGTGAAATACGGATCTGAAAAGGCTGTAAAAGAAGCTGGGCGCTTGCGTGAAGAAGGAAAAGAATATGTCGTTCAAGATGGCGATATCATGGAATTCCGCTTTAATGTCTAATAACATTTAACAAATAGTGTCAATTAGGTTGGAAAAAAATTCCAACCCTTTTGGCTTTTGAAAGGAAAATAAATGACTAAATTACTTGTTGGATTAGGAAATCCAGGGGATAAATATTTTGAAACCAAGCACAATGTTGGCTTTATGTTGATTGACCAATTAGCTAAAAAACAAAATGTCACTTTTACACACGATAAGATATTTCAAGCTGACCTAGCATCTTTTTTCCTCAATGGAGAAAAAATTTATCTTGTCAAACCTACGACCTTTATGAACGAAAGTGGAAAAGCGGTTCATGCTTTATTGACTTACTATGGTTTGGATATTGAAGACTTACTGGTTATTTACGATGACCTTGACATGGAAGTTGGAAAAATTCGCTTAAGAGCTAAGGGATCAGCAGGTGGTCATAATGGGATCAAATCTATTATTCAACATATAGGTACTCAGATCTTTAACCGTGTTAAAATAGGTATCGGAAGACCTAAAAAAGGAATGTCAGTGGTTCACCATGTTTTAAGTAAGTTTGATCAGGATGACTATGTAGGTATTTTACAGTCAATTGACAAGGTTGACAAAGCTGTAAACTACTATTTACAAGAGAAAAACTTTGAAAAAACAATGCAGAGGTATAATGGATAAATGGTGACTTTATTAGATTTATTCTCAGAAAATAATCAGATAGAAAAATGGCATCAAAATCTGACAGATAAGAAAAGACAACTAATACTAGGTCTGTCAACTTCTACCAAGGCTCTTGCAATTGCAAGCAGTCTAGAAAAAGAAAATAAGATTGTGTTACTGACTTCAACTTATGGAGAAGCAGAACGAATTATCAGTGATCTTCTTTCTCTCTTAGGAGAGGAACTTGTCTATCCATTTTTGGTTGATGACTCTCCTATGGTAGAGTTTTTGATGTCTTCGCAAGAAAAAATCATTTCGCGGGTTGAGGCCTTGCGTTTTTTGAGTGATCCGTCTAAGAAAGGGATTTTAGTTTGTAATATCGCAGCGAGTCGGTTAATTTTACCCTCTCCGACTAGATTTAAAGAAAGTACTATAAAAATTGCAGTTGGCGAAGAATATGACCAACGCGAGCTACTTCACCGGTTAAAGGAAATTGGATATCGAAAAGTTACTCAAGTACAGACACAAGGTGAGTTTAGTATTCGAGGAGATATTTTAGATATTTTTGAGATGTCTCAGTTAGAACCTTTCCGAATCGAGTTTTTTGGTGATGAAGTAGATGGAATTCGGACTTTCGAAGTAGAAACACAATTATCAAAAGAAAATCAAACAGAACTCACTATCTTTCCAGCTAGTGATATGCTTTTAAGAGAAAAGGATTATCGACAAGGTCAGTCAGCTTTGGAAAAGCAAATTTCGAAGACTCTATCACCGATTTTGAAATCCTATCTAGAAGAAATTTTGTCAAGTTTTCATCAAAAACAAGTACATTCAGATAGTCGAAAGTTTTTATCTTTATGTTACCATAAAACATGGACTATATCTGATTATATTGAAAAAGATACACCAGTATTCTTTGATGATTATCAAAAATTGATGAATCAGTATGAAGCATTTGAAAGAGAATTAGCACAATACTTTACAGAAGATTTACAGAATGGTAAAGCATTTTCTGACATGCAGTATTTTGCAGATACAGAGCAAACCTATAAAAAACAAAGTCCAGTTACCTTTTTCTCAAATCTACAAAAAGGATTAGGAAATCTCAAATTTGATCACATTTATCAATTTAATCAATATCCTATGCAGGAGTTTTTCAATCAATTTTCTTTTCTTAAAGAAGAAATTGAGCGATATAAAAAAATGGACTACACTATTATCTTGCAGTCTAGCAATTCAATGGGAAGTAAAACAT
This sequence comes from Streptococcus sp. NPS 308, assembly GCF_002355895.1. Lineage (NCBI taxonomy): Bacteria > Bacillati > Bacillota > Bacilli > Lactobacillales > Streptococcaceae > Streptococcus > Streptococcus sp. NPS 308. The sequence continues at coordinate 5,996 of NZ_AP017652.1, forward strand.
TGGAGGATGTTTTAGAGGAATACCAGATTAAATTGGATTACAGAGATAAGTCAAGTATCTGTAAAGAATCTGTAAACTTGATTGAGGGTAATCTAAGACATGGTTTTCATTTTGTAGATGAAAAAATTCTCTTGATCACTGAACATGAGATTTTTCAAAAGAAATTAAAACGTCGTTTTAGAAGACAACATGCGTCAAATGCAGAGCGATTAAAAGATTATAATGAACTTGAAAAAGGGGACTACGTTGTTCACCATATTCATGGAATTGGTCAATATCTAGGCATTGAAACAATTGAAATCAAAGGGATTCACCGTGATTATGTCAGTGTTCAATATCAAAATGGGGATCAAATCTCCATCCCAGTTGAGCAGATTCAGTTACTGTCAAAATATGTTTCAAGTGACGGTAAAGCGCCAAAACTTAATAAATTAAATGATGGTCATTTTAAAAAGGCCAAGCAAAAAGTTAAGAACCAGGTAGAGGATATAGCTGACGATTTAATCAAGCTTTATTCTGAGCGTAGTCAGTTGAAGGGGTTTGCTTTCTCAGCTGATGATGATGAGCAACATGCTTTTGATGATGCTTTCCCTTATATTGAAACGGATGATCAACTTCGTAGTATTGAGGAAATTAAGAGAGATATGCAGGATTCTCATCCCATGGATCGACTTTTAGTTGGGGATGTTGGCTTTGGGAAGACTGAGGTTGCAATGCGAGCTGCTTTTAAGGCGGTCAATGATCATAAACAAGTTGTCGTTCTAGTTCCGACGACGGTTTTAGCGCAACAACACTATACAAATTTTAAAGAGAGATTCCAAAATTTTGCTGTTAATATTGATGTGTTGAGTCGTTTTAGAAGTAAAAAAGAGCAGGCAGAGACACTTGAAAAATTAAAGAATGGTCAAGTCGATATTTTGATTGGAACGCATCGTGTTTTGTCAAAAGATGTTGTGTTTTCAGATTTGGGATTGATGATTATTGATGAAGAGCAACGATTTGGTGTCAAGCATAAGGAAACGTTGAAAGAACTGAAGAAACAAGTGGATGTCTTAACCTTGACAGCAACTCCAATACCTCGTACTCTTCATATGTCTATGTTGGGAATCCGAGATTTGTCTGTTATTGAAACACCTCCGACCAATCGTTATCCAGTGCAAACCTATGTTTTGGAAAAGAATGATAGTGTGATTCGTGATGCAGTCTTGCGTGAAATGGAGCGTGGAGGTCAAGTTTACTATCTTTACAACAAAGTTGACACTATTGATCGGAAGGTTTCAGAATTACAGGAGTTGATTCCAGAAGCTTCGATTGGGTTTGTTCATGGACAAATGAGTGAAATTCAGTTAGAAAACACTCTATTGGACTTTATTGAAGGTCAATATGATATTTTGGTGACAACTACTATTATTGAAACAGGTGTTGATATTCCAAACGCCAATACCCTGTTTATTGAAAATGCAGATCATATGGGCTTGTCAACCTTGTATCAATTAAGAGGAAGAGTTGGTCGTAGTAATCGCATTGCTTATGCCTATCTCATGTATCGTCCAGAAAAATCAATCAGTGAAGTCTCTGAAAAGAGATTAGAAGCAATCAAAGGATTTACAGAATTGGGATCTGGATTTAAGATTGCGATGCGAGATCTTTCTATCCGTGGGGCAGGAAACCTCTTAGGAAAATCCCAATCAGGTTTCATTGATTCTGTTGGTTTTGAATTGTATTCACAGTTATTAGAGGAAGCTATTGCTAAACGCAATGGCACTGAGAACACAAGAAATAAAGGAAATGCTGAGTTGATTTTACAAATTGATGCTTATCTTCCTGATACTTATATTTCTGACCAACGACATAAGATTGAAATTTACAAGAAAATTCGTCAAATTGACAACCGTGTCAACTATGAAGAACTACAAGAAGAGTTGATGGACCGCTTTGGAGAATACCCAGATGTAGTAGCCTACCTTTTAGAGATTGGTTTGGTCAAATCATACTTGGATAAGGTATTTGTAGAACGTGTGGAAAGAAAAGACAATAAGATTACAGTTCAATTTGAAAAAATCACTCAACGATTGTTTTTGGCTCAAGATTACTTTAAATCCCTATCTGCAACCAATTTAAAAGCAGCTATAGCGGAGAATAGAGGATTAATGGAAGTTGTATTTGATGTCCGAAACAAGAAGGATTATGAAATTTTAGAAGGGCTGATGATTTTTGGAGAAAGTTTATTAGAGATAAAAGAATCAAAGGAAGCTAATTCTCTTTGACGTTTTTCTTCTATAAAAGGGATAAAAATGGTACAATAATAATTTGAGGTAATAAAAATGAGATTAGACAAGTATTTAAAAGTATCACGAATTATTAAGCGCCGCACAGTCGCAAAGGAAGTAGCAGATAAAGGTAGAATCAAGGTAAATGGAATTTTGGCCAAAAGTTCAACAGATTTGAAAGTTGATGACCAAGTTGAAATTCGCTTTGGAAATAAGTTGTTGCTTGTAAAAGTACTGGAGATGAAAGATAGTACAAAAAAAGAAGATGCAGCAGGCATGTATGAAATTATCAGTGAAACACGGGTAGAAGAAAATGTCTAAAAATATTGTACAAATGAATAATCCTTTTATTCAAAATGAACACCAACGTCGTCGCTACCTGATGAAGGAAAGACAAAAGAGGAATCGCTTTATGGGTTGGGTTCTTATTTTGATGATTTTATTGTTTATTTTACCGACCTATAATCTGGCCCAAAGCTATAATCAGTTACTGCAACGTCGTCAGCAATTGACAGAGTTGAAAGAACAGTATCAAACTCTCAGTGATGAAAAGGATAAGGAATCCGCTTTTGCTGCAAAGTTGAAAGATGAAGACTATGTAGCAAAATATGCACGCGCCAAGTACTATTACTCAAAGAAACGAGAAGCGATTTACACAATTCCTGATTTGCTTCCGAGGTAATGTCATGGAAAATTTATTAGAAGTTGTTGAGCAGTTTCTAAGTTTATCAGATGAAAAACTAGAAGAATTAGCAGCTAAAAATCATTTATTACGATTACAAGAAGAAAGGGAAGAGAAGAATGCGTAAGTTCTTAGTAGTTTTATTGCTACCTGCTTTTATCATAACCTCAAGAGTAGTTAGCACAGAAAAACAGCTTCCTTACTCTTCACAAGAAATTTATTATCTAACCGAGTCTGATTATGGATTCTACTATAAAGAAACTCTGGAATCCCCAATGGTATATGGAGAAACAGCTGTCTATGCTAATGAGGAACTTGTCAAGGAGTCTGGTAAATTGACTCCTGGAACCACCTTTAAAATAGTAGAGTGGCGTTTGAATAGACAAGGTGTTCCTGTTTTTAAATTAGATAATCACCAGTTTATCCTTGCAGATAAGCGGTTGGTCTATGATCAAAGTCAAGTTCAAACTCAAAATAGACAAGTATGGTTGGAACCGGGGTTTGTTATCTATAACAGCCCTTATGGCACTAAAGAAATTTCTTCTACCCTCTCCCCCTATCAACACGTACTAGTGGATAGAACCCTCTTTGCTGAGGGACAAGAATTTCTTCATATTGATCAAGTTGGGTGGGTATCAAAAGGGTTCGTCTCAGAAGAAGACAATCGCATCCAGAAGGTTCAAGAAGTTTTATCAAACAACTATCAGAATGAAAATTATTCTATTTATGTTAAACAACTGAGTACAGGTAAAGAGGCTGGGGTGAATGAAGACAGCAAACTCTATGCAGCTAGCATCTTGAAACTGGCCTATCTTTATTATGCTCAAGATAAGATAAATCAAGGGGAATATACGCTAGAAAGTAGCTTCAAGTATATCCCAGAAGTAAATAGTTTCCCTGGTTCCTATAAACCAGAAGGTAGTGGTAGTTTACCTAAAAAAGAAGACAGCAAAGATTACAGTCTTCAACAGTTAATTACCAAGGTAACAAAAGAGTCTGATAATGTTGCTCATAATATTTTAGGTTATTATGTGACCAATCAGTCTGACGGGGCTTTCAAAGAAAAAATGTCCACTATTATGGGTGAAGATTGGGATGTGAATGACAAATTGACTTCTTCAAAAATGGCTGGAAAAGTCATGGAAGCTATTTATAATCAGAATGGTTTTGTCTTAGAGTCTATGAGTAAGACTGATTTTGACAACCAAAGAATCGCAAAAGGAGTTTCGGTTAAGCTAGCTCATAAAATTGGAGATGCCGATGAGTTTAAACATGACACTGCCATTGTCTATACTGATTCTCCTTTCGTTCTTTCTATTTTCACCAAAAATTCTGATTATGACACCATTTCTAAGATAGCCAAGGATGTCTATGAGGTTCTAAAATGAGGGAACAGGATTTTTTAAATCATTTTCTCCGAAAAGAGTATTTTAAAAAACATTCTAAAGTCCTATTGGCTCTGTCTGGTGGACTGGATTCGATGTTTTTATTTCATCTATTGTCTACTTATCAAAATGAGTTGGGAATTGAGTTGATTTTAGCACATGTCAATCACAAGCAGAGAAGTGAGTCTGACTGGGAGGAAAATGAACTAAGGAAGTTAGCTGATGCAGCTGAACTTCCTATTTATATTACAAGCTTTTCAGGAGACTTTTCAGAAGCGCGTGCTCGAGAGTTTCGTTATGATTTTTTTAGGAAAATCATGAAAGAAGTTGGAGCGACTGCCTTGGTTACTGCCCACCATGCAGATGATCAAGTTGAAACGATTTTGATGCGCTTGATTCGTGGAAGTCGGTTACGTCATTTAATAGGAATAAAAGAAAGTCAAGTAGTTGATAATATTGAAATCATCCGTCCCTTGTTGCATTTTCATAAAAAGGATTTTCCACCAATTGCTCATTTCGAAGATCAAACAAATCAGGAAAGTACCTATTTTCGCAATCGCATTCGAAATAAGTATTTACCAGAACTTGAAAAAGAAAATCCCCGTCTTAGATCTGCTCTTTTAAATCTAGGAAGTGAGATTTCAGATTACCAAGCAGCCATAACGGAGCTTTCTGAACAGATTGATGTAGAAGATTTGAATGAGCTCTTTTCATACTCAAAACAAACTCAAGGGGTCTTGCTCCAGAACTATCTCAATCAATTCCCAGACTTAAATCTTACGAAGTCTCAGTTTGATGAAGTTCGACAGATTTTAGCAAGGAAAAGCCAGTATCGTTATCCATTGAAAAATGGCTATGAATTGATAAAAGAGTATCAGAATTTTCGAGTTTGCAAAATCAGTCCTCAGGCTGATGAAAAGGAAGATGAACTTGTGTTACACTATCAAAATCAAGTTCGACATAAGGGCTATTTATTTTCCTTTGGTATTCCTATTGAAGGAGATGTTGTTCAAAAAATAAATGTTTCACGAGAAACCTCAATACGGATTAGAGGTCGAAAACCTGGTGATGTTATTAGGCTGAATGGTCATCGAAAGAAACTGAGACGCTTGTTTATAGATTTGAAAATCCCTATTGAAAAACGAAAAACAGCTCCTATTATTGAGCAATTTGGAGAAATTGTCTCAATTTTAGGAATTGCGACCAGTGATTTGAGTAAAAACACGAAAAATGATATAATGAACACTGTACTTTATATAGAAAAAATAGATAGGTAAAAAGATGTTAGAACACGATATTAAAAAAATCCTCGTTTCACATGATGAAATTACAGAAGCAGCTAAAAAGCTAGGTGAACAACTAACCAAAGACTATGAGGGGAAAAATCCAATTCTTATTGGAATTTTGAAAGGATCGATTCCTTTTATGGCTGAATTGGTTAAGCATATTGATACACATATTGAGATGGACTTCATGATGGTATCTAGCTACCATGGTGGAACTGCAAGTAGTGGTGTAATCAATATCAAGCAAGACGTAACTCAAGATATCAAAGGAAGACATGTTTTATTTGTAGAGGATATCATCGATACAGGTCAAACTTTGAAGAATTTGCGAGATATGTTTATTGAAAGAGAAGCAGCTTCTGTTAAAATCGCGACTTTGTTGGACAAACCAGAGGGACGTGTTGTTGAAATTGAGGCAGATTATACTTGCTTTACTATTCCAAATGAGTTTGTAGTAGGTTATGGTCTAGATTATAAAGAGAATTATCGTAACCTTCCTTATGTCGGAGTATTGAAAGAAGAAGTTTATTCAAATTAGAAAGATCTATCTTTAATGAAAAAACAAAATAACGGTTTAGTTAGAAATCCATTTTTATACTTGTTAATTATCTTCTTCCTTGTAACAGGATTCCAGTATTTTTATTCTGGAAATACTGCGGGACGAAGCGAAAAAATTAACTATACAGAATTGGTAAAAGAAATTACAGCAGACAATGTAAAAGAATTAACCTATCAGCCGAATGGTAGCATTATTGAGGTGTCTGGTGTTTATAAAAATCCTAAAACTAGTAAAGAAGAAACAGGAATTCAATTTTTCACTCCTGCTGCTACAACAGTAGAAAGATTCTCAAGTACCATTCTTCCGTCTGATTCAACAGTTGCAGAATTGCAAAAACTTGCTTCTGAACATAAGGCAGAGGTAACGGTTAAACATGAGAGTTCAAGTGGTATGTGGATCAATATCCTTGTCTCTGTTGTGCCATTTGCTATTCTCTTCTTCTTCCTATTCTCTATGATGGGAAATATGGGAGGAAACAATAGTAGAAATCCAATGAGTTTTGGACGTAGCAAGGCCAAGGCTGCTAACAAAGAAGATATCAAGGTACGATTTTCAGATGTTGCAGGTGCCGAGGAAGAAAAACAAGAATTAGTAGAAGTTGTTGAATTCCTAAAAGATCCAAAACGATTTACCAAACTTGGCGCGCGTATTCCTGCGGGTGTTCTTTTAGAGGGACCTCCGGGAACAGGTAAGACTTTGCTTGCTAAGGCGGTTGCTGGAGAAGCAGGTGTTCCATTCTTTAGCATCTCAGGATCAGACTTTGTAGAAATGTTTGTCGGAGTTGGTGCAAGTCGTGTTCGTTCTCTTTTTGAGGATGCTAAAAAAGCAGCACCAGCCATTATCTTTATCGATGAAATTGATGCTGTTGGTCGCCAACGTGGTGTCGGCCTCGGTGGAGGAAATGATGAACGTGAGCAAACCTTGAACCAGCTCTTAATTGAAATGGATGGTTTTGAGGGTAATGAAGGAATTATTGTTATCGCTGCGACAAACCGTTCAGATGTTCTTGATCCAGCTCTTCTCCGCCCAGGACGTTTTGATAGAAAAGTCTTGGTTGGTCGCCCTGATGTTAAAGGTCGTGAAGCAATCTTGAAAGTTCACGCTAAAAATAAACCTCTAGCAGAAGATGTTGATTTGAAATTAGTTGCCCAACAAACTCCAGGTTTTGTGGGAGCTGACTTGGAAAATGTTCTAAATGAGGCAGCCTTGGTTGCAGCCCGTCGCAACAAGTCAGTTATTGATGCTTCAGATATTGATGAGGCAGAGGACAGAGTGATTGCTGGACCGTCTAAGAAAGATAAAACAGTATCACAAAGAGAACGTGAATTGGTTGCCTACCACGAGGCTGGACATACCATTGTTGGTTTAGTCTTGTCGAATGCCCGTGTTGTTCATAAAGTGACTATCGTACCACGTGGACGTGCAGGCGGATACATGATTGCACTTCCTAAAGAAGACCAAATGCTTCTTTCTAAAGAAGATATGAAAGAGCAATTAGCAGGTTTGATGGGAGGTCGTGTTGCTGAGGAAATTATCTTTAATGTCCAAACGACAGGAGCTTCAAATGACTTTGAACAAGCTACACAGATGGCGCGTGCAATGGTCACTGAATACGGTATGAGTGAAAAACTAGGTCCAGTTCAATATGAGGGCAATCATGCTATGTTTGGTGCACAAAGTCCTCAAAAATCAATTTCAGAACAAACAGCCTATGAAATTGATGAGGAAGTTCGTTCATTATTAAATGAGGCACGAAACAAAGCTGCTGAAATTATCCAATCAAATCGTGAAACTCATAAGTTGATTGCAGAAGCATTGTTGAAATACGAAACATTGGATAGTACACAGATTAAATCTCTTTACGAAACAGGAAAAATGCCTGAGACTGTAGAAGAGGAATCTCACGCCCTATCTTATGATGAAGTAAAATCAAAAATGAGTGAAGAAAAATAAATTTAGAGAGGTTCAACCTCTCTTTTTATGTTCTAATGTGAAGGTTACCGAGCAGATGCCCTGATAGTTGCCCCTCCTCATACAGGCTTAGATGATAAGCTATTGGATACCATTCTGACCTATGTTCCAGAAAAAATGGTCTATGTATCTTGTAATGTTTCAACATTAGCACGAGATTTGGTTAAAATAGTAACTGTCTATGATCTGCAGTATATCCAGTCGGTCGATATGTTTCCTCGCACTGCACGAACAGAAGAAGTGGTTAAGTTAGTGAAGAAAAATTAAATTCACTGGGAAAAGTTCTTGACAAAGGGAGAAAAGTAGGTATAATAGAAAGAGTCGAAAAGCTCAGGTCCGTTGGTCAAGGGGTTAAGACACCGCCTTTTCACGGCGGTAACACGGGTTCGAATCCCGTACGGACTATGGGTATATTGTGGTTAGAAAAAACTTGGAAAAAAGTTTAAAAAACTTGTTGACAGAGAGAGCTAGCTGTGATATACTAATATAGTTGTCGCTCATGAGAGAAGTGAGAGACAAAGACCTTTGAAAACTGAACAAGACGAACCAATGTGCAGGGCACTATAACTGAAGTTATAGTACTGAACAATGAAAAAAACAATAAATCTGTCAGTGACAGAAATGAGTGAGAACTCAAACTTTTAATGAGAGTTTGATCCTGGCTCAGGACGAACGCTGGCGGCGTGCCTAATACATGCAAGTAGAACGCTGAAGGAGGAGCTTGCTTCTCTGGATGAGTTGCGAACGGGTGAGTAACGCGTAGGTAACCTGCCTGGTAGCGGGGGATAACTATTGGAAACGATAGCTAATACCGCATAAAATTGATTATTGCATGATAGTCAATTAAAAGGTGCAATTGCATCACTACCAGATGGACCTGCGTTGTATTAGCTAGTTGGTGGGGTAACGGCTCACCAAGGCAACGATACATAGCCGACCTGAGAGGGTGATCGGCCACACTGGGACTGAGACACGGCCCAGACTCCTACGGGAGGCAGCAGTAGGGAATCTTCGGCAATGGACGGAAGTCTGACCGAGCAACGCCGCGTGAGTGAAGAAGGTTTTCGGATCGTAAAGCTCTGTTGTAAGAGAAGAACGAGTGTGAGAGTGGAAAGTTCACACTGTGACGGTATCTTACCAGAAAGGGACGGCTAACTACGTGCCAGCAGCCGCGGTAATACGTAGGTCCCGAGCGTTGTCCGGATTTATTGGGCGTAAAGCGAGCGCAGGCGGTTAGATAAGTCTGAAGTTAAAGGCTGTGGCTTAACCATAGTACGCTTTGGAAACTGTTTAACTTGAGTGCAAGAGGGGAGAGTGGAATTCCATGTGTAGCGGTGAAATGCGTAGATATATGGAGGAACACCGGTGGCGAAAGCGGCTCTCTGGCTTGTAACTGACGCTGAGGCTCGAAAGCGTGGGGAGCAAACAGGATTAGATACCCTGGTAGTCCACGCCGTAAACGATGAGTGCTAGGTGTTAGACCCTTTCCGGGGTTTAGTGCCGCAGCTAACGCATTAAGCACTCCGCCTGGGGAGTACGACCGCAAGGTTGAAACTCAAAGGAATTGACGGGGGCCCGCACAAGCGGTGGAGCATGTGGTTTAATTCGAAGCAACGCGAAGAACCTTACCAGGTCTTGACATCCCTCTGACCGCTCTAGAGATAGAGTTTTCCTTCGGGACAGAGGTGACAGGTGGTGCATGGTTGTCGTCAGCTCGTGTCGTGAGATGTTGGGTTAAGTCCCGCAACGAGCGCAACCCCTATTGTTAGTTGCCATCATTCAGTTGGGCACTCTAGCGAGACTGCCGGTAATAAACCGGAGGAAGGTGGGGATGACGTCAAATCATCATGCCCCTTATGACCTGGGCTACACACGTGCTACAATGGCTGGTACAACGAGTCGCAAGCCGGTGACGGCAAGCTAATCTCTTAAAGCCAGTCTCAGTTCGGATTGTAGGCTGCAACTCGCCTACATGAAGTCGGAATCGCTAGTAATCGCGGATCAGCACGCCGCGGTGAATACGTTCCCGGGCCTTGTACACACCGCCCGTCACACCACGAGAGTTTGTAACACCCGAAGTCGGTGAGGTAACCTTTTAGGAGCCAGCCGCCTAAGGTGGGATAGATGATTGGGGTGAAGTCGTAACAAGGTAGCCGTATCGGAAGGTGCGGCTGGATCACCTCCTTTCTAAGGATAAGGAACTGCACATTGGTCTTGTTTAGTCTTGAGAGGTCTTGTGGGGCCTTAGCTCAGCTGGGAGAGCGCCTGCTTTGCACGCAGGAGGTCAGCGGTTCGATCCCGCTAGGCTCCATTGGTGAGAGATCACCAAGTAATGCACATTGAAAATTGAATATCTATATCAAATAGTAACAAGAAAATAAACCGAAAACGCTGTAGTATTAATAAGAGTTTATGACTGAAAGGTCAAAAAATAAGGTTAAGTTAATAAGGGCGCACGGTGGATGCCTTGGCACTAGGAGCCGAAGAAGGACGTGACAAACGACGATATGCCTTGGGTAGCTGTAAGTAAGCGATGATCCAGGGATTTCCGAATGGGGGAACCCAACAGGTACTACCTGTTACCCATATCTGTTAAGGATATGAGGAGGAAGACGCAGTGAACTGAAACATCTAAGTAGCTGCAGGAAGAGAAAGCAAAAGCGATTGCCTTAGTAGCGGCGAGCGAAACGGCAGGAGGGCAAACCGAAGAGTTTACTCTTCGGGGTTGTAGGACTGCGATGTGGACTCAAAGATTATAGAAGAATGATTTGGGAAGATCAGCCAAAGAGAGTAATAGCCTCGTATTTAAAATAGTCTTTGTACCTAGCAGTATCCTGAGTACGGCGGGACACGTGAAATCCCGTCGGAATCTGGGAGGACCATCTCCCAACCCTAAATACTCCCTAGTGACCGATAGTGAACCAGTACCGTGAGGGAAAGGTGAAAAGCACCCCGGGAGGGGAGTGAAATAGAACCTGAAACCGTGTGCCTACAACAAGTTCGAGCCCGTTAATGGGTGAGAGCGTGCCTTTTGTAGAATGAACCGGCGAGTTACGATATGATGCGAGGTTAAGTTGAAGAGACGGAGCCGCAGGGAAACCGAGTCTGAATAGGGCGCATTAGTATCATGTCGTAGACCCGAAACCATGTGACCTACCCATGAGCAGGTTGAAGGTGCGGTAAGACGCACTGGAGGACCGAACCAGGGCACGTTGAAAAGTGCTTGGATGACTTGTGGGTAGCGGAGAAATTCCAAACGAACTTGGAGATAGCTGGTTCTCTCCGAAATAGCTTTAGGGCTAGCGTCGACATAAAGATTCTTGGAGGTAGAGCACTGTTTGGGTGAGGGGTCCATCCCGGATTACCAATCTCAGATAAACTCCGAATGCCAAAGAATTATGGTCGGCAGTCAGACTGCGAGTGCTAAGATCCGTAGTCGAAAGGGAAACAGCCCAGACCACCAGCTAAGGTCCCAAAATAATTGTTAAGTGGAAAAGGATGTGGGGTTGCACAGACAACTAGGATGTTAGCTTAGAAGCAGCTATTCATTCAAAGAGTGCGTAATAGCTCACTAGTCGAGTGACCCTGCGCCGAAAATGTACCGGGGCTAAAACAATTTACCGAAGCTGTGGATACCTTTATAGGTATGGTAGGAGAGCGTTCTATGTGTGATGAAGGTATACCGTGAGGAGTGCTGGAACGCATAGAAGTGAGAATGCCGGTATGAGTAGCGAAAGACAGGTGAGAATCCTGTCCACCGTAAGACTAAGGTTTCCAGGGGAAGGCTCGTCCGCCCTGGGTTAGTCGGGACCTAAGGAGAGACCGAAAGGTGTATCCGATGGACAACAGGTTGATATTCCTGTACTAGAGTATGTAGTGATGGAGGGACGCAGTAGGCTAACTAAAGCAGACGAATGGAAGTGTCTGTCTAAGCAGTGAGGTGTGATATGAGTCAAATGCTTATATCTGTAACATTGAGCTGTGATGGGGAGCGAAGTTTAGTAGCGAAGTTAGTGACGTCACACTGCCAAGAAAAGCTTCTAGCGTTTAAACATACTCTACCCGTACCGCAAACCGACACAGGTAGTCGAGGCGAGTAGCCTCAGGTGAGCGAGAGAACTCTCGTTAAGGAACTCGGCAAAATGACCCCGTAACTTCGGGAGAAGGGGTGCTGACTTTATGTCAGCCGCAGTGAATAGGCCCAAGCAACTGTTTATCAAAAACACAGCTCTCTGCTAAATCGTAAGATGATGTATAGGGGGTGACGCCTGCCCGGTGCTGGAAGGTTAAGAGGAGTGCTTAGGAGTAATCCGAAGGTATGAATTGAAGCCCCAGTAAACGGCGGCCGTAACTATAACGGTCCTAAGGTAGCGAAATTCCTTGTCGGGTAAGTTCCGACCCGCACGAAAGGCGTAATGATTTGGGCACTGTCTCAACGAGAGACTCGGTGAAATTTTAGTACCTGTGAAGATGCAGGTTACCCGCGACAGGACGGAAAGACCCCATGGAGCTTTACTGCAGTTTGATATTGAGTGTCTGTACCACATGTACAGGATAGGTAGGAGTCTACGAGATCGGGACGCCAGTTTCGAAGGAGACGATGTTGGGATACTACCCTTGTGTTATGGCCACTCTAACCCGGATAGGTTATCCCTATCGGAGACAGTGTCTGACGGGCAGTTTGACTGGGGCGGTCGCCTCCTAAAAGGTAACGGAGGCGCCCAAAGGTTCCCTCAGAATGGTTGGAAATCATTCGCAGAGTGTAAAGGTATAAGGGAGCTTGACTGCGAGAGCTACAACTCGAGCAGGGACGAAAGTCGGGCTTAGTGATCCGGTGGTTCCGTATGGAAGGGCCATCGCTCAACGGATAAAAGCTACCCTGGGGATAACAGGCTTATCTCCCCCAAGAGTTCACATCGACGGGGAGGTTTGGCACCTCGATGTCGGCTCGTCGCATCCTGGGGCTGTAGTCGGTCCCAAGGGTTGGGCTGTTCGCCCATTAAAGCGGCACGCGAGCTGGGTTCAGAACGTCGTGAGACAGTTCGGTCCCTATCCGTCGCGGGCGTAGGAAATTTGAGAGGATCTGCTCCTAGTACGAGAGGACCAGAGTGGACTTACCGCTGGTGTACCAGTTGTCTTGCCAAAGGCATCGCTGGGTAGCTATGTAGGGACGGGATAAACGCTGAAAGCATCTAAGTGTGAAACCCACCTCAAGATGAGATTTCCCATGATTTTATATCAGTAAGAGCCCTGAGAGAAGATCAGGTAGATAGGTTAGAAGTGGAAGTGTGGCGACACATGTAGCGGACTAGTACTAATAGCTCGAGGACTTATCCAAAGTAACTGAGGATACGAAGTGTGAGGTTTACTTGTGATTTGATAGATATTCAATTTTGAGTAGGTATTACTCAGAGTTAAGTGACGATAGCCTAGGAGATACACCTGTACCCATGCCGAACACAGTAGTTAAGCCCTAGAACGCCGGAAGTAGTTGGGGGTTGCCCCCTGTGAGATATGGAAGTCGCTTAGCTTTTATCCGCCATAGCTCAGTTGGTAGTAGCGCATGACTGTTAATCATGATGTCGTAGGTTCGAGTCCTACTGGCGGAGTCAGATAAAAAGAACACCTGGTGGTGTTCTTTTTTCTTATGTTACTATTAGTCCGTTTCACCTAACGGAGTGAGATAAATAAACTATCTGCTATGAGAGAGTGTGTTGTTTGTTATGCCAAGAAAAATCCAAATGCTATACAATAAAGGTCTTCAAGCTGATTGTAGAGTAAAAATTGTAGAGTAAAAGGAGAAACCATGGTACAAAAGGCTCATAGTTATCAAAAACAAAGTGGCACTGTAAGTATCACATTGTATTTAGTCCTAAGTACTGACGAAAAGTTATCTATAATCCATATCGAAGTAGTCTAGGAGTATTATTTCATGGTTTGTGAAATTATAAGGATATTGAGATTATATAGGGTCACCTGATCCTTGAATATGTAGAGAGGATTCCTTCAGGGATAGTGGTAAGTAAAGAGCAATGAGACTATAACAACGTGAAAGTCATTGTCTGTAGGTACTGGCTGATAATTTGAGCTTATATTCCCTAGCGCAAACCACTCCTTAGACGAGGGGTTATGATTTTATAAATGAAGTAAACTTCTCAAAATTCAAAACTTAATTTTTGCATCTATAAATGTCTTTATATTTTATTTTTAGTTCGTTTGGCTTCAAATTCTACTTTTATAGGATTTGAAGATTTTTTAGTTCCTTTTTTTGTTAGACTAGTGTTAATAATAAGAAAGGGATTTTTTATATGCTTCAAAATTTTTATGATCGAGCATTTGTTTTTTTGAAATTAGTTGAACAAGAATATGCTTCTTTAGGGCAGAGTTGTGCTGAGTGGGAATCACTTCATCTTCGTTTTTTACTTTATTACTTGATAAGATTTAGAATTACAAGCGTTAAAGACTTTAATTTATATCATTTTCAGACGGCATATCGCTTGTATCTTGATAAATTCCTTCAAGAAGGTGCCGTCCTAAACTAGTAAGGATCATATATTTCATTTATCACGAACAATAATGAACATTTAATTTATAAATTTAAGGATTTTATTTAAAATTTAAGGATTTGATTTTTATAATTTACAGAAATTCCAAATCTTTTCTAGTGTTTCTTCTTGATAAAATAGTGTTTTTTTCTTATAATAAATTGTAAGATATAATTGCAGGTGAAATTCCTGCCATGTATATGAGAAAGGACGAGCTCCTAGTAGCTCAGACGAATTTTATTATGACTTCAGTTGTTGTTGTAGGTACCCAGTGGGGTGATGAAGGTAAAGGGAAAATTACAGATTTTCTTTCAGCTAATGCAGAAGTAATTGCTCGTTATCAAGGTGGTGATAATGCTGGTCACACAATTGTGATTGATGGCAAGAAATTTAAGTTGCACTTGATTCCATCTGGAATTTTTTTCCCTGAAAAAATCTCTGTTATTGGGAATGGGATGGTCGTGAATCCAAAATCCCTTGTGAAAGAGTTAACTTATCTTCATGAAGAAGGTGTGACAACAGATAATTTGCGCATTTCGGACCGTGCGCATGTCATTTTGCCATATCATATTGAATTAGACCGTCTACAAGAAGAAGCTAAGGGCGACAATAAAATCGGGACTACTATCAAGGGTATTGGTCCAGCCTATATGGATAAAGCTGCTCGTGTTGGAATTCGTATTGCAGATCTTTTGGATAAGGATATTTTCCGTGAACGCTTGGAACGCAATCTTGCGGAAAAGAATCGTCTGTTTGAAAAATTATATGACAGTACTCCTATTTCAATTGATGATATTTTTGAAGAGTACTATGAATATGGCCAACAAATCAAGCAATATGTAACTGATACATCTGTTATCTTGAACGATGCGCTTGATAATGGGAAACGTGTGCTTTTTGAAGGTGCGCAAGGTGTTATGTTGGATATTGACCAAGGTACTTATCCATTTGTTACTTCGTCAAACCCTGTCGCTGGTGGTGTGACAATCGGTTCTGGTGTTGGTCCAAGTAAGATTGACAAGGTTGTCGGTGTGTGTAAAGCTTATACGAGTCGTGTAGGGGACGGACCTTTCCCAACTGAATTGTTTGATGAAGTGGGAGATCGCATCCGTGAAGTAGGTCATGAATACGGTACAACAACTGGCCGTCCACGTCGTGTGGGTTGGTTCGACTCAGTTGTGATGCGTCATAGCCGTCGTGTTTCTGGTATTACAAATCTTTCTTTGAACTCTATTGACGTTTTGAGTGGTTTGGATACAGTAAAAATCTGTGTGGCTTATGATCTTGATGGTCAACGTATTGATTACTACCCAGCTAGTCTCGAACAATTGAAACGTTGCAAGCCAATCTACGAGGAATTGCCTGGTTGGTCTGAAGATATCACTGGAGTACGTACTTTGGAAGATCTTCCTGAAAATGCACGTAACTATGTTCGTCGTGTTAGCGAATTGGTGGGTGTTCGTATTTCAACATTCTCAGTAGGTCCTGGTCGTGAACAGACAAATATTTTAGAAAGTGTTTGGTCATAGGAGATTTTTTAAGATTTGTTTAAGACAGGTTGGATATACTATAGACAGTTACAAGAAGACCTCCTAACTTGTTGTAACAAATTTCCTAAACTTTTCTTTTTCATAATAATCTCCCTATAAAGTCACCGCATTCGGTGGCTTTTTTTGTGTTGAGAATCATGATATAATAATAAAATCGACAAGTAGGAAAAGGAAGAATTGATGAATTATACAGTTGAAGAAAAAGAAAGATTCATGAGAGAGGCCTTGAAGGAGGCAGAAATTGCTCTAGAACACGATGAAATTCCAATTGGCTGTGTGATTGTCAAGGATAGAGAAATCATTGGCCGTGGGCATAATGCGCGCGAGGAGTTGCAACGGGCGGTTATGCATGCAGAAATCATGGCTATAGAGAATGCGAATGCGAGTGAAGAGAGTTGGCGTCTGCTCGATTGTACGCTTTTTGTGACCATTGAGCCCTGTGTTATGTGTAGTGGGGCAATTGGGCTAGCTCGCATACCAAAGGTGGTCTATGGGGCTAAGAATCAGAAATTTGGTGCAGCTGGAAGTTTGTACGATATTTTGACAGATGAACGTCTCAATCATCGTGTAGAGGTTGAAACGGGAGTTTTGGAGAGTGAGTGTGCAGCGATTATGCAGGACTTTTTCCGAAATCGACGGAAAAAATAATTTCTCTTTAAAAATAGAGGGGAATGTGGTATAATAAACAGTGGAGCAACAGTTCTGCGTGAAGCGGGTCAGGGGAGGAATCCAGCAGCCCTAAGCGATGTGAATTGTGTGCTCTTTTTTCGTGCACTTTAAAAACCCTTTAAAATCAACACTTTAAGGGGTTTTTGTTTGTCTTGTATAAGAAAAAGGGGCAGACGAGGGGCACAATTTAAAATTTTATCTTGTCTAACTTGCTAGATATGTCTGATACCATTTTTTGGGTAACGTGAGAATAAATCTCTAGTGTGGTCTTTGAGTCGCTATGCCCTACTCTGTCCATGATAGCAGTCAAGGGGATACCTAATTCAGCAAGTAGGGATATATGAGAGTGTCTGAACATATGTGTAGTGATGTTCTTATCTATGCCAATTTTCTGGCCATGTCTTTTCAATGCACCAATAACCCGAGCATTTGTTATTGGCTCTCCTAAAGTATTTATAAAAATAAAATCTGTATCAAATCCATTTGTCGCATTCTCTATTATCTGCTCTTTGATGATGTCTAACACTTTTTGAGGTGCTGTTATAACCCTATCAGACTTGATTGTCTTTGGTGTAGTTCTCTCTTTTTGTCTGAAATCGTATGTATGCTTGATGTGAATGGTCTTTTTAGAAAAATCTATATCCTCCTTGTAATTTAAGGCAGCCAGCTCTCCATATCGCATGCCAGTAAGAAAAAGAACTTTGGCTATTCGGATATACTTTGTAATTCGATAATCACATAGGGCCTCTTCTTTTAAATTTTGGATGAACAACTTAAACTCTTTCTGATCTAAGTATTTTGTATTTTTCTTTCTGAGATCTTCAGTTGTAATTACCTTTCTAGGCATTTCAACAAATAGCATTTCATTTGTATCAATATAATTCATTCTGACAGCGAATTTCATTATCTGATTAAGCTTGAACTTGATTTTAGAAACATAGTTATGAGACCTTCCATCTTGTAATAGCTGATCTATCACTTTTTGCAATAATCGTCTATCAATGTTTCTAACTAAATAGTCGCCCTCTATCTGCTTTAAAATCTCTTTTTTAACATTCTTTGAAGCGTAGACGGTTGAGTTTTTAACACCGTGTTTCCAATTTTCCTCAAATTCCTCATATAGTTTTTCAAAAGTTATATCAGAAACAAAATGTTGTTTTTCTCCTAATTTTTGATTTATTTTCTCTTGCAACAAGATAGCAGCTTGATTTCTTGCCTGGGGAGTTTTCTTCTCCAGCGTGACAGACACCTTTTTTAATTTCTCTGTATACGGATCTTTATATCGCTCAAAAAATTTATATTTTCCATTCGGAAGTTCTTCCATCCACATTTGATTTTCACCTCATTTCTTGGTAAAATAGACATAGAAAAGAGGGCTTTTTAATGCCTATCTTTCTATACATCCTACTCCACGCTCAGAGTCGCCAAACTTTCAGAGCGTGGGGCTTTTTTTGTTTATTCAAATCCTTTGAAACTATCTAAAATCTTATCTTTTGAGTCAGTTGGATTGACAATCATAACAACGAAGTTTCCATAAATTGTAACAGGTTGATCGAGTAGTTTTTTATCTTTCTTGATGGATGCAAAATATGGATTACCTTTCTCATATTGATACACTTCCACAGAGCTTCCGTCTGGCAAAGTAAATCCTTTGCCATCTTCTGCTTGAATTAACGAAAATGACTTTTCTTGTTCATGTTCAATGGTAAATCCATTGTCTTCTAAAGCTTTCTTGAAGTCGTTTAAACTGGTCGCTTTTTTAGAAGCAGGTTTTTCGGTTGTCTTTGTTTCCTTAGCCTCGGTTTGTTCTGTTTTTGGTTGTTCAGAATTACCTTTTGTAGCAGATTGGTTACTAGAGCAAGCTGCTAGAGTAAAAGTAGCAGCAAGCAAAATAGTTGATGTTATTAGTGTTTTTTTCATGGATATTCTCCTTTATTTGTTTTATCTAAACCTTGTAAATATCTACAACCTCTCCGATTGTGCGGATGTCGTCATTCTCTGACAAGTGAATTTCCTCGTATCCACTATTTAAACTTTGAAGATACCAAGATCCATCATAATCCCTTTTCAGTTTCTTGACAAAGTTTTTGCCATTAATTTGAAAGATACCGATTGAGTTGATATCTACTTGACTGGTAACCTTGATGAACAATAAGTCGTTATCTTCGATGAGCGGTTCCATGCTGTCGCCTGCCACTTTAGCTATTGTATCATAGCTCTCTGGCACATCTTCAGCTCTGAGCTTCACTTCCATGTGAAGATTATCTTCCTGAAACGTTCCATGCCCTGCTGCAACCAACCCCTCTACATAGTCTATAATGTAGTCATCGTTCTTGTACTTCTCTAGAACTGTTGATGCCTTCATATTGATTTGCTCGTTTAATAGAACAGTAGCGTAGTCGATTACTTTTTCTTGACGATCTTCGTCTAGTTGATTGAAGATAGTTAGAATTTCAGCTTGATCAATATCAATACCGTTGAAATAATCTAATGGCACATTAAAGAAATCAGCAAGGATTTTGACAGATGAGAGTCTAGGTTCCTCTCTATTATTCTCCCATTTTGAAATTTTACCCTTATTAAAATTGATAGTGTCAGGGTATTTCTTGTTAAGAGTATCAGCTAACTCCTCAAGGGTTAGATTATGGCTCTTTCTGAGCTCTTTAATTCTGTTTCCTATCATGATGTTGTTGCTCCTTTTCTATAAATAGAATATCATAAAAGTTGCGAAAACACAAATTTTTTTAAAAAAATAAAAAAAAGTTGTTGACAACGAAAAAATAAAGGTGTATACTAAAATCACCAAGGTTGCGAAAACGCAACAAAAAAGAAAGGAGATGTCTATGGCAGGTGCATTAGTACTGGACAAGCCATACCACAATTTAAAAGGCATTATCGTCTCAAAAGGATTGAGACAGAAAGATATTGCTGAAAAATTGGATATGGATAAGTCAACGTTGAGCATGAAGCTTAACAGATACCGTGGCAGAGATTTTACATTCTCAGAGGCAAGCAAGCTGGCAGAGCTACTAGGTGTCAAGATGGAAGATTTCTAGTAGTATTTTTTTACTCTTAAAGTTGCGAAAACAACAACATAGAAAGGAGCAAACATGAAAGAAATTGAAAAAAATGCCCTCAACGATGTTTTGAGGACAATTATACTTATAAACGTGAAGATTGAAGAAATTGCTGAAATTCAAAAGCAGCAGGAAATACTTATTTCTTATCTTCGAGGGATGATAGCAGGCTCTGAGTCTGAGTGATTCTATCTTGAGATTGTTGGACGAATGACTGATAGTCAATTTGTGGTGTTCTTAAATTAAAATCATGCGTATGTATGAGAGGAGAATAAGACTGTTGCTTTTCTAACAGATTAAGTATCTTGTTTAGATTATCGTTAAGGTCTTCTAATGTAAGACTTTTATCCAAGCGACTTTCAGGCATTTCGAAGTTTTCAAAACTTTGTATCTTAGCCTTAAGATCAATTTTTGATTCTTCTATTTTTGATACGTCTGTATCATAGAATACAGTACGAGTCGTCATAACATCAAAAGGAAGATTTCCTCCTACTCTTATGATTGGGACTAGTGGAAGTTCAAGCGCCTGTCTGAAACCTAACTCGTAGAATGCATTGGGATTATGGTCTGTCATATCTGCTATAACCATAGGAGCAGTTTTAAGGTAATTGATAATTGTAGCGTTGATGTTATCTACCGCATTTACATGGTCAACACGTACAGGTTTATAACCGAGTTCTTCACAAACTGGAGCGATAAGGTATTTATATACATTGTCAGCTCTTTCCCTAGTAGGTGTACCAGATTCACCAATAGCAGTTACAATAAAACAAATTTTTTCAGTCATGATTATACTCCGCGAATTTTATTATCTTTATTATACCAAATTTAGAAAGGAATACTATGAATGATATAACATCATCAAACAATCTTAGTCAGATTGAACTTGAAATCAAACAATTTCTTTCCGTTCCCTTAAAATTAAAAATTTTACGAGAATGTTTGTTGCATTTGTTCTTCAAAATGACCAATAATACAGCAGATATAACGGTAGAGAAGTCAACAGTACATTCTAGTGATAGAACAAGCAAGACGGTCTATACAGTAACAGTATATGAATGAATAAAAAAGCACCTAACATAAGTCAGGTACTTAGAAAATTATTCAACATGATTATAACACGAAAGGAGAAAAAATGGAAGCAGTTGAAATTGTAAGAATTAAAGATGTGATCATCGAAAAGGTTTCGGCCAACGATGAAGAATTAGAACACATCTTTGGATGCTCAAAGCGACAAGCGGGAGACATGAGACGCGAGATGAAGAAACTACCTAGCCAACAGAAGCATCTTAGGAATGATGGCCAACTTGTCACGATTAAAGGTTTTGACGAATATCTGCAATATCGCGGGACTCAAGCTTGGAAAAAAGAAATGGTGAAAAGCAAGAAAATGAGGTCAGTCGGATGAACCTACTAGCAAGAATTAAAAAACTATTTTTCGGAAGAGGTCGAAGAAACCAATCTGAACTGGAGAGTGGTCGCTTTGGATTTGAACCAGGCGCTGATCGAGACACAAGGAAAACTTCAAGAAGCAAATCAGCGAATTGCTGATCAAGATAAAATCATTGAAATTTACAAGGAGAAGTATAATGATTGAACCGTCATTAACAAGTCAGCTTTTGGGAGTTGGCGCATTGTTCATCGGATTTATCGGAGCAGGAATCCACACGCACAACATCGACTTGAAGAAAGCCGAAGAAAAGAAAATGCAACAGCAACATGATGCAGACATCACCCGAGCACGTCAAGAAGCCTTTGCGAAGGGCCGTGAAGCTGAACGCAGAAAAATCCGCGAGAACATCCGCAGACCATTTCCAGGCTTCACATTTGACAACGAGCGACCAGAGGGATTGAAGCCTGAGTTGGTTGGCTTGCCTGCGCCGAAATAAAAAAGGAGTAACAAATGGTAAAAATTAACAAACTAGAAATCGAAAATGTCAAGCGTGTTAAAGCGGTCAAATTAGAGCCGTCAGCAACTGGTTTGACAATCGTCGGTGGAAACAACAATCAAGGCAAAACAAGCGTACTGGACGCGATTGCTTGGGCGTTGGGTGGTAACAAGTACAAGCCTAGCCAAGCTCAGAGAGAAGGCAGTACAATTCCGCCTAGTTTAAAAATCACATTATCAAACGGATTGATTGTAGAACGCAGCGGAAAGAATAGCACTCTCAAAGTGATTGACCCGAGCGGTAACAAGGCTGGTCAAAACTTGCTGGATAGTTTTGTGGAAGAGTTGGCTATCAACTTGCCCAAATTCATGGAGCAGACCAGCAAAGAGAAAGCGAAGACCTTACTTCAAATCATCGGAGTTGGTCCGCAATTGTCTGAACTGGAAATGCAGGAGAAAACCAAATATGATGAGCGCCACGCAATCGGTGTGATTGCTGACCAAAAGGAGAAGTTCGCTAAAGAACAGCCGTACTATCCAGATGCACCGAAAGAATTAGTCTCTATCGCTGAACTTATCCAACAACAACAAGCTATCCTTGCCAAGAATGGCGAGAATGCCCGCAAGCGCCAGAACTTGGCAGTTATCCAAAATCAACATGCTTCAGCAACTGCAGAAGTTGAACGTCTGGAGCAATTGCTGGCCGATGCCAAAGAAAAAGAAAGTCAGTTAGCTCAATACTTGGCTATCGCGAATACAGATGCCATGGACCTTCTCGATGAATCAACTGAAGAAATCGAACAGAACATTGCAGAGATTGACGAAATCAATCGTAAAGTTCGAGCTAATCTGGACAAGGATAAAGCAGAAGAAGATGCCAAGGGTTATCGCGAGCAATACAAGGAACTTGATAATGTGATTGCAGACATCCGCAAACAGAAGACAGACTTGCTCACCAATGCAGACTTGCCGTTACCTGGTTTGTCCGTGGATGATGGCGAACTGCTCTATCTTGGCCAGCGCTGGGATAACATGTCTGGTAGTCAACAACTGCAAGTGGCGACTGCAATCGTGCGCAAATTGAAGCCAGAGTGTGGGTTTGTCTTAATTGATAAGCTGGAGCAAATGGATCAGCAGACTTTGCAAGAATTTGGAGCATGGCTTGAACAAGAAGGTTTGCAAGCAATCGCGACACGGGTATCAACAGGAGACGAATGTAGCATCCTGATCGAAGACGGGTATAGCGTGAAGCCAGAGATGGCACAAGCACCTAAAACATGGCAAGGAGGATTTTAAAACATGCAAATCACAAGAGGAAAACGGGCGCGAGCTCAAAAGGTAGTTATCTACGGACCGGAAGGAATTGGAAAATCTAGCTTTGCTAGTCAATTCCCATACCCCGTCTTTATCGACACAGAAGGTTCGACAGACAACATGGATGTTGCTCGACTCGACAAGCCAACAAGCTGGACCATGTTAGTCAATGAGATTGCTTTTATCAAGGCAAACCCAACAGAGTGTAAAACACTCATTGTTGATACGGTTGACTGGGCAGAGCAATTAGCAGTGACTCACGTATGCTCGCAACACAGAAAGCAAGGTATTGAAGATTTTGGGTGGGGCAAGGGTTATACCTATGTCCAAGAAGAAATGGGGCGTTTCTTGAATGTCTTATCTGACCTAGTTGATATGGGTATCAACGTGGTATTGACTGCGCACGCTCAAATCAAGAAATTTGAACAACCAGACGAGATGGGTTCTTACGACCGATACGAATTGAAGCTTGGCCAAAAGACAGGTTCTAAGACGGCACCGCTTGTCAAAGAATGGGCTGACATGGTTCTATTTGCCAACTACAAAACCTTAGTCATGACGACTGACAGCGGCAAGAAGAAGGCGCAAGGTGGCGAGCGCGTGATGTATACCAATCATCGACCGGCTTGGGATGCCAAAAATCGTCACGGTTTGCCAGATGAAATGCCGTTAAACTATGCTGGAATCGCTCATATCTTTGCTAGCCAACAAGTACAAGCGTCACAACCACAAGTTGAACAACTTCAGGCAGTTGCTTCAGCGCCTCAGCAGACCACACAGCAAGCTCCTGAGCAAGTTCAAGAAGAATTGCCTCTCGATATGTCACAGGTGGCTGAAAAGCCTCAAAATGAAGCTTCTAGCACGCCATCGACATCACCTGCGCAATATCATGCAAGCTTGCCCAAGAGTTTGACGGACCTCATGTCTCAAAATAACGTGACAGAAGAAGAACTTCAAAAAGTCGCTTACATCCGTGGGCACTTCCCGCTAGGAACGCCAATCGAAAACTTCCCGCCTGATTATTGGGATATGATTGTGGCACACTGGCAGGCTACTATGGAAGTCATTCAAAATCAAGTACGAGCAGACCCTGAACTGCCCTTCACGATGTAGATTTTGGGAATTAGAAATCATAGCGAAATATAACAAAAATTTTAGAAACTAGAGGAAAATAATATGACACAACAATATAACAACTTTGAACGTGAAATTGGATGGGAAGACACTATTGAAAAAGACTCGGAATACGTCCTACTACCTGACGGTTTATATCACTTTACAGTAATTGGTATGGAACGCACACGCCACACGCCAAATCCGCAAAATCCCGGAAAATTGCCGGCGTGTAACAAGGCTATCGTCAGCCTCCAAATCGTGGCAAACGAAGGTGAAACAGAACTGCGCCACAATCTATTCTTACACAGCTCAACTGAAGGTATGCTATCTGCTTTCTTTGCTGCAATCGGTCAGAAGAAAAAAGGCGAACCGCTTCGCATGAACTGGAACACCATCATCGGTGCAACTGGTGTATGTAAAGTCGGAACCCGACAGTACAAGGAAAATAATTATAACGAAGTTAAGTCTATGCTCTATCCTGAAGATGTGGATTATACAAAAGTATTAAATCAACAACCAGGACAAGCTACACAAGCAAGCTACCAACAACCGCAGCCGAATTTTTCGCAACAACCACAAGGACAAGCTGGATACCAAGCCGGTCAATTTTAGGAGGTAAGGGATGCAATTAAGACCTTATCAACAGGAAGCACGGGAAGCTGTTCAAGCTGAATGGGCTAAAGGTCGCAAGCGCACTCTCTTAGTATTGCCAACAGGATGCGGAAAGACGATTGTGTTTTCCAAAATCATTGAAGACCAAGTGAAAGAGGGCAAGCGTGTGCTTGTCCTTGCTCATAGGTCAGAGCTTTTAGAGCAGGCTAGCGACAAGCTCAAGACTGCGACAGGACTCGGCACGGCCTTAGAAAAAGCTGAGAATACCTCTATCGGTTCATGGTATCGTGTTGTAGTTGGTTCTGTTCAGACGATGCAGAGAGAGAAACGACTTAGTCAATTTCCTCCTGGTTGGTTCGATACGATTGTAGTTGACGAAGCCCATCACGCTATTTCGGACGGTTATCAGCGTGTCCTTGGTTATTTTGAACAGTCAAATGTACTAGGAGTAACTGCTACACCAGACCGTGGAGATATGAAGAACCTCGGCTCTTACTTCGACAGCTTAGCTTATGAGTATTCGCTGGTTCAAGCTATCCAAGAAGGATACTTATCTAAAATCAAAGCCCTGACAATTCCGCTCAGCTTGGATTTATCAAATGTCAGCATGTCAGCAGGTGATTTCAAGGCGAGCGACGTCGGAACAGCACTGGATCCATACTTGGAGCAGATAGCTGACGAAATGGCCAAGCAATGTGCAGACCGCAAGACAGTCGTATTCTTGCCTTTGGTAAAGACCTCGCAGAAGTTTCGCGATATCCTAAACGCAAAAGGATTTCGTGCTGCTGAAGTCAATGGAGAGTCCAAGGACCGTGCAGAAATCTTAGAAGATTTTGAGAAAGACCGTTACAACGTGCTTTGTAACTCTATGCTTCTCACAGAAGGCTGGGACTGCCCGTCAGTAGACTGCGTAGTCGTGCTAAGACCTACCAAGGTGCGAGCGCTCTATTCTCAAATGGTAGGGCGTGGGACTCGCTTGTATCCAGGGAAGGAAGAACTACTTTTGCTAGACTTCCTATGGCATACTGAACGCCACGAACTCTGTCGGCCAGCTCACCTTATCTGTGAAACTCCAGAAGTCGCTCAGAAAATGGTTGAGAATATGGAAGAGCAAACAGGTGTCATGCTTGACCTTGAGGATATGGAAGTCAAGGCAACCGAGGACGTCGTCGCACAGCGTGAAGAGGCGTTGGCCAAACAATTGGAAGAGATGCGCAAGCGCAAACGCAAGCTAGTGGATCCATTGCAATTTGAAATGTCTATCCACGCAGAAGACTTGTCGAACTACGTGCCTAATTTTGGATGGGAAATGGCGCCTGCTAGCGACAAGCAAATCAAAGCACTTGAGAAATACGGTATCTTTACCGACGAAATAGGCAACGCTGGAAAAGCTAATCTCTTGTTGGACAGATTGCACAAGCGACAATCAGAAGGCTTGACGACACCAAAACAGATTCGATTTTTGGAAGGTCGTGGATTCAAAGATGTCGGAATGTGGCAATTTGATAATGCCAAAAATATGATTGATCGCATTGCAGCAAACGGATGGAGATTGCCTGCAGGCGTGCGACCAGCTGAATATGTGCCAAATTAAAAAAAGGAGAAAACAGTGGCAGAGAATGATTTTAACTTATTGCCGTTGCTGGATTATATCAATCCTGCCACGGTAGATTACCAGACTTGGGTGAATGTGGGCATGGCCTTAAAACATGAAGGATATACAGCATCTGACTGGGATAACTGGTCACAAAACGATAGCCGGTACAAGAAATTTGAATGCTTCAAGAAATGGGATACCTTCAACGAAGAAGCAGGAACTATTGTAACAGGTGCCACGATTACCCAGCTAGCAAAAGAAAATGGCTGGGTGTCGCAATCCAGCTACGATAGCGATAACGCTCATGAGTTAGGCTGGACCGATACAATAGACCGTGATTATCGTGTCATTGATAAAGACTGGATTGAAGGTAAGGAGATTCATGAGCCGACAATTTGGAATCCGGTGCAAGAAATCATCAAATACCTTGAAACACTTTTTGAAGCTGGTGAAAATGTAGGTTATGTGACCAAATGCTATCCAAAGACTGACGACGAAACTGGCGAGATTGTCAAATGGCTGCCAACCAAGGGAGCTTACGACCGTACAGCTGGTGAGTTGATTCAGCTCTTACAAGAATGTAATGGAGATATTGGAGCTGTCCTTGGTGACTATCACGAAGAAGCTGGCGCATGGGTTCGCTTCAATCCCGTGGATGGCAAGGGTGCCAAGAACGAAAACGTGACAGATTTCAGATATGCCCTGGTTGAATCCGACAGTATGCCAATCGATAAGCAAAATGCCATCTACAAAGAACTTGAATTACCGATTGTTGCCTTGGTTCATAGCGGAAATAAGTCGCTACATGCCATCGTCAAAGTAGATGCCAAGAATTACGAAGAATACCGTAACCGGGTTGATTATCTTTATAAAATCTGTCAAAAGAACGGCATTATCGTCGATACACAGAATCGAAATCCAAGTAGACTATCTCGTATGCCTGGGTTCATACGTAATGGACAGAAGCAATTCTTGGTAGATACCAATATCGGTAAGACTGATTGGGATGAATGGTATCAATACATTGAAGATTTGAACGATGATTTACCTGATCCTGAAGGATTGGCCGACAGTTGGGATAATTTACCAGAATTGGCTCCTGAGTTGATTAAGGGCGTTCTTCGACAAGGTCACAAGATGCTAATTGCTGGACCATCTAAGGCTGGTAAGTCATTCGCTTTGATTGAGATGTCAATCGCAATTGCAGAGGGGAAGAAGTGGCTCGGTTGGGATTGTACGCAAGGGCGTGTCCTCTATGTCAATCTGGAGCTAGACCGTCCGTCTGCCCTGCATCGATTCCGCGATGTTTATCAAGCCATGGGATTACCACCACAGAATATCAGTAACATAGATATCTGGAATCTACGCGGCAAGACCGTACCGATGGACAAGCTGGCGCCTAAGTTAATCCGTCGAGCTTTGAAGAAAAATTATATCGCAGTTATCATTGACCCGATTTACAAGGTACTTACTGGTGACGAGAACAGCGCAGACCAAATGGCGCACTTTACCAATCAATTCGATAAGGTAGCTACAGAGTTAGGCTCTAGCGTTATCTACTGCCATCACCACTCAAAGGGGAGTCAAGGTGGCAAGAAGTCCATGGACCGTGCTAGTGGTTCGGGTGTATTCGCTCGGGATCCTGACGCGCTTATCGACTTAGTAGAGCTGGAAGTGTCCGAAGAATTGCTTACTCAAAGACTGAATCAAGCAGCGTGCGAGGTTTACAAGCAGGCTTTACAAGAACGAAATAACGCTTATTACCAACAGAATGTCGGACTAGATGATCTCTTGAGTCCTGCGCAGATGAGAACGCACTTTGAGAAAGGGATTCCGGACGTGATGGAACGTGCTCCATTCGTGGATAAGCTCGAAGAAGCTCGCAAAAAGATCCAGATAGCAACTGCATGGCGTGTCGAAGGCACGCTTCGAGAGTTTGCCAAATTTAAGCCAGTCAACATGTGGTTCAGCTATCCAGTGCATGCGCTTGATGAGACGGGCGTGCTGGCGGATATCCAATTGGACGATGATAAACCGGGGTGGATGAAAGCTAAAGAAACTCGCAAAAAGAACGCAAAGGAAGACAAAAAGCAAAAACTGATAGAGTTTGACGAAGCAATCGAAAACGCGAACTTCGGCGAACCACCCTCAAAAGAAGATGTAGCTGAGTATTTAGGAGTGTCTATAAAAACAGTTACTCGCAGATTGAATTCATCTAAAAAATATTGGTTCGACAAGAACTCAAATTCGATAAAAGAAAAAGGACAAGACCATAAAAACGTGGTCGTGTCCGAATAAGACAGCACCATAAATTTATGGTTGTGTCTTTGTCTTAAAAAGGACAGACAAGACCATAAAAACGTGGTCGTGTCTTGGACAGACAACTATATATTATATATATAGATAATGTCCTGTCGTCCATCATGTCCATACCTGTATAGACAGGGTTGCCTAAAACGCACCCTGTCATATACAAGGGCCATGGACTAAAAGCGAAATTTAAAAAAGAAAGGAAGTGCATTTTTAAAAATGTCTATTGAATTCTTTTTACCAATGCAAAAAATTCCAACGACGACCCACCAGCAAAAAAAGGTAAACGTACAATTTGGTAAGCCGATCTTTTATGAGCCAGAGGAGTTGAAAAATGCCAGAGCAAAATTCGAAAGCTTGCTTGCCCAGCATGTGCCTCCGGATAAAATTAAAGGAGCAATTCGACTGACAGTCAAGTGGTGCTTTCCTCGTATCAAAAGAAGCTACGATGGCCAGTACAAGATCACAAAGCCAGATACAGACAATCTGCAGAAGCTACTCAAGGACTGCATGACAAAACTTGGCTACTGGCAAGATGATGCACAAGTGGCCAGCGAGATTGTCGAGAAGTTCTGGGCAGACACTGTCGGGATCTATATCAAGATTGAGGAATTGCCATGAAGATTGACTACATAGATTTCTTTAGCAGGGTCATTCCGGAGTGGATGGCGCGCAGCAACCAGAAAAGCCAAGAGGTCGGATTTGGCTCGGACGCTTATTGGCTTTGGGTGGTGACGTCAATCGGAGAGGTTTGCAAACAATACAATGATGATGAGCTAGTGACAGAGCAGTTCAGTCTACTCTTTAACTGGCTTGAGAAACAGGCAGGATAAACCATGAAATACAGCAAACAAACAATAATTGAAGGACTAAAGCATTCAATCGAAATCACAGAGCAGGAAATCGAGGGGTATTCGAAACCATGCGATAAACGAGTGGCACAAGGTCGTACTGCTCATCGCGAATTTTTGAAGAAAAAACTTAAGAAAATGAAAGAACAGTTGAAGGAGCTGGAAGATGAATAATCAGGAATTGATTGAACGGATAGAAGGCTTAAAAAATATTTTTGGCAACAAAGCAGAATATATTGAGATAGACGCGGTAATAGAACTTATTTCTAAACTAGACGAACCAGAAGCAGGTCACGCAGACGAAGCGCCACGCTATGTAAAGAACGTACTAGCACGATTGCGAGAATTGCCATTGCATAATCGTGAAGTTTGGCTAAAGGCTATCATGGGTGAATTTGAGCAGGAATTTAGTCATGCAAAATGGCGTGAAGGCTATGAGCAAGGCAAGTTTGAGGGTATGGTTGAACGTGAAAAAGTCACAATCCCGCAGTTTGTGGCGGATTGGATTGAGTATTGTAAAGTCAAGAAAATTACTTTAGCTCACGCACTATATCGTTCTGAAGGAGCAATAAACAAAAGTGTTTATCGTTGGATTGTCGAAAGCTTAGGTCACCAAGAAACCTTCGCTCGAGCATGGCTGGACGGCTACGAGGTCGAGAAAGAGAGGAAATACATTGTAACTCTGAAATCAAGTGGACAAAAGTTGTACTATCACACTGAAGATGAGGATTATATTTTCTCTAGCTATGATGGAGTATTCTATTCAGAATATCACACTAAAACTGATCTAGAAGAAAATGGTATGAGTTGGATATTCGATTGTGAGGGTGTGGAAGTTCAGGAGGTGCAAGAATGAGCTTTAGTCAACAAATTAAAACAAGCAAAAGCGACGAATATTACACGCCTAAATATGCAGTAGAAATCATTTTACCTTATATAGAAAGGTTCAATCATATTTGGTGCCCGTTTGATAAAGAGCACAGCGAATTTGTCAAAACGTTACAACAACTCGGAAAAAAAGTAACTTTCGGACATATTGAAACAGGTCAAGATTTCTTCTGCTATGAGCAAGTACCAGAGGGGGCTGAGTGTATCGTAAGCAACCCGCCTTTCAGTAAACGAGATAAAGTCTTTTTGAAATTGTATGAGTTAGGCTTGCCGTTCGCTATGATTATGAACAATAACGGGCTTTTTGACAGTAAATCAAGATATGAGCTATTTAAAAAGAATAATTTTGAGCTACTTATACCAAAAGGCAGAATGAGATTTTTTGACGAAACAATGGAAGTTAAAAACAGTCCTAACTTTCAAAGTATTTACGTATGTAACGGGATTTTAGAAAAACAAATTGAATTTTGTGATATGGAGATGAAATAAAAGGATAAGAAGATGAATAAACAGGAATTGATTAAACAGGAATTGATTAAACAAATTAAAAAGTTATTTATATTTGGTGTAAAAGATTATATCGAGAGAGAGGAGGTTCTAAAACTTGTGGAACAACTAAACGAACCTGAAAAAGTCAGGATTCCACGTTTTGTTGCGGATTGGGTTTCTTACAATAAAGGATGGCATAAGACTTTGCAGTATGCACTAGCGAACGCTTCGGATAAAGTACTATCATGGCTTTGCGAAGATAAGCTAAACCGACAAAACATCTTCGCTCATGCTTGGTTGCACGGATATATACTAGAAAAAGAAAATCGGTATTTGGTGAAGTTTAAAGGACTTAATCCTAATTATATTTTTTTGAAATTTCATCAATATGATAATGATAAGACTTGGTTTGTTGGCGGAGAACAAGAATATGAATTTTTTAGAAAACACCACACCCGCAAAGAATTAGAAGAAGCTGGCTTCGGCTGGGTGTTCGATTGTCCAGGGATTGAGATTGAGGAGGTGGAGTGATGGAATCATTTGCACACTATTTTAGAGACACAATTGATTTTAGGTAAGCAAGTTTTAGAAATTGTATTGGATTTGCTAAAAAACGAATCAAAAACAGGGGCAGTTTTGCCCTTAAACATAAATGATTACGGATTTACAATTACAGTAGAAAAAGAGGTGGAGTGATGGGTTATGATTTGGAAATCTTAGCGAAAATGGAAAACGGAGATTATATTTGTATTGCCGAACCTAAATATAGTTCTCCAACCTACAATCTTGGAAGAATGTTTAGGGAGGCTATGGATTGGGACTTTTACCAAGGCATAATTTACAATGTTGCTGATATTTTTGAAAATATTAAACGTGGTATATCTGAGTTAGAATGTCACCCTGAAAAGTATGTGCAGTATGAGCCCGAAAATAAATGGGGAACGGTCAATGATGCATTAGATGTTTTGAAATCGTTAAGGGATTGTATTTTAGAAAAAGACGTTGAAACAAAATATTTATATGTGAGGTGGTAAAATGAAACGATTTATCGCAATCTGGATTTTATTGTCTGCTGGATTAAATATTTGGCAGAGTATCCAGATTAAGAAATTAGAAGAAAAGCGCCCGATGGTTGTCTACAAAGCGGATAACGCAGGCGCTGAGATATTCGGCAAGGTCGTCGAAAAAGGGCGACACGGCAAGTTATACACGATTACGATTCGTGACTACGGTGTGTTCGCGGTTACGAAGGAAGTGTACGAGAAAGTGAAAGTTGGGGATGAGGTGAGAATATGAACACACTACAAAATGTAAAGCAATGGTTTATAGACCGCGACCTTGAAAATGGTGGACGGCTGGACAAGCAGTCATTAAAACTGAGTGAGGAGTTTGGTGAGCTATGCGCTGGCTATCTCAAGAAGAATGAACAACTGACCAAGGATAGTATCGGAGACTGTGCAGTTGTGATTGTCGGGCTGGCCTTGCTCATCAAGGAAGATGTGAATCAGATTTTCAAAGAATCTGATAATATCAAGAGAAAAGATGCAATGGAAAGCTTCATCTCACTTAATGCAAATATTAGTGAGTTTCAACTATCACAAGGATTTGCTAGCAAGGAATTATGTCGGCATAATCTAGTACGTTGCATTGGTTATCTGAAATCAATCAGCTATGAACTTGGCTATAATTTTGTCGCCTGCTTTAAAATGGCATACAACGAAATCAAAGACCGTAAAGGTCGCTGGATTGACGGAACTTTCGTTAAAGAGGAGGATTTGGGATGATACCAAGATTTAGAGTGTGGGATAACGAAAAAAAGAAATTCGTAGAACATTTTTTTATCACAGATAACGGCTTGATTTGCAACATGGAAAAACCAAGATCAGATCACAAACTTCTTATCCCTGTCGAAAAGTCAGAATTGATTCTCATGCAATCAACAGGATTGTTTGACAAAAATGGCAAGGAAGTGTTCGTCGGTGACATCGTGAAATGTACAAGAGGATGTCTCCATGAAGTATATTTAGAAAAAGAATACGGTGGCACATTCATAGGCGGAATGCCTGCTATATATCTAAAAGGTTTGAGAGAAGGATATGCGTGGACTGAACACGAGGAAATCATTGGCAATATCTATGAAAATCCTGAGCTTTTGGAGGAGAAAGAATGACAAAATTTGTTCAACTAGTGCCCTTAAAATATGGCGAGATGAAAGAACCTATTACAATTAACATTGATTGTATCCAAGGTGTTTTGAAACACGATATTTATCTTAGTAAAGTATTTGTAAGTGATGAGATGATAGAACATCTAAAGGATCAACTAACTGCTGATAAGTTCTTGTATGTAATCGAGCCAACATACGAAAAGCTTGTAGCTATTTTAACTCAGGAAGAGGAAGATGATGGATTATGATAAACCTTTAACAAAAAAACAGTGTGAATTATTCGCTTTCATGCTAAAACAAAAGAGGATTGTTAACAAGGTTACTTTGAAGGAATTAGGAAGTAAACTAGGCTATTCAATCGCAACAATCTCAAATTGGGAGAATTTAAAATCCGCTCCTGATCTGTACAATGTTGAAGATGTAGCGACTTATTTCAATCTTCCTTTGAATGTTTTTATCGGAGAGGGGTGATAGGGTGCAGAGAGCTATTGAGAAAGAACTTAAAAAACTAAAATTTAAGAATGTTAAAATACAATCTTTACATTGCGAAATCATCAATCTAAGGTCTGGTATTATGAAAGGTCAGGTTTTTGACAGTATGCCGAAATCTCAGAACAATGATAATCGCACCGAAGAAATGAACATCAAGGCTATTGATCGTATTACTGAACTCTATCAGGAAATCGAGAGGGAATACAAGGAGCAAGAGGAACTTGTCAGAGCGATTGAAGAGTTAGAGGAGCCGATTGAGAACATCGTAATGCGATTGCTGTACATAGATGGTCTGCCTTGGTCGCAAATACAAAGAAGGTTGAATTGCAGTCCAGCTACTATCCAGCGGGCTAGGGATAAGTCCTTGGTTAAACTCTCTAAAATGTTTGATAGTAACGATAGTAAATGATAGTTTTAAAGTGCTATTATGGTATTGTCAGCAAGTACGGTAAAGCGGACTGATGACTCCTTTAACTTTTCGTAACGACATCAGGGATATAAGCTGGTGATTTCCTCTTTATCTTTTTGGGTTCAATCCTTGATGTCGTTATTTTTTAGATTTTTAGTGTAGTGGTAACACAACAGTCTCCAAAACTGTTATCGCGGGTTCGATTCCTGCAAAGTCTGTGAGAGGTCTTGCATTTTTTAGGGCTTAGCCTAGATAATCTGTGGTAACTCAGGAAAAGGATGTTTTTAAATCTATCAAACTTCCTGCCAGCAATGGTCGATCTAAGCAATTTAATCTTAACTATTTCAGTTTTGGAATAGGTGGACGAAGTTAAAGCAGAAAGATTCCAACGGCAAGGTGCTGAGGAAATGCAAATGTGGCAGTTTGGCTGTGAGACGAGTCTATAAGAGGAAATAGGTATTTGGTTCGAGGTGCAACAAGAGCTTAATACCATATCTTACAAAAATTGGGTGCCTCCCAAAAGTATGTAAGGTGAGTCGATTGTCCGCAAAACAATCGATAACAAGCAGGCGCTGTGCATTTTGTTCTTCAAAAGAGAATGAAACACATGGCGATGCGTGTCTGTGATAGATAAAAGATGATTTTTATATTTAATGCTATTCAAAATAGAAAAAAACTCAAAAAAGCAAAAGTCATCGCCCGTCATAAACGAAAGTGTACTTCGGCAATTAGATTGCCTGCTCAAGTCTCGCAAGGATGAGAGTAAAGTCAAAGAGTAAAGCAGCTTAGACTTTTAGCGGGGTCTTCGTTAATTGAAAAATGGCTTAGTAGTTTATGATGTAAGGAGTGATTGGTCTAACCAATCGTGCATGAGTGATACAAGTAGGAATATTTGTGGACAAGATAATAAACTATAAGTTATCAAAAGTCACTCGTTTAAAGCAGTAGTCTCATGCTGGTTAATGGATATATGGTAGACGGATGATGTCACAGGTTCGAGTCCTGTCGTTCCAATTGTATCTCTGTGAGTAGCTATCACAATAGGGGTACAGGGCGGTAATTAGATTTAGGCTAATTAACCCGTAGGACAGAGATAAAGTAGCGCTATATAAGGCTCTGGTGGGGGAGGCACCCACTTACCGCATACAGTCACACAATCGTGTGGCTTTTTGTTTTGTAGAAAAATGGAGGTGATGGACATTGGGTTAAATCAAAGACAAAAGATGTTTGCGAGCGAGTATTTGAGGACAGGCAATGTCTATCAATCTGCAATATTCGCAGGTTACAGTGAAGCTTATGCTAAAACAACTGCTAGTAAATTGCTAGAAAATGCAAGCGTTAAAACGTTTATACAAACAGAAACCGAAAAGATGCACGATGAGAATATCCTGAGTGCCAAAGAGGCTCTTTCAATCCTTTCAGACATTGCAAGAGGCAAGCGACTCGAAGAAGTTTTGATGATGAACCCTGTCACTGGCGAGGTGGATAGAGTTACGAAAAAAGCGGATAATAACACGGTTATTAAAGCAATAGCCGAGATATTGAAACGATATCCGACTGCCAAACAAGCTGAAAAACTTGAGCTTGAAATAGAGAAACTTAAATCTCAAATTGGTATGGATGACGAGCATGACGATAAGCTTGTAGAGTTTGCTAAGGCTTTGAGAGGCGCTTTTAATGACAAGTAAGTTCACGCCAAAACAAGAACAAGTCCTTAGACGAGTTTTAAACGATGACTTTTTTATTTGCGGTTTGCATGGTGCAAAGCGTTCAGGTAAGACTGTTTTGAATAATATGGTCTTCCTAAATGAAATTGATAGAGTTAGAACAATAGCTGATAAGTTAGACATTGATGAACCGATGTATATTTTGGCTGGGACATCTTCGACATCGATACAAAATAATATCATTCAAGAACTCTATAACATGTTTGATATTGAGCCAAAATATGACAAACACGGAGCGTTTACTCTTTGCGGAGTCAAGGTTATTCAAGTCTATACTGGCTCGATTTCAGGTTTAAAGCGAGCTCGTGGTTTCACAGCTTTTGGTGCCTATATAAACGAGGCATCGTTGGCCAATGAACAAGTGTTCAAAGAAATCATCTCACGTTGTTCGGGAGAGGGTGCACGGATTGTTTGGGATAGTAACCCAGACATCCCGACTCACTGGCTCAGACGAGATTATATCAACTCTGAGGACGATATGATTATAGACTTTCATTTCAAGTTGGATGATAATACATTCATGTCTGATAGATACCGTGAGAATATAAAATCAGCCACACCGGCAGGCGTCTTCTATGACCGAGACATCCTTGGTCTTTGGGTGACTGGCGAGGGCGTCGTCTATCGTGATTTTAGCGAGAATATGTTTGTGAATGAAGTACCAGAAGACATCACGAAGATATACGCTGGTGTTGACTGGGGTTACGAACACTTTGGCTCTATTGTTGTTATTGGAGAAACCTCAGATGGTTCGGTTTATCTGCTAGAGGAACACGCTCATCAGTACAAAGAGATAGATTTTTGGGTAGATATCGCTAAGAACATCAAAGAACGATATGGCAATATTACGTTCTGGGCAGATAGCGCACGACCTGAACACGTTGCCAGATTTCAAAGAGAGCAATTAAAGACGTTTAATGCTAACAAAGCAGTCTTGTCGGGTATTGAAGAAGTCGCCAAGCTGATGAAAGCCGGGCGCTTTTTTGTGGTCTCAGATAAGGTCAGCAAGTTCAAAGATGAGGTTTATCAGTATATTTGGAACGAAAAGACGGGTGAGCCAGTAAAAGAAAATGACGACGTACTGGATGCAGTGCGTTATGCGATTTATTCGCACCATTCACAACCGAAAGCAACCGTCCGCAGGCGTTCACAATATGGCCTATAGAAAGGATTTAAATGTATCAGATTTTAACTTATCCACGGGATGGATACGATGAAACAGCTTTGAACAAGGAATTGATTTATAAGTTGATTCGCAAGCACACGCAAGAGCGCAGTCACTTGCAGAAATTGAAGAAATACTATTTGGGTGAGCATGCTATTTTGAATCACACGAGAAGAAATCAGAATGCGCCGAATTATAAGACGGTAGCTAATCATGCTAAAGATATCGCAGATACGTCTACGGGCTATTTTATGGGTAATCCTATCAAGTATAACAATACTGCTGAGAGCGACCTTGAGCCTTTGCTTGAGGCTTTCGATGGTGCTGAAATAGACCAAGTAGATGCGCAGAACGCTTTGAATATGGCTATCTATGGACGTGCTTACGAGTACATCTATGCGAAAGAGGGATTGACTGAGCTTGATTCGACTAGCGTAGATCCTGAGAATGTATTTCTTGTATACGATGATAGTATCGAACGCAAGGCCTTGTTTGCAGTCTACTACTACGAAATCAAGGACGACACGAAAGATGCTACTAAGTATCAAGCAGAAGTCTTTACTCAGAATCTGCACTATCACATTGTGCTGCGTGATTCGAGCAAAGGAACGACGCAGAATGAGAATGTAGAAGAACACAATCTTGGCCAAATCCCAATCATCGAATACCGCAACAACCACTTTGCGATTGGTGATTATGAGCAACAAATCAGCTTGATTGATGCTTACAATTCGTTGATGGGTAACCGTGTAAATGACAAAGAGCAAGCAGTTGAGTCTATCCTTGTTCTGTACGGTGCGCAGTTAGCAGACAACCAAGAAGAAGCTAGAGAGGCAATGAGTATACTTGCTGAAGAAGGTCTTTTGGAATTGCCAGCAGATGCCAAGGCTGATTTCTTAAAGAATGCCTTAGACGAGAACGCAACTGAAATCTTGCGCAAGGCCTTGAAAGAAGACATCTACACATTTAGCCATGTACCGAATTTGACAGATAAGAATTTCGCAGGCAATAGCTCGGGCGTAGCCATGGAATTCAAGCTACTGGGCCTTGAAATGATAACTAAGACGAAAGAAGCAAACTACAAGCGAGGTCTTAGACAGCGTATTGCTATCTTCGCTCATTATTTGGGCATGCAGCAGATTGCACTTGAAGCACATTCAATCGTGCCACAGTTCAGCCGTGGGTTGCCTAAGAACTTGCTCGAATTGTCGCAGATTATCAATAATCTTGAAGGCAAGGTCTCACTTCGTCAGCTTATTTCTCTCTTACCATTCGTTGAAGATCCTGACGCTGAACTGGAAGAACTTGAGGAAGAAAAAGAGAAGAATATGGAACGTGTACCATTCTTTTATCAAACGAACACGAAGCCAGACGATGAGGTAGCAGATGAAGAACAAGGACTACTGGACCAAGAGGAAGGCTAATCTCATCTATGAGCAGATGGATAAGGCCGAGAAGCAAGCGGACAAGTTCGACGAGATTTACAAGCAATCTAAAGCCTATTTAGATAAGCAAATCAACAAAGTCTTTGATAAATTCCAACGTGATTATGGATTGAGCGAGCGTGATGCTAGACAGGTCTTAAAGAACATGAAAGACCAGAAAGACCTGAATGAACTTCGCAAGGTTCTTGAAGCTAGACCGAATGACCCGAATATCCAACGGTTGCTTGCTGATTTAGACAGTCCGGCTTACGCTCATCGCATGAAGCGGTTAGAACGTCTAAACGATGATTTAGACCGTATGCGTGAGTCTATCTATCGCTCTGAGAAATCAGGCTCAGATGCCTTTTATAGCGACCTCATGAAAGATAGCTACTACAAGGCTACCTTTGACCTGCAACAGCAGACAGGACTAGCATACGGCTTTTCTGGGCTTCCTGAGAGCGAGATTAAACATCTACAGTCTTTCAGTTGGGTAGGTGACGGAAGTACGTACTCAACAGACATCTGGAAGAATACAGGGAAGCTTACTTCAAGCATAAAAGATGAACTGCTCATGAGCCTCATGACAGGCCGAGATATACGAGGGACTGCACAAGCAATTGCTGAGAGGTTTAATGTAGGTCAGAATGATGCAAGGCGTTTGGTTCGGACAGAATCAGCCTTTTTTCATAATCAAATGGAACTGCTCAGCTATGAAGAAGCAGACATAGAGAAGTATATCTTTGTGGCCGTCTTAGACAAGCGTACATCACGTATTTGCCAAGAGCACGATAATGTAGTTTATCGAGTGGATGAAGCTGTACCTGGCGTCAATCATCCTCCTATGCATCCATGGTGCAGGTCTACGACTATCGCACATGACGAGGACGCAGACTACAGCAAACTAGAGCGTAGGGCTAGAAATCCTGAAACCGGTAAAGTTGAGTACGTACCTGCTGATATGACTTATAAAGAGTGGTATAGCAAGTATTTAGATGGTGAGGAAGTTGGTAAGATTGACTTTTCCAAACTTACTTCCGAAGAAATCAATAATCTTGATTTTGATGATCTTTTAAAATATTTTGACTGGGCAGCTGAACAAGATGCTTTAAAAGAGAAAGCAGAAAAAGTCGCTTTGCAAGCTCGAGAAGATAATGTTCCTTTGGCGCGACGCGATTTGGTGGATCGTTTAGAGAAGAGACTTAGAACAACAAATTTTGTTGAAGTATTTGGTGAAGAAAATGCACAAGGTCTTTTAAGAGAATTGCGTTTCTTCCCGAATGATGATTTTGTGCAATCTCTCTACGGTTCAGTAGATAAATTATCATTTGCCAGAACAAGAGAAATGAACTCTCGTGTAAGTACTACAAAAGTCTATCTTTCTAAAAGTGATTTTGCTTACAACAAGAAATTTAATCAGAAGGCGCATTCGATCGTTCTTCATGAATTGACTCATGGCATTGATAATATTGCAAGCTACTTCGGCGCCCCAGAATTGGGAGCCAAAGCCTTCAGTAGTCAGTATGACTTGCATAAAGTCATAAAAAAAGATATGGACAATTATATTTTCGGGGACATAAAGCTCAAAAGAGGAGCATCTATGGATGAGAAACGAGACTTTTTTAATCTTCGACAAGCTAAAGTAAAAGATTTCAAATCGGAATTATATGAACTGGCGAAGAAACTAAACCCAGAAATTCGTCCTGAAGGAAATGCGGAGGTTGTAGCATTTGCATCAGATATGATGAGTTCTTTCCGAAGTGCTGAATATGGACATCAGGTCTTCGGACATGAGGATATTTATTGGAAAGATAAATCCAATCGAGGGATGGAATTTCTTGCAGAATACACTCAAGCGCAAATGACACCTGAAATAAAAGCATTTTATGACAAAGTTTTTCCAAATTCTGTTAAAATATACAACAAGATATTTGAAGATATTTCAAAATTGAAACTAGAAAACCAAAAGCCGCTTGTTTGGTAGGGAGGGTATAGAATGTTTTTTTGGAAAAACGAAGAAATTTATAACCAATTCAAAGAAATTGGAGAGCGATACAGAAGCCATTTTGGAGAAGATTTTCCGGTATACCTGATAGTTCCTTTTGAGGTGACTGAGGAAGTTCTTTTAAAATATAATTCAGTCGTGAATTCGTGCATTAAAAAAAATGAAGCATTTGAAAAACCGATTGATTACGATGACAGAATTTATTAAGCACCTAGAGAAATCTAAGTGCTTTTTTCGTGCTCGGAAAGGATTAAAAATGGATATAGCAAGAATTGGGATAACTAACGTAGAATTTTCAGGATCAAGCGAAAGTGACTCAGCACACTCAGCGACAGTTAAATTAGAGTTAGATATTTATGGGACGGATACGTTCAGTGCGATTGAGTTACTACCTAAAATATTAACCGACATTTCTTCATTATCTTATGAAGTTGATTGATTATAACTAAGAAAGGAGTAAAAGATGTTTATTTGGGAATGGATAGCAATCGCTTTCGGGTGGTTGTTATTTTTTTGGCTATTCGTTTTAATTGCAGGAACTTTTCTTGCGATTTTAACAGGTTTCAAAAACAGAAAGTAGGTGATCCGATATCTTGACTAGCAGGAACAGACTGCTATAAATCACTGTAAATTGCTATAAACCGTGTCAGATTTGATGCGGTTTTTGTATTTAAGGAAAATGTGTAAAAAATGAAAGTCAAAGAACTTTGTGGCGTGATAGAAAAAGAAGCTTATGTTTCGGTTTATCACGAAAATGAACTTTTAAAAGGAGACTATCCATGCGATTTTCTTGATTGCGATTTGATTGTAAAAA
Organism: Streptococcus sp. NPS 308; assembly: GCF_002355895.1. Classification (NCBI taxonomy): domain Bacteria; kingdom Bacillati; phylum Bacillota; class Bacilli; order Lactobacillales; family Streptococcaceae; genus Streptococcus; species Streptococcus sp. NPS 308. The sequence goes on from NZ_AP017652.1 coordinate 47,258, forward strand.
GAATTTCTGTGATAGCTTGTGAAGTTATCCTTATAGAAGCTTAAAAAAGAAAGGAACTAAAAATGGAAGATTGGAAAGAACGCTTTAAAAAAGAATACTATGAATTGAGAGAACGATTCCAGAAGTTAGATATGATGATTGATAAATACGAAAAAGGACAGCTAGAGTTTGAACCTAAATGTCCAATTGATTTGTTAAAAGGTCAGCGTTCGACTATGTGGAATTATTTAAAAATTCTAGAACAACGTGCAGAAATTGAAGAAATTAAACTATAAAACTTAACCGTATGGAATCCCGCGCGGTTTTTTGATTGTCCGAGCATTGAAGACGTAAAAAGCCATGGAATTATACAGTCGGGGACGACTTTAAAAATAGGAGGTTCGCAATGAACGAAGAAACACAAACAGTCGAAACGGTTGAAGTCCAAGAGGTACCTGCAGAACCTGCACAACAACCGCAAGACGAGAAGAAGTACACGGACGCAGACGTCGATGCTATCATCGATAAGAAATTTGCTAAGTGGAAATCAGAGCAAGAAGCCAAAGAAAACGAAGCGAAGAAGCTTGCCAAGATGAACGCTGACGAGAAACAGAAATATCAGTTAGATCAGCGTGAGCAAGAACTAGCTACTCGTGAACAGGCTGTTGCTCGGAAAGAATTGACCGCAGAAGCTAAGGCAATGTTAAGTGAACGTGGCTTACCAGTTGAATTAGTATCCGTGGTCGATTTGTCAAACGCTGAAGCCGTGACTGAATCAGTCGCAAGCATTCAGAAAACGTGGGAGGATGCGGTTCAGAAAGGCGTATCCGAACGCATGAAGGGTAGCGCACCTATTAAGACTGCGCCAACAAATCAGCAAGAAGTCACCGAAAAATGGAAACAGGACTTTTTGCGCTAGAAGAATTAAAAAATGAGGTAAAAATAAATGGCATTCGAAGCATTAAACACAGCAGAATCACGCAAGAAACATCTTGGAATTATCGAGGATGTCCTTGCGGTAAATTCATACGCAACACCACTCTTGACACCGAGCGAAGCAGTGACTCTAAACGGTCGCTCATTCACAGTCGCAACAGGTAACACAACTGGTCTCAAAGACTATAAACGCAACCAAGACAACGAATTTGATCACGTTGAAGTTGAAGAAAAGGTCTACACTCTTGAAGAAGAGAAATACTGGGGCCGTTTCGTTGACCAATTGGATGAACGTGACTCAAACGGTCAAGTAAACATTGAATATGTAATTGCTCGTCAAGCTGCTGAAGTTGTAGCTCCATATCTTGACAAACTTCGTTTCGATGCAGCACTCGGAAACGTAAGTGACAATGTGGTCATGGGTAAAACGGCAGGAGCGAACAACGCATACAATGCGGTTCTTGATGTTTCTGAGAAATTGGATGAACTTGGAATCACCAAAGAACGCTTGCTCTTTGTCACACCAAGTTTCTACAAAGCTATCAAGTCTGAAATCGTACGCTTGCCACAAGGTGACGCAGACAAGAAAGTTCTTGGCAAAGGATATGTTGGTGAATTGGATGACTACACAGTCTACAAAGTACCTTCTAAATTCTTGCCAAATGTAAATGCCCTTGCAGCTGCTCCTGGTGTTGTGACATCGCCAATTCAAATCGACAATACTAAGTACAACGACAATGTGCCTGGTCGTTTTGGTGAATTGGTAGAACAATTGCTCTACACTGGAGCTTATGTCCTTGAACACTTCCAAAAATACATCATCACAATCGCAGATACTAAGCCAGCTGCTAAGGAAACAGCCCAAGGCAAGACAGTGAACCGTGCTAAAAAATGGAAGACCGGAAAAGCCTACAAAGAAGGTGATACAGTAACGCATGAAGACAAAGTCTATGTTGCTATCAAAGACATCACCAGCTCAACCGACGCACCAGACTCTGACTCAGCTAACTGGAAAGTCAAGAAATAAGGTCTGACCTATGAAAGTTAGAGTAAAACAAGCTTTCAATGACTGGCAAGCGAAAGTGAGACGACATGAGAATGATGTTTTTGAGATGACAGACGAGCGTTTCAACGAATTGTCACACAATCTCAAGAGCGAGTTCTCAGTCGATATCGCTGACGTTGTCGAGATCATTGACGTAACCGAAACCCAAGGAGACGAGACGACTCCTTTTGACTAGGAGGTCTTATGGAACTTGAAAAACTAAAACAATTGACGGGCGAGAGTGACGAAACAGTCCTCTCGTCTTTACATTTAAGGGCTGAAAACATCATTTTATCTGAGACGAACCGAGAGAAGCTGACGCCAGCGCTCAACAGACTACTACCTGAACTTGTAATTGAGCTCTACAATCGCTCTGGAAGCGAAGGAGAGCAGTCTAGAAGTGAAGGTGGTATATCTGTTACCTACGGAGAGTCTGGCTTGTCTACGGGCCTTTTACAGCGTATTCGGATGCATCGATTAGCGAGGGTGGCAGGTCATGTTTTTGAAAAAGAATAGACTGAAACCATATAACCTCAAGCGGTTCAAGAAGACCGTGACAAACGAGGGGGTTGCTAAAGAAGGATATGCGGACGAGATTGAAGAAGTACACCTTGAGTTGTGGCCAGCGACTAGCAAGCTACAATCTGAAATCTACGGTGACCGTGTCAACGATATCTTGAATGCGAATGCGAGCAAGGATACAGATATCAACGTCAAAGACGGCGTCTGTATCGATAGCAAGACAGAGGTCACGCATCGGGTTATCTCAAAAAAAGTATACAGCAAGCATCAAGTTTTGGAGTTGGAACGTGTCAGGTTTAATCGGAGCAGATAGCTTAATCGCTAAGTGTCGTAAGCTATACGGTGCAAAGAGTAACGAGATAGTGGGACAAGCGGTCTTGCATGCTGCTAAAACAGTCGTACAAGCCGAAGCTAAACTCGGAGCACCAGCGAACGAGGGTGAGTTGAGGAATAGCATCAGAGTTCGTCTAAAAATGAACGGCAACAAGATATCGAGCGAAGTCTTTACAAACTCAGACCATGCTGCCTATGTCGAACTCGGAACGGGTCCGAAAGGACAAGCTAACCATTCAGGCATATCACCAGAAGTGAGCGTGTCTTATCGGTCTAGTCCGTGGTACGTGCATGAAGACCAAATCAACGTAGGACCTTACCACTTTGCAAAAAGAGGTGAGTTCTATAAGATGTATGGTCAACCTGCTCAACCTTACTTGTATCCTGCTTTGAAAGATAACCATGACCGTGTATCTAGAAGTGTTTCAAAATACGTCAGCAGAAAGATAAGAGAACAGATAAAATGATTAATATTAAACCCTTAATTTACAAAGAATTGCAAAAGGTCGCAGATAATGTGACCGATACTTATCCAAGCGATTGGGAGACTTTCCCAGTCGTTATTTTTTTGGAAGAACAGAACAAGCCGGGCGATTGGTTCGATGACAAAGAGCAAAAGTCATACGTTCGTTATAAAGTTGATATTTTTGACAATGAAAGCACAACTGATTTATCAATTAAAATCAATGAGATTTTCGCTATGTCTGGTTTACAACGGACCGAGTCACAAGATATGCCTGATCCGTCGCATCTGAGACATAAAGTCATGAGATTTGAGGGTGTTATCGACCCAAAAACACAGCTTGTTTATCAATACAGAATGGAGAATTAAAACATGTTAGCAAATGGAATTAAGCTTGCTTTTAGCAAAACTAAAGGCGATTACCAAAATCTTGTAGGTTTGAAAGAGGTACCAGAGTTTGGTATTGAACCTGAAAAAGTCGAGAATACAACTCTTGCAGACAAGGTTAAAAAATATGAATTTGGTATTGGTGACGCTGGGGAACTTGAGTACAAGTTCGCTTATGATAACACAACTGCTACTTCACCTTATCGTGTCTTGCGTAATGCTGCAGACAATAAGGAGAAGCTCTACTTTGAGCAAACCTATCCAGACAACACCAAGGTCACTTTTGAAGGACAAGTATCTGTCAAACTCGGTGGTGGCGGAGTGAACTCTGTTATCGAATTCACGCTCAAGATTGCATTGCAGTCTGAACTCGAATTTAAAGACGGTTTGGGAGGTTAATAGATGGCTCTACCATACGCAATTTGGAAAGTCAGTGAGGATAAGGAGTTAAAGCTCCGTCTCACATCCTTGCAAGCGACCAAAGTTGAAGAAAAAATCGGAGCGAATTTGCTCAAGGTATTCATGCCGGCTGATGGAGAGGCTTTTGCTTTGCCACCTCTTAAAGTCATGTTGCTGTTGACTCATGGAGCACTTCAAAAGTTTGAGCATGGAATCTCATTTGAAGATGTATCTGACCTATACGATGACTACGTAGATAACGGTGGAGACCAGGCTGCATTCATGGCAGACGTTATTTTGCCGATGTTGCAAGTTTCGGGTTTTATGCCACGGGAGAAGGAAGGCAAGAAGAAAACTCCCAAGAAATCCAAAGCGAAAATGGAAGTAGTCAAGTAGAATCGGTTGCTGTATTATCAGTAAAAGAAATGGTTGAGGGGCTTTATCCGATGTTTTTAGATATCGGGGGCAAGCCCCTCGATTTTTGGGATTTGACGGTGCTTGAAATCAGAGAAATGATTGAAAGCTACAATCGTGTCAATATCCAAAAACAAAAAGAAAAAATCATTGAATCATACAGACTTTCGCAGATGATAGCAAATAATGTATCCTTGCTGCTTTCAAAAGATGCTAAACCGCTTGAAATATGGGACTATGCTCCTGAACTTTTTGAGAAAGAGCGAGAGCAGGTCGAACAAGCAAGATTGGCTCAAGAATTGAAATTGCACAAAGAACGCATGCGCATGTTTGCTGAGAGTCACAACCGAAAATTGAACATGAAAGGAGAATAGATGGGAGTTACACTTGACGAGCTCAAGGTTATGATTGATGCCGAAATCGCACCTTTCAAAAACAAGATGAAAGAAGTCGAGAATAAAGTCAAAGATGCCTCTAACAAAGTACAAAACTCAACCAACAAAATCAAGGCACAATCAGGCTCTATGATGGGTGTGTTTGGTAAACTAGCCAAATTCGCTGGATTTGCTTACCTTGGTAAGAAAATGCTTGATGTTGGCATGTACTCAACTCAGATGGCTCTTGAAGTCACGGCATCGGTTAACCAAATCAAGCGTCAAATGGGCGAGAGCTCACAGACATTCTTAAAATGGGTCAACGATAACGCGAACGCTATGAATATGGGTGTTGGTGAGGCGACAAAATATGGGGCGGTATATTCAAACCTATTTTCAGGCTTTATCAAGGACTCGAACAAGTTGAGCGCATACACTGCTAAGATGTTGCAGACATCTGCAGTTGTAGCTGAAGGTTCAGGGCGCAGCATTACAGACGTTATGGAACGTATTCGCTCTGGTTTGCTAGGGAACACCGAAGCAATTGAAGATTTAGGAATCAACGTCAATGTGGCCATGATTCAGTCCACGGAAGCATTCAAGCGTTTTGCAAATGGCCAAAGTTGGGACCAACTCGACTATCAGACCCAGCAACAAATCCGGCTTATGGCTATCCTGGAACAAGCGACTGCTAAGTATGGTACAACCTTGTCACAATCGGTCAATGGTAGCATCAGCTTGTTCAAGTCGTTACTGAAAGACTCAGCTCTCAATATCGGTAACGCATTCTTGCCGATTATCAACGCGATTATGCCAGTCTTAAACTCATTTGCTATGGTCTTGAAGAACGTGACTGCTAAGCTCGCTGAGTTTATTGCTTTGATGTTCAATAAGAAAGCGACTGTAAAAGACGGTGTAGCTGGTGCAGTTGGTAACATGAATGGAGCTATGCAAGATGCTGCAGGTGGCGCAGGAGACCTTGCTGATGCTATGGGTGATGCTGACGATGCTTCGGGTGGCCTAGCTGATAATCTCGGAGACTCTGCCAAAAATGCCAAGAAAGCAGTCAAAGAATTGCTTGGCTTAGCTGGATTTGATGAAATAACGCTTTTGAACAAGAAAGATGATTCTGACGACGGAGACGGTGCTGGCAAAGGCAGTGGTGGCGGTAAAGGCAAAGGTAAGAAAGGTAAAGGCGGAAGCGGACCTTTCAAGGATATCTTGCCAGAAGTCGCTCTTACCGACATGGATAACCAGTTCAAGAGTATCTTTGATGGTCTAGGAGATAAGCTGAAAGGGTTGTTTGATCTCTTCAAAAAAGGTTTTAATGCTGCATTCAGAGCCGAGGGTCTGGAACGTATTAAGAATGCTTTAGGTCGAATCAGAAAGACTCTTGAAGAAATTGCTACTGATCCACGGGTAGTTAATGCTTTTAATGGCATGGCTGGGAAGATAGCATACTCTCTAGGGCAGATTACAGGCTCTCTAGCAACGGTTGGAGTCGGTATCGGTGTTTTCCTTGCCGAAAGCATTGCAAATGGTCTAGAACGTCAAAAAGAGCGTATTATTCGCTCTCTAGTAGCTCAGTTTGAAAATACGGGCAATATGTTTGCATCGGCTGGAAACATCGCTCAGGCATTTGCAGACGGCTTCTATGACGTCATTACATCGACTGGTGCTATCCGTATTGGAGGTGCGATTACGTCTGCTCTTTTGGCTATTCAAGCTAGCGTCACTGAGGTTAGTTACAAGCTCGGTGGCGACCTTATGCATGGTATCGAGCGAATTGTTACAGATAACATGCCTGGTATCGCCAGTTCGCTTTCCAATTCCCTGTCTGCCGTTGCTCCTGTTTTCGAAAGTGCAGAACAGGCAATCAATGATATGTCTGATTCTCTCAGCCGTGTGTACGATAATTATATTCGGCCAACGATTGAATCATCAACGAAAGCTATATCAAGTATTATCAGTTTGTTTGTAAAAGGTTGGAATAATTACATCCAACCAATTATCGAAAAACTCGGTCAAGGTTTCTCGGACACAATTGACAAACACATCTCGCCAATGATCCAGAAGATTTTGGAGATGGTCGCAAGCTTCCAAGAAATGTCACAAGTCATTAATGCTTATGTAGGACCTGTGATTGGCTTTTTCGTTGAGCAATTGACGAGAGTTCTGGCTCCAACTCTTGAATACATCGGAGAAGTCTTCCGTGTATTATTCAACACAGTTGCTGATATATTTGGAGGAATAGCTGACTTCCTAAAGGGCGTGTTTGATATTATCACTGGCATTCTTACCAGTGATATGGGCAAGATTTTCGACGGTTTCACTGAAACGGGCGATGCCATCATGAACATCTTGTCTACAATCTTAACTGGATTGTTAGATTTAACAGTAGCGGTTTTGAAAGTTATATGGGATACGATTGTAGCAATCTTCCAAGCAATCTGGGATGGTATTGTAGCGATATTCACTCCGCTTGGCGAATGGTTCTCAGAACGCTGGAACGACATCACAACTGTTTTAGCCGACGTGGCTAAATGGTTTGGTGATATGTTCCAGAAAGCTTGGAATGCCCTAACGAATGTATTCTCTTCAATCGGTACTTGGTTTGGCGAACGCTGGAACGACGTGACGACTGCGCTTGCTAACGTCGCAACGTGGTTCGGGAACATCTTCAAGACTGCATTTGAAGCGGTCAAGAACGCATTTAGCACGATTGGAAGTTTCTTCAGTGGCGTTTGGACCACGGTCAAGAACATCTTCGTGAATGCTGGCCAAATGGTCGGTAGCGCAGTGGGTGGCGCGTTCAAGAGTGCAGTTAATGCGGTTCTTGGAACGATTGAAAACGTGGTGAACGGCTTTATTGGCATGATTAACGGTGTTATCGGTTTAATTAACAAGATTCCGGGCGTCTCTCTTGGAAGCGTTGGCTATGTAAGTCTCCCTCGATTGGCTCGTGGTGGTATCGTCGATAGTCCGACAGTAGCCATGATTGGTGAGGCCGGTAAAGAGGTTGTAATGCCGCTTGAAAATACTGGATTCTTGCAGACTATGGGTCGCATCGTAGGTGGTGCGGTCGTAAACGCTCTGGGCGGTGGTTTACCACAATCTGGAGGCTTCGTCGGTAGCGGTGACATCGTCATTCAAATCGGTGGACACGAATTTGGTCGTGTGGCTATCCAAGAAATCAATCGAGAACAAGAACGTGCAGGACAAGTCTTGCTTAACATTTAAAGGGAGGTAAAATGGCACGCTTAATAATCAATGGGGTGGCTGTTAAGCCTCCTAAATCTTTTCAAGTTGGCATCCAAGACATTGACGGAGAAACAGGCCGAAATGCTAACGGAGATATGGTGCGTGACCGTATCACGACTAAACGAAAATTAGATTGTGAATGGGGCATGCTGACTCAAGATGAAATGAGTCAGCTTTTAAATGCCGTCTCAGCGGTCTTTTTTGAAGTCTCTTATCCCGACCCAGTAAGAGGTCAAACAACAGGTACTTTTTACGTTGGAGACAGAACGGCTCCAAGTTATTCATTTACAAACGAGCTCAAGCCATGGTCGGGCGCTAAATTCAATCTGGTAGAAAGGTAGGTTAGAACATGGATATATTTAGACGTAGGAAATTTGATGAAGCTATGTTTGCCAAAAACCGTACTCTTGCTATCAGAGTAGGGCAGTATCAGTCAAGCGATATCAAAGAAGCGCATTTTGATTATGGCTATATCAAAGGTGATGCCTATAAGCCCGGTGGAACGTGTGCTGGCAGTGGTAAAATCACGTTTACAAGCATCATCACCACATTCAATAAATCGGATAATATTTACCCTGAAATCGGTCTTTTGGTAGACGGAACCTACGAATGGGTTAAAATGGGCGAGTATTTCATCAACGACATTGAAATTGACCGAAACCGTAACACGACTACACTTGATTTGATGGATGGGATGTTTAAACTCAATCGTGAACATATCACAGATTTGACTTATCCAGCAGAAATCAGACAAGTGATTAAAGAAATCTGCTTAAAAACAGGTATCACTCTGGCTAACGAAAACATGGATGTAATATCCATGAATTATGTAATAGAAAAGATCCCCAAAGAGAAAAAAATGACATTCAGAGATGTTTTGAGTTTAGCTACTCAGATGCTCGGGATGTCTTGTTTTTTCAATCGCGAAGGAAAACTTGAAATCAAAGAATTAACCGAGTCAGGCATCACGATTACAGCAGATAGCTACTTTATGCACGGATTGACCAAGAGTGAAGTTCATTACCAGATTGCAGGGATAACCTGCAAGAAAGACAAAGAGACTCTCACGGTTGGTATGCGTACTGGTCGATCATTGGAATTGGATAATCTATTTATGTCTCAATCAATTTTGGATAACCTTTATCACAAAATTAAGGATATCCGCTATTATCCGTTCAATTTGAATTACCAAGGCCATTTACTGCTAGATGTTGGTCAGTGGGTAACCATCAAGACGAACACGGGTGAGACGTTCAAATCGCCAATATTGAGCCAATCGTTCACGTTTAAGGGTGGTCTGCGTGGTCGTATCAGTGCAGACAGTAAATCTGGCAATGATGCTCAGTATTCATACGCAGGAACGCTCACGAAGAAGATTAAGCAATTCAGCGAATTTGAGAAGCAAGTTCAAAACCAAATTGAAGAAGCGGACAAAGGCTTTGACCAAAAAGTTGATAAAATCAAGAAAGATTTTAACGACCAGATTGAACTGGCCAAAGCTAAAGCGGAAGAGGTGCAAAGACAATTTTCTGAGACAATCGACCAACGGTTTCGTGATTTTGACAGCACTGGTTTGAACGAAATCAAGCAAAAAGCAGACGAGGCCTTACAAAAGGTCGGAGCAAATACTTTGCTTGCTCAAGAAGCGAAACAAATCAGTGAGCAGGCAACTGCTGATATAACCAAATTAAAAAACGATGTCGTAGATGGATACGTTGGCAAGAACACGTATCAAGAGGGTATTCGTGGGATTGAGCGACGAATCGAGGAAGTGAAGACATCGACAAATGGCCAAGTTGCTACTCAAATCGCTGAGTACAAGCAGACTGTTGATGGGCAATTCACTAACTTGGTTTCTCAAATCGAGGGCAAGGCTAACCAGACGGACTTTCAGCGTGTGAAAGAAACCAGTCAGCTATATGAGCGGATTTTGGGGAATACTGAAAATGGTATCGCTGAGAAGGTTGCTCGCATGACTCTGACTAATCAGCTGTTTCAAGTTGAGGTGGCTAAAAATGTCGGAGATAGCCGAAATTATGTGAAGAATGCTGATTTCAGAGATAAGTCGAAAAATTGGAAAGAAATGAACGCTTCGGGATTGAATTTCAACTATGAACATTCATCGCAAAATCGAAATAAATCGGGCGTGCATATTTATGGTACGTCTATAAATGCTCGTTACTTTGGATTGCAACAGACATTTAAAATTGAACTAAAAAAATCCGACAAAATCACTCTTTCTTTTTTGATTTCAAAAGATGGATACAATACTTTTTCTGGTATTGACATCGGGTTACATTATAGAAAAGATGGTGCAATAAAATCTCAGGCTTGGAAGAATATTCCAAATAGCGACATAACTGCATCCGCTTATAAAAAACTTAATTTTAATTATGAGTTACCAGTTGATATCGATGAAATCAATTTAATGTTTTATGGAAATCCCGGGAAATCAATAAACATTTACATTTCCGAGATAAAACTTGAAACTGGAAGCAATGCGACATCCTTCACGCTAGCTCCTGAAGATACCGATGAAGCCGTCCGCACGGTTCAAAATCAGCTTGCTGACTCATGGGCTGTTCAGAACCTCAATAGCGCAGGCTCAATCGTTTCGCAAATCAATGCAACAAACAATCAAATCTTGATTGAAGCCGAGAAAATCCGTTTGAAAGGTAAGACCTTACTCGATGAACTCACTGCTATTGATGGATATTTCAAACGTCTGTTTGTCGGTGAAGGCAACTTTGCCAAGTTGAATGCTGAGATAATCGGAGCGAACACTATCACAGCTGACAAGCTCATCATGGACCAGGCAATGGCTCGGTTGTTCGTCTCGAGCGATATCTTCACGGATACACTTGCTGCTAAGGAAGCCTTTATCAATAGGCTTCGGTCAATTGTAGTATCTGCGACTTTATTTGAAGGTTTCAAGGGTCGAATCGGTGGGTTCCAAATCGGTACACATGATAAAGACCCTTCAACTTATTGGCTTACAGGTACTAATTCATTTGCTGTCGGTATGAGTAACGGTAGCACTCAGTGGGGTCAAACCTCTCTTTGGGTAAACTGGGGGAACGATTGGGGGAAACCAGGTGACAGAGCTTGGTTTGTTAAACGAACAGGCGAAATGAACTGTTATAATCGAGCGTATTTCTGGAATACCCCAAAAATCAACGGGGATTTAGAGGTAACCGGTGATATTTACTATTTTACAGACAAAGAAAAAAACCTAGGTGGCTACTGGATATTCTCCCCTAGCTACAAGAAAATTGAAAAAACAAACGGGTATCTTTATTTGTACAGTCCGTCCAGTAGATACGACTGGATACCTCTTAACAAAGAAATCTCAGACCGTCGATATAAGCACAATATTGTTGACAGTACAGTCTCAGGGCTCAATGTTATCGAGCAACTCAAGACGTACTCTTACCGCAAAGAATACGATGGAAAAACAGAGGATATCTCTTGCGGTATCATGGCGCAGGATGTCCAGAAATATGTTCCTGAAGCATTTTTTGAAAATCCTGACGGTGCATACTCATATCGCACATTTGAACTTGTGCCTTACTTAATCAAGGCCATTCAAGAACTCAATCAAAAAATACAGAAATTGGAGAAAACAGCATGAACGAAAAAGACCAACAAATCAGCAGTCTAGCGATTAATTCGCTAAGCAAGAAAATTAGCAACGAAGCTACTCAATCGGCTATGACAGAAGCACTCTATACAGTAACTGCTATGGAACTTGAACAGATGAAACGAATCATCGAATCTGACGAAGAACTCAAAGCGAAATTTGAAGAAGTGAAAGGAAAAATGACAAATGGCAATTAACGGTTATACATTAGCAACCAAACCATATCTTCGTGGTTCAGGAGATAATGTCCGGACACTAGTTGAAATCCGTTTAGAAGAAGGGACTCGTTATAGTTCTAACGCTCGTGAGCTCGCAGGAGACCGTACGGGCGAGTCTGACGATGTTTTAATCAAGGCGGTATTAGATATTGTCAAGACTGAAATTGACCCGTCAAGCGCAATCGTGCAAGCTCAGGAGCAACTTAACAAGGCCAAGGAAGATTTGACTGCTAACAAAGAGTATCTTGACAGTGTTTCAGCGATTACTGAAGTTCTCATTGCTCTAGCGATTGGCCAGAATGGGGGCATGCCAACGAACACATACAGTAAAGTTGCGCAGTTCATCAAGCCACTTGTGAAAGACCGTCGTTATGCGAATGGTGACATCGTGTCGATGCCTTACCCTTACGATACGAATCCAAAATGGCCAAAAGAAACACCAACAATCCTGAAATTCCAGATGCAACTATCTGAAGGGTATACCTGGAAAGAGCAACCTCTTGCTGAGATGTTGCAAAAGGGCATTTTGACGATTGTCATGCCACGGATTGATTAAGGGGGATTTTATGTCATGGTCTGAAACAATCGAGAAAATGATACATGCAATCACTCAGCTTGCTCCTACAATCGGAGTTATCGCTACTGGTTGGTTTGGAATGCGAGCTAGTAAAGCAGGTCACCTCAACCAAGAACAATTCAAGGAGCTGAAAGGCGAATTGAACACTATTCACGCTATCGGTGAGGAAAACAAGCAAAATATAACCGAAATAAACAACAAGCTAGCAGTACATGATGAAGCGCATCTAGCTACTATGTATCTACGGCTTGAGCGTGATATTACAGTCGCTCTCAAGCGTGGATATACAAGTGTTCACGAGTCAGATATTATCCACAAAATGCACTCGAGCTACAAGAAACTTGGTGGAAATGGGCGTATCGATGCCCTATTTAACAAATACTTAAATTTAGAAATTGCGGAGGAAAACATAAATGCAACAGATTACTGAAATCATCACAAACGGAGCTATCAGCATCCTTGTCATTTTGGCAGGGGTAGCAGTTAAGGCAGTCAAAGACTACCTGGTTCAAAAAGGCGGAGAAAAGACTATCAAAATCGTCGAAATCCTTGCTAGAAATGCGGTCAATGCCGTGGAGCAGGTCGCTTCAGAAACTGGCTTCAAAGGCGAAGAGAAGCTGGAGCAAGCCCGCACTAAAATCCGTGCTGAGCTTACCAAATACAATATCAGCATGACCGATAAAGATTTAGACACATTTGTCGAGTCAGCGGTCAAACAAATGAACGATACTTGGAAAGGGGAATAAGCATGTCTAAAATTAATGACATGATCAATGACCTTATGTCCCACGCTAACGCTGGGACTGGCGTTGATTACGACAAAATGTACGGCTATCAATGTGCTGACGTGACTTGCTACGGTATCTTTGAATATTTCGGTACTCGACTTTGGGGTAACGCTATCGACTTGCTACGGTCTGCAGAAGCAGCGGGCTTGCAAGTCGTGTATGGCGCTCAATATCCTAAAGCTGGTTGGTTCTTTGTTAAGAATTTCGTCGCAGGCGATGGAGTGAATTATGGTCATACTGGTCTTGTCTATGAAGATTCTGACGGTTCAACCATTAAAACTATTGAGCAAAATATCGATGGTAACGCAGATTTCTTGGAAGTCGGCGGACCTTGTCGATATTATGAGCGCTCAGTCAATTCGATTGTGGGGTATATCGTACCACCTCAAGAGGACCAAACTGGTTGGAAGCATGATGGGACTGGTTGGTGGTGGAGCCGTAAAGACGGCTCATATCCAACTGCTAAATTTGAAGCAGTAGATGGAAACTGGTTCTACTTCAACGAGAACGGCTATATGTATGAGAGCCAATGGCTGCTTCATACAGATGGTAAGTGGTATTGGTTTGACGAAGATGGTTATATGGCCAATAGTGGATGGAAGAAAATCCATGGGAAATGGTACTACTTCAACCGTGACGGCGCCATGCAGACTGGATGGGTTAAATACTATGAGAAATGGTATTACCTCAATTCAGAGAATGGCGATATGGTATCGAATACTTTCATCCCTTACAACGGTGGCTACTACCTCATGCTTGAAGATGGTCGCTTGGCCGAAAAAGAAAGCTTCAATGTTGAGCCAGACGGCTTGATCACTACTAAATAATTTTTTAAAAAATAGAAAGGAAAATTTCTAAAATATTGTTCGAATTGTAACCGCAGGCTTAGGCTTGCGGTTTTTTTATTTTGCAAAAACGTGCATTTTGAACGATTAGAAACCAAAATCTAAATCCTATTGTTCAAAAAAGCGTTTTCTTGAAGAATAGGAAGAGGAAACCGTGTCGCATTATTGTCAAAAATGCCATTTTGTCAATAATAGTTCTTTCTAATTTTTTGATTATTGTCAAAAACGGTGTTTTGTTAAAAATAAAAAATAATGATTTTTTCATAACTTTTTATTTTTTTTTACGAATAGATAAGTAGGAGGAAGAAAATATGAACATTTTGAAGATTGAACTTGCGAGCATAGAGGAGACAGATTTAGGTTTTGAGCATTGGGTAGATGTGACTTATCAGGTGCCGATTTTGAAAAATGAGTACACGGTCAAGTTGTTGCTGCTCTTTGATTTTGAAATCGAAGATGACAAAGTGATTGAATATCTGGTCACTACCTGGAAGTATCGTGATCTCGTGTTGCATTCAGTGCGGATGTATGAGATGGAGAGAGAAGGGGCAAAAAAGGGGCAAAAATGTCGTAAATGTCTGTAAAACGATGTAAAAAGTCAACTTTGCTCTCGCTTTAAAGCTCTAAATTTCAACGTATTGTGAAACAGTGTAAATTATCGTATTGCCTATAACTGTTGTGTGCTCTTTTTTCGTGCTTTTTTCGAATAAATAAGATAAAATAGCCTAGAATAAATGATAATAGAAAAGAGAAAAATATGAAAATTCGTGGTTTTGAATTGGTTTCGAGTTTTACAGATGAAAATTTATTGCCCAAGCGTGAGACAGCGCATGCGGCTGGCTATGACTTAAAGGTTGCCGTGCGTACGGTGATCGCGCCAGGAGAGATTGTCTTAGTTCCGACAGGGGTTAAGGCTTATATGCAACCAACTGAGGTCCTCTACCTTTATGATCGCTCTTCAAACCCTCGTAAAAAGGGCTTGGTTTTAATTAACTCAGTTGGGGTTATTGATGGGGATTATTATGGCAATCCTGGGAATGAGGGACATATCTTTGCTCAGATGAAAAATATTACGGACCAGAAAGTGGTTCTTGAAGTTGGAGAACGTGTGGTTCAGGCTGTCTTTGCGCCTTTCTTAATCGCAGACGGAGATGAGGCAGACGGTGTTCGGACAGGTGGATTTGGATCGACAGGGCACTAAGATGAAGATTATCTTTGTACGTCATGGAGAACCAGACTACCGTGAGCTAGAGCAACGTTTTTATACAGGTTTTGGGATGGATTTAGCACCTTTATCTAAGGAAGGACGGCAACAAGTTCAGAAACTTTGTCAAAATCCTTTGCTTGGCTCAGCTGATATACTGGTGTCTTCTGCAGTGACGCGAGCATTAGAAACGGCTTCTTATCTTACTTGTGCTACGGGCCTTCCTTTAAGAGTAGAGCCTTTATTGCATGAATGGCAGGTTTACGAAAGTGGTATAGAGAATTTTGAAAAAGCACGTACTCTGTTTTTAGAAAACAAGGGGGAGTTGCTTCCTAATAGTCCTATTCAGTATGAGACAGCTGAAGAGATGAAGGCGCGTTTTTTGGAAACTATGATAAAGTACCGAGACTACCAGACAGTGCTAGTTGTCGCTCATCGAATGCTCATGCGCCAGTTTGTGCCAAATGAGAAGATTGATTTTTGCCAAGTAATTGAGTGTGAGGTAGAAATTTAGAAAGAGGTTTATTATCGCAAAGAAAAAGGCGACATTTGTGTGTCAAAATTGTGAATATAATTCACCTAAGTATCTAGGACGCTGTCCAAACTGTGGAGCTTGGTCTTCTTTTGTAGAAGAGATCGAGGTTGTCGAGGTCAAAAATGCGCGTGTGTCTTTGACAGGTGAAAAAACCAAGCCTATGAAACTGGCTGAAGTAACGTCTATCAATGTCAATAGAACCAAGACCGAGATGGAGGAATTTAACCGTGTACTTGGAGGCGGAGTGGTACCAGGGAGTCTCGTACTTATTGGGGGAGATCCTGGAATCGGGAAATCAACGCTTCTTTTACAAGTTTCAACCCAGTTGTCTCAAGTGGGTACGGTTCTCTACGTCAGTGGGGAGGAGTCTGCCCAGCAAATCAAGCTACGAGCAGAGCGATTGGGGGATATTGATAGTGAGTTTTATCTCTACGCCGAGACCAATATGCAGAGTGTTCGAGCTGAGGTAGAGCGCATCCAACCAGATTTTCTCATCATTGACTCTATACAAACTATTATGTCTCCTGAGATTTCAGGGGTGCAAGGGTCTGTGTCTCAGGTGCGAGAGGTGACAGCTGAGCTTATGCAGCTGGCCAAGACCAATAACATTGCCATCTTTATCGTAGGGCATGTGACCAAGGAAGGGACCTTAGCAGGTCCGCGTATGTTGGAGCATATGGTGGATACGGTGCTTTACTTTGAAGGGGAGCGTCACCATACCTTCCGAATCTTACGAGCGGTCAAAAACCGTTTTGGCTCGACCAATGAGATTGGCATTTTTGAGATGCAATCAGGTGGCTTGGTTGAGGTGCTCAATCCGAGTCAAGTTTTCCTAGAAGAGCGTTTGGATGGGGCCACTGGTTCATCAATCGTGGTAACTATGGAAGGGACACGTCCGATTTTGGCGGAGGTTCAAGCCTTGGTGACACCGACCATATTTGGAAATGCCAAGCGTACGACGACAGGGCTTGACTTCAATCGTGCTAGTTTGATTATGGCTGTTTTGGAAAAACGTGCAGGGCTTCTCTTGCAAAATCAAGATGCCTATCTCAAATCTGCTGGTGGTGTCAAATTGGATGAGCCTGCTATTGATTTAGCTGTTGCAGTGGCGATTGCTTCGAGTTACAAGGACAAGCCAACCAATCCTCAGGAATGTTTTGTGGGAGAATTGGGTTTGACAGGAGAGATTCGACGGGTCAATCGTATCGAACAACGTATCAATGAAGCGGCAAAACTTGGGTTTACAAAAATTTATGTACCCAAAAATTCCTTGACAGGCATTAAACCACCTCAAGAAATTCAGGCGATAGGAGTGACGACTATCCAGGAAGTTTTGAAAATGGTCTTTGCTTAATCTGTGACAAATCTTCTTAAAAATGATAAGATAGGAGAAATATTTGATTATCAAATTTTTAAGGGGGAAATCGTGTCGTATTTTGAACAGTTTATGCAAGCCAATCAGGCTTATGTTGCCCTTCATGGGAAATTAAATCTGCCACTTAAGCCGAAAACAAGAGTAGCAATTGTGACCTGCATGGACTCACGGCTACACGTCGCGCAAGCTTTAGGTTTAGCACTTGGGGATGCTCATATTTTGCGGAATGCTGGAGGCAGAGTAACGGAGGACATGATTCGTTCTCTGGTGATCTCCCAGCAACAAATGGGTACACGTGAAATTGTGGTGCTTCACCATACAGACTGTGGAGCTCAAACCTTTCAAAACGAGTCTTTTCAAGAGCATTTGAAGCACGAGCTCGGGGTTGATGTTTCTGGTCAAGATTTTTTACCATTCCAGGATGTTGAAGAGAGTGTGAGAGAGGATATGCAGTTGCTTCGAGAATCTCCACTGATTCCTGATGATGTGGCTATTTCAGGTGCGGTTTACGATGTGGATACAGGGAGTATGAGAGAAGTATACTAACTTCATCTTGCAGAATTCTAATCCTAGCATAAAATCGTTACTTCAAATGTAGCGATTTTAATTTTAATATAACTAATATAAGTTGGCAAAAAACAAGGGTATAAATGTTTACTCTTGTTTTATTTTTGATTGAAAAATAAAAGAAAAAGCGCTACAATGGTAGATGGAAAATGTTGTGTAAAAAACAAGTGATACATAGATACCGGAGGAAATCATGTCTTTTTCTGATTTAAAGCTGTTTGCCCTTTCTTCAAATAGAGAATTGGCAGAGCGTGTGGCGCAAGAGATTGGGATAGAGTTGGGGAAATCGACTGTTCGTCAATTTTCAGATGGGGAGATTCAGGTCAATATCGAAGAATCAATCCGTGGAAAACACGTCTTTATCCTACAATCAACGAGCTCACCTGTAAATGACAATCTGCTCGAAATTTTGATCATGGTAGATGCCTTGAAGCGAGCTAGTGCAGAATCTGTCAACGTTGTTATGCCTTACTATGGCTATGCACGTCAGGATAGAAAAGCGCGCGCGCGTGAGCCAATCACTGCAAAACTCGTTGCAAACATGCTAGAAGTTGCTGGGGTAGATCGTTTGTTGACGATTGATTTGCACGCTGCACAGATTCAGGGATTCTTTGATATTCCCGTAGATCACTTGATGGGTGCTCCATTGATTGCGGACTATTTTGAACGTCGCGGCATGGTTGGCTCTGACTACGTGGTTGTCAGCCCAGACCATGGTGGGGTGACTCGTGCTCGTAAATTGGCAGAGTTTTTGAAAACTCCGATTGCGATTATTGACAAACGCCGTAGTGTAGACAAGATGAATACCAGCGAGGTGATGAACATCATCGGTAAGGTCGAAGGCAAGACTTGTATCTTGATTGACGATATGATTGATACAGCTGGAACTATTTGTCATGCAGCGGATGCACTTGCTGAAGCAGGCGCTGTTGAAGTTTACGCAAGCTGTACGCACCCAGTTCTTTCTGGACCAGCTATGGACAATATCCAAAAATCAGCTATTAAAAAATTGGTTGTTTTGGATACTATCTACCTACCAGAAGAGCGTTTGATTGATAAGATTGAACAAATTTCGATTGCTCATCTCTTAGGAGATGCCATTGTACGTATCCACGAAAAACGCCCTCTTTCTCCATTATTTAGTATCGAGAAAAAAATCTAAACTTTCACTTGAAATAGATCGTTCTCCTAGCAGGTTTCTTTTCTTGCTAGGAGATTTTTTGTAGTCAAAATCTGCAAGCCTTTTCATAATATGCTATACTGATGAAAAAGGAGGATTTCTATGAGCCAAGAATTTATCAATCCAAGTGATGGTGTGGTACGTCAGTATCTTGCAACCAGTAAAACGTTAGCGGTAGTGGGTTTGTCCGATCGTGAAGAAACAACTAGCAATCGAGTGACTAAGGAAATGCAGGCTCGGGGCTATAAAATCATTCCAGTCAATCCCAAGGCTGCAGGTGGCGAAATCTTGGGAGAAAAGGCCTATGCAAGCCTAGCTGAGATTCCTTTTCCTGTCGATATTGTCAATGTTTACCGACGTAGCGAGTTTTTACCAGATGTGGCGCGAGATTTTCTCAAGGCTGATGCCAAGATTTTTTGGGCACAACTAGGTCTAGAAAGTCTAGAAGCGGAAGAAATCTTGCGTGCTGGAGGATGCGACGACATCGTGATGAATCGCTGTATCAAGAGAGAACACACACGCTTAATTCTTGAACAATAAAAGGTAGCCATGGGCTACCTTTTGTCTTAGAAAATACCAATCAATGCCTGCATGCCAAGACTGGTAAGGATGATGGCAATCCAGCAAAGGCCTCCAAGAAGAATGGATTTGCCGCTGGATTTGATCAATCCAATGAGATTGGTTTTGAGACCGATGGCGCTCATGGCCATGACGATAAGGAATTTGGAGAGTTGCTTAAGAGGGGTAAAGATACTACCGGACACACCGAGAGAGGTAAGGAGAGTTGTTAGGAGAGAAGCCAAGATAAAGTAAAGGATAAAAAGTGGGAAGACTTTTTTTAGTTGGAAACCCTGGCTATTTTTTTGTTGGCGACTTTGCCAGTAGGAGAGAAAGAGCGTGATAGGAATAATGGCAAGGGTGCGTGTGAGTTTAACAATGGTTGCAGACTCAAGGGTATTGGTCTGATAAAGACTGTCCCATGCGCTGGCTGTGGCCGTTACAGAAGAAGTATCGTTGACTGCGGTTCCTGCAAAGAGGGCGAAGCCTTCATTTGATAGGTGAAGCCAGGTTCCTAGAGTTGGAAAGATGAGTGCGGCTAAGACATTGAAGAAAAAGATAACGGAAATGGCTTGGGCGACTTCTTTTTCCTTGGCATGGATAACGGGCGCTGTCGCAGCAATGGCAGAACCACCACAGATCGAAGACCCCACTCCAATCAAGGTAGCCAGTTTAGTATCCAAAGCAAAAAAGCGCTGGAAGAGGTAGGCAACAATCAAGGAAATCGAAATGGTGGAGAGGATAACAGGGAGCGAAGATTGCCCGACTGCGAAGACTTGCGAGATATTGAGACCAAAACCGAGCAAAATAACGGCATATTGAAGTAATTTCTTGGAACTAAAGGTCAAGCCAGCACCCAGTTGCTTGTAGGAAGAGAGAAAAGGATGGAGGAGCATCCCCGCAAAAATCGCAAAGATAGGTGCTCCGACGACAGGAAAGAAACCTCCTAAGTACCAGGATATGAAAGAAATGAGAAGGCAGGCCAAGATTCCTGCCCCATTTTTTGATAAAAATGACATATAAACCTCCGAAAATAAGCACTTATTATTATAGTCCTGTCGAGAAGAAAAGTAAAACAGAAAGTGAAAATTCTTGATTTCAGATGGATTTTGCGGTCAGGGAGCTTTTGTAGTATAATAGTACTATGTTCTGTAAGTAAGGGGATATCTATGGACTTAACCAAGCGCTTTAATAAACAATTAGATAAGATTCAAGTGTCCTTGATTCGTCAGTTTGATCAGGCCATTTCAGAGATCCCTGGAGTTCTGCGTTTGACCTTGGGAGAGCCTGACTTTACAACGCCAGATCATGTCAAGGAGGCGGCCAAGCGAGCGATTGACCAGAACCAGTCCTACTATACAGGGATGAGCGGTTTACTGACCTTGCGCCAGGCAGCTAGTGATTTTGTAAAAGAAAAATACCAGTTGGACTACAATCCTGAAAATGAAATCTTGGTTACTATCGGAGCGACAGAGGCTTTATCTGCTACTTTGACAGCTATCTTAGAAGAAGGAGACAAGGTACTCTTGCCAGCTCCTGCCTATCCAGGCTATGAGCCGATTGTCAACCTAGTTGGGGCAGAGATTGTCGAGATTGATACAACTGAAAATGGTTTTGTCTTGACTCCTGAAATGTTGGAAAAAGCAATTTTGGAGCAGGGGGACAAGCTCAAAGCAGTTATTCTCAACTATCCAGCCAATCCGACAGGAATTACCTATAGTCGGGAGCAGTTGGAAGCCTTGGCAGCTGTTTTACGTAAATACGAGATTTTTGTGGTCTGTGATGAGGTCTACTCAGAATTGACCTATACAGGGGAAAATCATGTATCATTGGGAACTATGCTGAGAGATCAAGCCATTATCATCAATGGCCTGTCTAAATCGCATGCTATGACAGGTTGGCGTTTAGGTTTTATCTTTGCTCCTGCAGCTTTCACAGCTCAGTTAATCAAGAGTCACCAATATTTGGTTACTGCGGCAAACACCATGGCCCAACATGCTGCAGTAGAAGCCTTGACTGCTGGTAAAAACGACGCAGAGCCTATGAAGAAGGAATACATCCAGCGTCGAGATTACATTATTGAGAAGATGACAGCTCTTGGCTTTGAAATTATCAAACCAGACGGTGCCTTCTATATCTTTGCTAAGATTCCAGCAGGTTACAATCAAGACTCCTTTGCTTTCCTCAAGGATTTTGCCCAGAAGAAGGCTGTTGCCTTTATCCCTGGTGCTGCCTTTGGTCGTTATGGAGAAGGCTATGTTCGTCTGTCTTATGCAGCCAGCATGGAAACGATCAGGGAGGCCATGAAACGACTTGAGGAGTACATGAGAGAAGCATGATCCAGTCTATAACGAGTCAAGGTCTCGTACTCTACAATCGTAACTTTCGGGAGGATGATAAGCTGGTCAAGATCTTCACCGAGCAGGCTGGTAAGCGCATGTTTTTCGTCAAACACGCTGGTCAATCCAAACTAGCTCCTGTTATTCAGCCCTTGGTGTTGGCACGGTTTCTCTTGCGAATCAATGATGATGGACTCAGTTACATTGAGGACTATCATGAGGTGATGACCTTTCCCAAAATCAATAGCGACCTCTTTGTCATGGCTTATGCGACTTATGTTGCGGCTCTTGCAGATGCCAGTTTGCAGGATAATCAGCAGGATGCTCCCTTGTTTGCCTTCTTGAGAAAGACTCTAGAGTTGATGGAAGAGGGTTTAGATTATCAGGTTTTGACCAATATTTTTGAAATTCAAATCTTGACCCGATTTGGAATTGGGCTCAATTTTAATGAGTGTGTCTTTTGCCATCGGGTAGGTCAGGCCTTTGACTTTTCTTTCAAATATGGAGCCTGCCTCTGTCCAGACCATTACCATGAGGACGAGAAACGTTGCCATCTGAATCCCAACATCCCTTATCTGCTCAATCAATTTCAGGCTATTGATTTTGAGACCTTGAAGACCATTTCGCTTAAGGCCGAAATCAAGCAAGAGCTACGCCAATTTATGGATCAGATCTACGAAGAGTATGTTGGGATTCATCTAAAATCAAAAAAATTTATTGATTCCCTAGCCGACTGGGGACAATTACTAAAAGAGGAAGACAAATGAAAAAAATCGCAGTAGATGCTATGGGGGGCGATTACGCACCTCAGGCCATCGTTGAGGGTGTCAATCAAGCTCTAGCTGACTTTTCAGATATTGAGATTCAACTCTATGGAGATGAAAGTAAGATTAAGCAATATCTAACAGCGACAGAGCGTGTCAGCATTATCCATACGGATGAGAAAATTAACTCAGACGATGAGCCGACAAAAGCTATCCGTAAGAAGAAAAATGCCAGCATGATATTGGCGGCTAAGGCAGTCAAAGAGGGAGAGGCAGATGCTGTTCTTTCCGCAGGAAACACAGGTGCCTTGTTGGCAGCAGGATTCTTCATCGTGGGTCGTATCAAGAATATCGACCGACCTGGACTTATGTCAACATTGCCAACTATAGATGGAAAAGGCTTTGATATGCTTGACCTCGGTGCCAATGTAGAAAACACTGCCCAGCACCTCCATCAATACGCTGTTCTCGGCTCCTTCTATGCCAAGAATGTTCGTGGGATTGCAAAACCACGTATTGGTTTGCTTAACAACGGAACAGAAAGCAGCAAGGGAGACCCGCTTCGTAAGGAAACTTACGAATTGCTAGTAGCTGATGAAAGTTTGAACTTTATCGGAAACGTGGAAGCGCGTGATCTAATGAATGGCGTTGCGGATGTTGTCGTGACAGATGGTTTCACGGGAAACGCAGTGCTCAAATCTATCGAAGGGACAGCTATGGGAATCATGGGCTTGCTCAAGACAGCTATTACAGGTGGTGGGCTTCGAGCAAAACTTGGTGCTCTTCTCCTTAAAGATAGTTTGAAAGGTTTGAAAAAACAGCTCAACTATTCAGATGTTGGAGGGGCAGTCTTGTTTGGTGTCAAAGCACCTGTTGTTAAGACCCATGGCTCAAGCGATGCCAAGGCTGTGTACAGTACGATTCGTCAGATTCGTACCATGCTAGAAACAGACGTAGTTGCTCAAACTGCGCGTGAATTTTCAGGAGAATAACAGATGACAAACAAAGAAATTTTTGACCGTATCGTGACCATTATCCAAGAAAGACAGGGAGAAAACTTTGTCGTGACAGAAGCCTTGAGTCTGAAGGACGACCTCGATGCAGACTCAGTGGACTTGATGGAGTTCGTCTTGACGCTAGAAGATGAATTTGGAATCGAAATCAGCGATGAGGAAATTGACCATCTTCAAAGTGTAACAGATGTAATCGAAACCATTAAAGGTAAAATATAGCCGAAAGCAACATGCAAGTCATGTTGTTTTTTTATTTGCAGAAAAAAGAAAAACGTTAAAATTTTTAGTAGAAATTGCGAATAAAGAGACGAGAAAGAAAAAAGGAGGATTATCTATGTATGTGACAGGTTTTTATCCCTGGTTCATTAAGTGGTTTTTAAAATAAAAGTAAAATAGCTGTTCATTTTCGAATTGTTTTTCGAATGGATAAGTGAGAAGAGAAGAAAGGAGACTACGCGATGTATTTACCAATTTTATTGCCATGGTTTATCAAATGGTATTTGAAATAAATGAAATTTACCTGTTCATTTTAAATCACTTCTCGAATAGATAAGTGAGAAGAACAGGAAGGAAAAAGATTTCAGTAATTTACCCAATCTGGTTTTTAAAATGGTTTAAAGCCTAGAGACCATAAACTAAAAAAATAAAAATAAAGGAGAAAAAAGATGACAAACTTTGACAAAATGGAACAGAACTTTGTAGCTCTTACTGAAGAAGAGTTGATGGATGTGGATGGGGGAGCATGGCCGATTGTAGCTTGGGTGATTGCTAATCCTGTGACAGCAGCTAAAATTGCTGGTGGAATTACTGCAGTAGGAATTGCAGGTTATAATTATGTGACGGGTAGATGGTAATAGAAGGAGGAGATGATATGGAAAAATCTATTTTAGAATTTGAAACAATGACTAATACGGACTTGCAGGAAATTCAAGGGGGAGCCTTTCCCCTTCTTATCCCTGTGGCAGTCGGTTTTGTAAAAGGATTTGTATATACAGGTGGAGCTATTTTAACAACTCGAGCACTCTTTTCAGGTAAATAGGAGTCTGCTATGAAAAAAATCTTATTAGGATTTGCTGAGGGGTATTTTGTCGTATCGATCATTCTTTATATCGCAACGTATATGATTATGAAAAATCCGATCAATACCTTGTTTTATCCAGAAACCTACCCAATTCTGCTTGGTCTGTTTTATGTAGGATACAAGTACAAAACAAAAGAAAGTACGATTGGGAATTGATGGACCATCAGATTGGAGTTTGAGATGAAAGTTGTTCAATTACTAGGAAACACTTGGCCAGAGACCACAGTATTATTTAGCTCGATGGCTTATCTAATTATTAGAATCGTGGCTAACGTAAACAAAATAAATCTACCTACGATTTCCTTGTTTTTAGTGGTTTTTATTTTACTGTGTCGGGGCCAAGGAGAAAGAAAAGGAGAATAGAATGAATAGGATTGTAAAATATGTTCTACTATTCACTTTCCTATTTTTGATGAATATTTTCATCTTTGGGATACTAGCAACTCTTGGATTTCAAGTAACAATGAGTGAAAATAGTTATATGGTGCCCCCGGTGTTTGCGTTTATCGTTTTATACACTATTCACAAAAGAAGTGGGAAAGGTAAGAAATCTCTGTAATTGAATATTTTAGGCAGGACTCTTGTTCTGCCTCTTTTCTTTGACAAAAAGTGCTGTTTAGGCGTGGATATTGTTTTTTCAGAAACAATTCCCTTATTTCTTCTTCGTTTGGTTAAAATAATCTTACAAATTTTTAAAGAGATTGTTAGAAAAAGGAGAAGATATGAAATTTAGGAAAAGGCACTATCGTCCCCAGGTGGATCAGATGGATTGTGGCGTGGCTTCCTTAGCCATGGTATTTGGCTACTATGGTAGTTATTACTCCTTGGCTCATCTACGAGAGTTAGCCAAGACGACCATGGATGGGACGACCGCTTTGGGACTTGTAAAGGTGGCAGAGGAGATTGGGTTTGAGACGCGGGCTATCAAGGCGGATATGACGCTCTTTGATCTGCCAGATTTGACCTTTCCTTTTGTGGCTCATGTGCTCAAGGAAGGGAAATTGCTCCACTATTATGTGGTGACAGGTCAGGATAAAAAGCACATCTATATCGCTGATCCAGATCCTGGTGTCAAGCTGACCAAGATTTCCCGTGAGCGATTTGCGCAAGAGTGGACAGGGGTTAGTATTTTTATGGCACCATCTCCGGGCTATAAACCTCATAAGGAGAAGAAACAGGGGCTCCTATCCTTCTTGCCGATTTTACTCAAACAGCATGGCTTAATTACCAATATCGTCCTAGCGACACTCTTGGTAACCTTGATCAATATCGTGGGTTCCTACTATCTTCAGTCCATCATTGATAGTTACGTGCCAGACCAGATGCGTTCGACCTTGGGCATTATCTCAATAGGACTAGTCATCGTCTATATTCTCCAGCAGATTTTGTCTTATGCGCAGGAATACCTCTTACTTGTTCTGGGTCAACGGTTGTCTATCGATGTGATTTTGTCCTACATCAAGCATGTTTTTCACCTGCCGATGTCCTTTTTCGCGACACGCAGGACAGGAGAAATCGTGTCTCGTTTTACAGATGCCAATAGTATCATTGATGCGCTGGCGTCGACCATTCTGTCGATTTTCCTAGATGTGTCGACGATTTTGATTATCTCGCTTGTCTTGTTTTCACAAAATATGACACTCTTTTTCATTAGTCTACTTGCGCTTCCCATCTATACAGTGATTATCTTTGCCTTTATGAAGCCTTTTGAAAAGATGAATCGGGATACCATGGAAGCTAATGCGGTTCTGTCTTCTTCTATCATCGAGGACATCAACGGCATTGAGACCATTAAATCTTTGACCAGTGAGAGTTCGCGCTATCAAAAGATTGACAAGGAATTTGTGGCTTATCTGAAAAAATCTTTTACCTATAGTCGGGCAGAAAGCCAGCAAAAGGCTCTGAAAAAAGTTGCCCAGCTCCTGCTCAATGTTGCCGTTCTCTGGCTGGGAGCTATTCTGGTCATGGATGGGAAAATGAGTTTGGGCCAGCTGATTACTTATAATACTTTGCTTGTTTACTTTACCAATCCTTTGGAAAATATTATCAACCTGCAAACCAAGCTTCAGACAGCGCAGGTCGCCAATAACCGTCTTAACGAGGTTTATCTAGTAGCTTCGGAGTTTGAGTTTGAGGAGCAGAAAACAGTCGAAGATTTGAGCATGATGAAGGGAGATATGACCTTTAAGCAGGTTCACTACAAGTATGGCTATGGTCGAGATGTCTTGTCGGATATCAATTTGACCATCCCGCAAGGTTCTAAGATGGCTTTTGTGGGGATTTCAGGTTCGGGTAAGACCACCTTAGCAAAAATGATGGTTAATTTCTACGATCCAAGTCAGGGAGAGATTAGTCTGGGTGGTGTCAATCTCAATCAGATTGATAAAAAAGCCCTGCGCCAGTACATCAACTATCTGCCTCAACAGCCCTATGTCTTTAACGGAACGATTTTGGAGAATCTGCTCCTTGGAGCCAAGGAAGGGACGACGCAGGAAGATATCTTACGAGCAGTTGAATTGGCTGAGATTCGGGAGGATATCGAGCGAATGCCACTGAATTATCAGACAGAATTGACTTCGGATGGGGCAGGTATTTCTGGGGGACAACGACAACGAATCGCTTTGGCGCGTGCTCTTTTAACGGATGCGCCTGTTCTGATATTGGACGAGGCGACTAGTAGTCTAGATATTTTGACGGAGAAGCGGATTGTTGATAATCTCATGGCTTTAGACAAGACCTTGATTTTCATCGCCCACCGCTTGACCATTGCTGAGCGAACAGAGAAGGTTGTTGTCTTGAATCAAGGCAAGATTGTCGAAGAAGGAAACCATGCAGACTTGCTTGCTCGAGGCGAATTTTACGCTCATTTGGTCAATAGCTAGAAAGAGGAGAGGATGAAACCAGAATTTTTAGAAAGTGCGGAGTTTTATAATCGTCGTTACCATAATTTTTCCAGTCGGGTGATTTTACCTATGTCCCTTCTGCTCGTATTTCTGCTAGGATTTGCAGTTTTTGCAGAGAAGGAGATTAGTTTGTCTGCCAGAGCAACTGTCGAACCTAGTCGAATAATTGCCAATATCCAGTCGACTAGCAATCAACGCATTGTGGCCAATTATCTGGAAGAAAACAAGTTGGTCAAGCAAGGGGATCTGCTCGTTCAGTACCAGCAAGGGGCGGAGGCTGTCCAGGTTGAGGCATATGCCAGTCAATTGGAGATGTTAAAGGATCAAAAAAAGCAGTTGGGGTATTTGCAATCCAGTTTGAAAGAGGGGAGTGATCAATTTCCAGAAGCAGATAAGTTTGGTTATCAGGAGATGTTTCGAGACTATCTCAGCCAAGCTAGTAGTCTTAGAAGTAATGTTTCTCAGCAAAATGCCAGCATCTCTTCTCAAAATGCAGCCGCAAGTCAGAGCCAGGCCGAGATTGGCAATCTTATCAGCCAAACAGAGGATAAAATTCGAGATTACAAAACAGCTAAGTCGGCGATTGAAACAGGAGCTCAACTAGATAGTCAAAATGCAGCCTACTCATTTTATCAGACTTATAAAAACCAAGCTGGAGAAGATCCGCAAGCTAAATCGCAAGTTATTGCACAGGTGGATGCACAAATTACCCAGCTAGAGTCTAGTTTAGCTACTTATCGTGTGCAGTATGCGGGTTCTGGAGCTCAACAAGCCTACGCAACGGGACTGGATAGTCAACTTGAATCCCTCAAGTCTCAGCACCTAGTCAAAGTCGGCCAGGAATTAACCCTTTTGGATCAGAAAATTTTGGAGGCAGAGTCGGGTAAGAAAGTCCAAGGAGGTCTGCTGGATAAGGGAAAAATTACAGCAAGTGAGGATGGGGTGCTTCACCTTAATCCTGAGACCAGTGAATCTACGATGGTTGCAGAAGGAACTCTGCTAGCCCAGCTCTATCCATCCTTGGAAAAAGAAGGTAAAACTAAACTCACGGCTTATCTTACTTCAAAAGATGTTGCAAGGCTCAAGGTCGGTGATTCTGTCCGTTTCACTACAAGCAAGGATGGTAATAAAGAGCTCGTTCTTGTTTCTGCGATTACGAATATTGACGCGACAGCTACCAAGACTGAAAAGGGCAATTTCTTTAAAATAGAGGTGGAGACCAGTCTGACTCCTGAACAGGCAGAAAGTCTTCGCTATGGTTCAGAAGGACGTTTGACGCTAATCACAGGGAAGAAAAGCTATTTGCGCTATTATTGGGATCAATTTTTGAACAGAGAATAATGTTCGTCTTTTTTCGAGATAACTGATTGAAAAACTGTAAGACAAAGGTGTTTTGCAGTTTTTTCTTTACGCAACAAGTACTATTTTGTTAATAGTTCGTAAAAATCTTGAATTTTTGTTTGTTTTGTGGTAGAATGTGCTCAAGTAATACGAAAGGCGAACTTTAAAATGTCAAAAAAACTGATCTATTCGGGAAAAGCCAAGGATATCTATACAACTGAGGATGAAAATCTCATTATTTCAACTTACAAGGACCAGGCAACTGCCTTCAACGGTGTCAAGAAGGAGCAGATTGCGGGCAAAGGAGTCTTGAATAATCAGATTTCATCTTTTATTTTTGAGAAATTAAATGCGGCTGGTGTAGCGACTCACTTTGTGGATAAGCTTTCAGATACAGAGCAACTCAATAAAAAGGTGGAGATTATTCCTTTGGAAGTTGTGCTTCGCAACTACACGGCTGGTTCCTTTTCAAAACGTTTTGGGGTGGAAGAAGGTATCGCATTTGAGACTCCAATTGTAGAATTTTACTATAAAAATGATGATTTGGATGACCCCTTTATCAATGACGAGCATGTGAAATTCCTTAAAATTGCGGATGACCAGCAGGTTGCTTACTTGAAAGAAGAAACCCGTCGTATCAATGAACTCTTGAAAGCTTGGTTTGCTGAGATTGGTCTTAAGTTAATCGATTTTAAACTGGAATTTGGTTTTGATAAGGATGGCAAGATTATCTTGGCTGACGAATTTTCACCAGATAACTGCCGTTTATGGGATGCGGATGGTAACCACATGGATAAGGATGTTTTCCGTAGAGGACTAGGTGAATTGACTGACGTCTACGAAGTTGTTTGGGAGAAATTGCAGGCTTTGAAATAAGCTGTTATAAACGGAAAACCTTCGTCTCTCAGATGTAAGGACTCAGGCTGAAAAGGTCCCCTGGACCTTTACACTCCGTCGTGGCTTGGGAGAACTAACAGATGTTTACGAGATTGTTTGGGAGAAATTGCAGGGTTTGAAATAATCTGTTTGCAAGACTCTCAAGGTCGTTGGGAACATTGCAAGAGTTGAAATAAAGGAATAAGAATTGATGAATAAACGTATTTTTGTTGAAAAAAAGGCTGATTTTCAGGTTAAGTCAGAGAGTTTGGTGAGAGAGCTCCAGCACAACTTGGGACTTTCAACTTTGAAAAGTATTCGCATCGTGCAAGTTTATGATGTCTTTGACTTGGCAGAGGACTTGTTTGCGGCTGCAGAAAAACATATCTTCTCTGAGCAGGTGACAGACCATGTCTTGGATGAAGCGGTTGTGCAGGCGGATCTTGCTAACTATGCTTTCTTTGCCATTGAAAGCCTGCCAGGGCAGTTTGACCAGCGTGCAGCTTCTTCACAGGAAGCCTTGCTTTTGCTGGGAAGTTCGAGTGACGTGACGGTCAACACAGCACAATTGTACTTGGTTAATAACGATATTGATGCGACTGAGTTGGAAGCGGTCAAGAACTACCTGCTCAATCCAGTGGATTCACGTTTCAAGGACATTACGACAGGAATTGCCAAACAGGAATTTTCTGAGTCAGACAAGACCATTCCTAAATTGACCTTCTTTGAAAGCTATACAGCAGAAGACTTTGCCCGCTACAAGGCCGAACAAGGGATGGCAATGGAAGTGGATGATTTGCTCTTTATCCAAGATTATTTCAAGTCAATCGGGCGTGTGCCGACGGAAACAGAGCTCAAGGTCTTGGATACTTACTGGTCTGACCACTGCCGTCACACGACTTTTGAGACAGAGTTGAAGCAGATTGATTTCTCAGCTTCTAAATTCCAAAAACAATTGCAGGTGACCTACGACAAATATATCGCTATGCGCGAGGAGTTGGGCCGTTCTGAAAAACCACAAACCTTGATGGATATGGCGACTATTTTCGGTCGTTATGAGCGTGCCAATGGCCGTTTGGATGATATGGAAGTGTCTGACGAAATCAATGCCTGCTCGGTTGAAATCGAAGTGGACGTTGATGGCGTCAAGGAACCTTGGCTCCTCATGTTTAAAAACGAAACCCACAACCACCCAACAGAAATCGAACCATTTGGTGGAGCGGCTACTTGTATCGGTGGAGCTATTCGTGACCCATTGTCAGGGCGTTCGTATGTCTACCAAGCTATGCGTATCTCAGGTGCTGGAGATATTACAGCACCGATTTCTGAAACTCGTGCTGGGAAATTGCCACAACAAGTCATTTCTAAAACAGCAGCTCATGGTTATTCTTCATACGGGAATCAGATTGGGCTTGCGACGACCTATGTTCGTGAGTACTTCCACCCAGGCTTTGTAGCTAAACGCATGGAGTTGGGTGCCGTTGTTGGTGCAGCTCCAAAGGAAAATGTGGTTCGTGAAAAACCAGAAGCGGGAGATGTCATTATCCTCCTCGGTGGTAAGACTGGCCGTGATGGTGTCGGTGGTGCGACAGGTTCTTCTAAGGTTCAAACAGTTGAGTCTGTAGAGACTGCTGGAGCAGAGGTTCAAAAAGGGAATGCCATCGAAGAACGCAAGATTCAACGTCTTTTCCGTAATGGCGCTGTCACTCGTCTTATCAAGAAATCCAACGACTTTGGTGCTGGTGGTGTCTGTGTAGCTATCGGTGAATTGGCAGACGGTCTTGAAATTGACCTCAACAAGGTTCCTCTTAAATACCAAGGCTTGAATGGTACAGAAATTGCCATCTCTGAATCACAAGAACGGATGGCTGTGGTGGTTCGTCCTGAGGATGTAGATGCCTTCGTTGCAGAATGTAACAAAGAAAATATTGATGCTGTTGTGGTTGCGACAGTGACTGAAAAACCAAATCTAGTCATGTACTGGAATGGTGAAACGATTGTTGACTTGGAACGTCGTTTCCTTGATACAAACGGTGTGCGTGTCGTTGTCGATGCCAAGGTTGTGGACAAGGATGTCAAACTCCCAGAAGAGCGCAAGACAAGTACTGAAGCCCTTGAAGCTGATACTCTTGCGGTACTATCTGACCTCAACCATGCGAGTCAAAAAGGTTTGCAGACCATCTTTGACTGCTCGGTCGGTCGTTCTACGGTCAATCACCCACTTGGCGGTCGTTACCAATTGACACCGACTGAGGCTTCTGTGCAGAAATTGCCAGTTCAACACGGTGTGACTCATACTGCGTCTGTTATGGCCCAAGGCTTTAACCCTTATATAGCAGAGTGGTCTCCATATCATGGAGCTGCTTATGCGGTCATCGAAGCAACTGCTCGTTTGGTTGCTACTGGTGCAAACTGGTCCAAGGCTCGATTCTCTTACCAAGAGTACTTCGAGCGGATGGACAAACAAGCTGAGCGTTTTGGTCAGCCGGTAGCGGCTCTTCTAGGTTCTATCGAAGCACAAATCCAGCTTGGTTTGCCATCTATCGGTGGTAAGGATTCTATGTCTGGTACCTTTGAAGAATTGACCGTACCACCAACCTTGGTCGCTTTTGGAGTTACGACAGCAGATAGCCGTAAGGTGCTCTCCCCTGAGTTCAAGACTGCTGGTGAAAATATCTATTACATCCCAGGTCAAGCTTTGGCACAAGAAATTGACTTTGATCTTATCAAGTCTAACTTTGCTAAGTTTGAAGCCATCCAAGCTGACCACAAAGTGACATCTGCATCAGCTGTCAAATACGGTGGTGTCCTTGAAAGCTTGGCTCTTGCTACTTTTGGGAACCATATCGGTGCAGAGGTGACCTTGTCTGAACTTGAAACAGCCTTGACAGCTCAATTAGGCGGATTTGTCTTCACATCTCCTGAAGAAATCGCTGGAGTGGAGAAAATCGGTCAAACAAGCGTAGACTTTACACTGACTGTCAATGGTGTGAAGCTAGATGGACAGAAACTTGACAGTGCCTTCCAAGGCAAACTGGAAGAAGTTTACCCAACTGAATTTGCCCAAGCCAAAGAACTGGAAGAAGTTCCAGCTGTCGCTTCTAACGCAGTCATCAAAGCTAAAGAAACTATCGAAAAACCAGTGGTTTACATCCCAGTCTTCCCAGGAACCAACTCGGAATATGATTCAGCCAAGGCATTTGAAAAAGAAGGTGCAGAGGTTAACTTGGTGCCATTCGTGACCTTGAATGAAAAGGCTATTGTCAAGTCGGTTGAAACCATGGTTGACAACATTGGTAAGGCTAATATCCTTTTCTTCGCGGGTGGTTTCTCAGCTGCAGATGAGCCAGATGGATCAGCTAAGTTTATCGTCAACATCCTGCTTAATGAAAAAGTGCGTGTAGCTATTGATAACTTTATCGCTCGAGGTGGTTTGATTATTGGTATCTGTAATGGATTCCAAGCCCTCGTTAAATCAGGTCTTCTTCCATACGGGAACTTTGAGGATGCTACTAGTACTAGCCCAACCCTTTTCTACAATGATGCCAACCAGCACGTGGCCAAGATGGTGGAAACTCGGATTGCTAATACCAACTCGCCATGGTTGACTGGGGTGCAAGTGGGTGATATCCATGCCATCCCAGTGTCGCACGGTGAAGGGAAGTTTGTTGTGACGGCTGAGGAATTTGCTGAACTCCGAGACAATGGACAAATTTTCAGTCAATATGTAGACTTTGACGGCAAACCAAGTATGGATTCTAAGTACAATCCAAATGGTTCTGTAAATGCCATCGAAGGAATTACCAGCAAGAATGGTCAAATCATTGGGAAGATGGGACACTCAGAACGTTATGAAGACGGTCTCTTCCAAAATATTCCAGGGAATAAAGATCAATATCTCTTTGCATCAGCAGTTAAATACTTTACTGGAAAATAAGACTTACAGATTTTCTAATAGATAGTATCCGTAATGTAAAAGTCATGTAGATTTAGCTCTTGGTGATTGCAAAAGGTTTGTTTTGCGAGTGAAACGAGCTTCTACCGTATCATTCGGCTCTACTAAAGGAATGATACACAAATAAAAATTAGGTATAAAAAATGACATACGAAGTAAAATCTCTTAATGAAGAATGTGGTGTTTTCGGTATCTGGGGGCATCCAGATGCTGCTAAATTGACCTATTTTGGGCTCCACAGTCTTCAGCACCGTGGTCAGGAGGGGGCAGGAATCCTCTCCAATGATCAGGGGCAATTGAAGCGTCATCGTGATATGGGGCTTTTATCAGAAGTGTTTAGAAATCCAGCTAATTTGGATAAACTGACTGGAACGAGCGCGATTGGGCATGTTCGTTATGCGACTGCTGGCGAAGCTTCTGTAGATAATATCCAGCCCTTCCTCTTCCGCTTTCACGATATGCAGTTTGGACTTGCTCATAACGGAAACTTGACCAATGCCGAATCGCTCAAGAAAGAATTGGAACAAAGAGGAGCTATTTTCAGTTCAACTTCGGACTCGGAAATCTTGGCTCACCTCATTCGTCGAAGTCACAATCCGAACTTGATGGGCAAAATCAAAGAGGCGCTCAGCCTTGTCAAAGGTGGCTTTGCTTATATCCTGCTGTTTGAGGACAAGTTGATTGCTGCGCTTGATCCTAATGGTTTCCGTCCGCTTTCTATCGGAAAAATGGCAAACGGAGCGGTAGTGGTTTCGTCTGAAACCTGTGCCTTTGAAGTCATTGGTGCTGAGTGGATTCGTGATGTAAAACCAGGGGAAATTGTGATTGTGGATGACAATGGTATCCAGTACGATAGTTATACGAATGATACCCAGTTGGCGATTTGCTCTATGGAGTATATCTATTTTGCTCGCCCTGACTCTAACATCCATGGAATCAATGTCCATACAGCTCGCAAACGTATGGGCGCCCAATTAGCGCGTGAATTCAAATATGAGGCGGATATTGTGGTCGGTGTACCCAATTCTTCACTAAGCGCAGCCATGGGATTTGCGGAAGAATCTGGTCTGCCAAATGAAATGGGGCTGATCAAAAACCAATATACCCAACGCACCTTTATCCAACCGACTCAAGAATTGCGAGAGCAAGGTGTGCGGATGAAGCTATCAGCCGTTTCGGGCGTTGTCAAAGGCAAACGTGTGGTGATGATTGATGATTCCATTGTTCGTGGGACAACCTCTCGCCGCATCGTTCAGCTCTTGAAGGAAGCAGGTGCGTCTGAAGTTCACGTTGCTATTGGGAGCCCTGCGCTAGCTTATCCATGTTTCTATGGGATTGATATCCAGACGCGTCAGGAGTTGATTGCGGCCAATCATACAGTCGAAGAGACTCGCCAAATCATTGGTGCGGATAGCCTGACCTATCTTTCGATTGATGGCTTGATTAATTCTATTGGCATCGAAACAGATGCGCCAAACGGTGGTCTCTGTGTCGCTTACTTTGACGGCGACTACCCAACTCCTCTCTACGACTATGAAGAAGAATATCGTAGGAGCTTGGGGGATAAGACCAGTTTTTACAAATAGACGGATAAAGACTCTCCATGAAAGGAAAGGAAGAGAAGATGACAAATAAAAATGCTTATGCCCAGTCAGGTGTAGATGTTGAAGCGGGTTATGAAGTTGTTGAACGCATCAAAAAACACGTAGCACGTACAGAGCGTGCGGGTGTTATGGGAGCTCTTGGTGGCTTTGGTGGCATGTTTGACCTTTCAAAGACAGGGGTAAAAGAGCCTGTCTTGATCTCAGGGACTGACGGTGTCGGAACCAAGCTCATGCTGGCTATCAAGTACGACAAGCATGACACGATTGGGCAGGACTGTGTAGCCATGTGTGTCAATGATATCATCGCTGCAGGTGCGGAGCCCCTCTATTTCCTCGACTATGTGGCGACAGGGAAGAATGAACCAGCTAAGCTAGAACAAGTCGTTGCTGGTGTGGCAGAAGGCTGTGTGCAGGCAGGCGCAGCCCTCATCGGTGGGGAAACAGCTGAAATGCCTGGTATGTATGGCGCAGATGACTATGACTTGGCTGGTTTTGCGGTCGGCGTGGCTGAAAAATCACAAATCATCGATGGGTCAAAAGTAGCAGAGGGAGATGTTCTTCTCGGACTTGCTTCAAGTGGGATTCACTCAAATGGTTACTCACTCGTCCGTCGTGTCTTTGCGGACTACACAGGTGAGGAAGTTTTGCCAGAATTG
Organism: Streptococcus sp. NPS 308; assembly: GCF_002355895.1. Taxonomy (NCBI): domain Bacteria; kingdom Bacillati; phylum Bacillota; class Bacilli; order Lactobacillales; family Streptococcaceae; genus Streptococcus; species Streptococcus sp. NPS 308. The sequence continues at coordinate 83,390 of NZ_AP017652.1, forward strand.
GAAGGCAAGAAACTCAAAGAAGTCCTTCTTGAGCCGACTCGTATCTATGTCAAGGCTGTCTTGCCACTCATCAAGGAAGGCTTGGTAAATGGGATTGCCCACATCACAGGTGGTGGATTTATCGAAAATGTCCCTCGTATGTTTGCGGATGACCTGGCTGCTGAGATTGAGGAAAACAAAGTTCCAGTGCTTCCGATTTTCAAAGCCCTTGAAAAATACGGTGAAATTAAGCACGAAGAAATGTTTGAAATCTTCAATATGGGTGTAGGTCTCATGCTGGCAGTCAAGCTTGAAAATGTAGCCCGTGTCAAGGAATTGTTGGATGAACCAGTCTATGAAATTGGTCGCATCGTCAAGAAAGAAAACGAAAGTGTCATCATCAAATGAAAAAAATAGCGGTTTTTGCCTCTGGTAATGGCTCAAATTTTCAGGTGATTGCTGAAGAATTTCCGGTGGAGTTTGTCTTTTCAGACCATCGTGATGCCTATGTGCTCGAGCGTGCAGACAAGCTGGGCGTCCTGTCCTATGCTTTTGAACTCAAGGAGTTTGAGAACAAGGCAGACTACGAAGCAGCCCTTGTCGAACTCTTGGAAGAGCACCAGATTGATTTGGTTTGCCTAGCAGGCTACATGAAAATCGTTGGGCCAACCTTATTGGCGGCTTATGAAGGTCGGATCATCAATATCCATCCAGCCTACCTGCCAGAATTTCCAGGAGCTCATGGGATTGAGGATGCTTGGGAAGCTGGTGTGGAGCAGTCTGGTGTGACCATTCATTGGGTGGACTCTGGAGTGGATACAGGTAAGGTTATCAAACAAGTCCGTGTACCACGGCTAGCGAATGATACCATCGAAAGCTTTGAAACTCGGATTCATGAAGCAGAGTACAAGTTGTATCCAGAGGTGCTGGAAAGTTTAGGGGTGGGGAGAAGGTAAGAAGTAAATCAAGTTTTGATTGTGCAATATTGCTAGGAGAAAAAATGATTGAACTGAAATTAGTAGATGAGAGCAGTTTTCAGGCAGTGCTGGATTTGAAAATATCTGATGCTGATGAACGAGCACGTTTCGTGGCTCCAAATGTACGCTCTTTAGCTGACGCATGGCTCTACCGGAAAAACGAAGATGTGTTTCCGATGGCAATCTATTGGGATAAGCAAGTGGTTGGCTTTCTCCTGCTAGAAATAGACAAGGATGAAGCGGAATACTTTATCTGGCGGATAATGATTGATCAGCAGTACCAAGGAAGAGGTTATGGTCGAAAAGCCTTGGAAGTTCTAATCAAAGAGGCCCAGATGGATAGAGCTTGCAGTCATATTACCGCAGATTATGTGGTTGGAAATGAAAAAATGAAGCACCTGTTGACTGGTCTGGGTTTTCAGGAAACAGGATTTATAGAAGAAAATAACGAAGTCGCTATGCGCTTGGATCTAAAGAAAGAGGAATAGAATGACGAAAAAGGCCTTAATCAGCGTCTCAGACAAAGCGGGCATTGTTGAATTTGCCCAAGAACTTAAAAAACTCGGTTGGGAGATTATCTCGACAGGTGGGACAAAGGTTACCCTTGATAATGCTGGGGTGGAGACCATTGCAATTGATGATGTGACGGGCTTCCCAGAAATGATGGACGGTCGTGTTAAGACCCTCCATCCAAATATCCATGGTGGGCTCCTCGCTCGTCGTGATCTCGATAGCCACCTTGAGGCGGCTAAGGACAATAAGATCGAGCTTATCGACCTTGTAGTGGTCAACCTCTACCCTTTCAAGGAAACGATTCTCAAACCAGACGTGATGTACGCTGATGCGGTTGAGAACATCGATATTGGTGGGCCATCTATGCTTCGTTCAGCAGCTAAAAACCATGCCAGCGTGACGGTTGTGGTAGACCCTGCTGACTATGCAATGGTCCTTGAGGAATTATCTGCAAATGGAGAAACGAATTATGAAACTCGTCAACGTTTGGCTGCCAAGGTTTTCCGCCATACAGCAGCTTATGACGCCTTGATTGCAGAGTATTTTACAGCTCAAGTGGGCGAGAGCAAGCCTGAAAAGCTCACTTTGACCTATGACCTCAAGCAACCAATGCGTTACGGTGAAAATCCTCAGCAGGATGCGGACTTCTACCAAAAATCTTTGCCGACTGACTATTCGATTGCATCAGCGAAACAGCTCAACGGTAAGGAATTGTCCTTTAACAATATCCGCGATGCGGATGCGGCCATTCGTATTATTCGTGATTTCAAAGACCGTCCAACTGTTGTGGCTCTCAAACACATGAACCCATGTGGAATTGGTCAAGCTGATGACATCGAAACTGCTTGGGACTATGCTTATGAGTCTGACCCAGTGTCTATCTTTGGTGGAATTGTCGTTCTCAATCGTAAGGTGGATGCTGCGACAGCTGAGAAGATGCACGGCGTTTTTCTTGAAATCATCATCGCACCAAGCTATACGGATGAAGCGCTAGCTATTTTGACCAACAAAAAGAAAAACTTGCGAATCCTTGCATTGCCATTTGATGCTCAAGATGCTAGTGAGGTAGAGGCAGAATACACAGGCGTGGTCGGTGGTCTCCTTGTTCAAAATCAAGACGTGGTCAAGGAAAGCCCAGCTGACTGGCAAGTGGTGACCAAACGCCAGCCAACCGAGACAGAAGCGACTGCACTTGAGTTCGCTTGGAAAGCTATCAAGTACGTCAAATCAAACGGGATCATCGTGACGAATGACCACATGACACTTGGTGTTGGCCCAGGTCAAACCAATCGTGTGGCTTCTGTTCGTATCGCCATTGACCAAGCCAAAGACCATTTGGACGGTGCTGTTCTTGCTTCCGATGCCTTCTTCCCATTTGCCGATAACGTGGAAGAAATCGCCAAAGCAGGTATCAAGGCCATCATCCAACCAGGTGGCTCAGTCCGTGACCAAGAATCTATCGAAGCTGCGGATAAATACGGCTTGACTATGGTCTTCACAGGAGTGAGACATTTTAGACATTAAGAAAATAAAAGGGAAGAAAACAGTTTCTTTCCTTTTTTTGCTTTAAAAGCGAAACGAAACAAGATTAAAACGAACGTTTGTGTTATAATATTAGTAAATAATTCGCAAAAGAGGTTGAAAGATGAAGCTGTTAGTTGTCGGTTCGGGTGGTCGTGAACATGCGATTGCTAAGAAGTTGCTTGAGTCAAAAGACGTTGAAAATGTTTTTGTAGCTCCTGGGAATGACGGGATGACTCTGGATGGTCTGGAATTAGTGGATATCTCTATTTCCGAACATTCTAAATTGATTGAGTTTGCAAAGGCCAACGATATTGCTTGGACCTTCATCGGTCCAGATGATGCTCTTGCTGCTGGGATTGTGGATGATTTCAATGCAGCTGGTCTCAAGGCTTTTGGTCCGACTAGGGCTGCAGCGGAGCTGGAGTGGTCTAAGGATTTTGCAAAGGAAATCATGGTCAAATACGACGTTCCGACAGCAGCCTATGGCACATTTTCAGATTTCGAGGAAGCTAAGGCTTATATCGAGGAGAAAGGCGCTCCTATCGTCGTCAAGGCAGACGGCTTGGCTCTTGGGAAAGGTGTCGTCGTTGCGGAGACAGTTGAGCAAGCAGTCGAAGCCGCTCACGAGATGCTTTTGGACAATAAATTCGGTGATTCAGGTGCGCGTGTGGTCATCGAGGAATTCCTTGATGGGGAAGAGTTTTCTCTTTTTGCCTTTGTCAATGGGGACAAGTTCTACATCATGCCGACGGCTCAGGACCATAAACGTGCCTATGACGGCGACAAGGGCCCTAACACGGGCGGTATGGGAGCTTATGCGCCAGTTCCACACTTGCCAGAGAGTGTAGTTGATACAGCGGTGGAGACCATTGTCAAGCCAGTCCTTGAAGGAATGATCAAAGAAGGTCGCCCGTATCTTGGTGTCCTTTACGCAGGGCTTATCTTGACAGCAGATGGACCTAAGGTTATCGAGTTTAACGCTCGTTTCGGAGATCCAGAAACACAAATTATCTTGCCTCGTCTGACCTCCGATTTTGCACAAAATATCACGGATATCCTCGATAGCAAGGAGCCAAACATCACTTGGACGGATAAGGGTGTGACTCTGGGCGTGGTTGTCGCGTCAAACGGCTACCCGCTAGATTATGAAAAAGGTGTTGAATTGCCAGCAAAAACCGAGGGAGATATCATCACCTACTATGCAGGGGCAAAGTTTTCGGAAAATAGCAGAGCACTGCTATCAAACGGTGGACGTGTTTATATGCTCGTCATCACAGCAGATACCGTCAAAGAAGCCCAAGATATCATCTACCAAGAACTCGCTCAACAAAACACAGAAGGCCTCTTCTACCGAACAGATATCGGAAGCAAGGCAATTAAGTAAAGATATAAGAATAACGCGACGAAGTCGCCAAATACGATAATGGTCGCCGTGGTGAAAAGACCAGAACTATTACTGTTCTGGTCGGGGGGAGATTTGAGACTTAGGCTCAAAGTTTAGGAATGAAACCGAAGGTTTGCTTCCGTCCCCACCACCTAAGACAATTATCAAAAAAGGAAGAAAAAGGATTAAAAATGAAACCAGTAATTTCCATCATCATGGGCTCCAAATCCGACTGGGCAACCATGCAAAAAACAGCCGAAGTCCTGGACCGCTTCGGTGTAGCCTACGAAAAGAAGGTTGTCTCTGCCCACCGGACACCAGACCTCATGTTTAGACATGCGGAAGAGGCTCGTAGCCGTGGCATCAAGGTCATTATCGCAGGTGCTGGTGGCGCAGCCCATTTGCCAGGAATGGTAGCAGCTAAAACAACACTTCCTGTCATTGGTGTACCAGTTAAATCACGTGCCCTTAGTGGCGTGGACTCGCTCTACTCTATCGTTCAGATGCCGGGTGGTGTGCCTGTGGCGACAATGGCTATCGGTGAGGCAGGTGCGACCAATGCTGCTCTCTTTGCCCTCCGTCTCCTGTCAGTAGAGGATCAGGCTATCGCGACAGCTTTGGCAGATTTTGCAGAAGAACAAGGAAAAATCGCAGAGGAGTCTACAAATGAACTCATCTAAAACAATCGGAATTATCGGTGGCGGTCAGCTGGGGCAGATGATGGCCATTTCTGCTATCTACATGGGACACAAGGTTATCGCGCTGGATCCTGCGGCGGATTGCCCGGCCTCTCGTGTGGCGGAAATCATAGTGGCTCCTTATAACGATGTGGCTGCCCTCCGTCAGTTGGCTGAGCGTTGCGATGTCCTTACCTATGAGTTTGAAAATGTCGATGCTGACGGTCTGGATGCTGTCATCAAGGATGGACAACTCCCTCAAGGGACCGACCTGCTCCGCATTTCACAAAATCGTATCTTTGAAAAGGACTTCCTCTCAAACAAGGCACAAGTCACTGTGGCACCCTACAAGGTTGTGACTTCAAGCCAAGATTTGGCAGACATTGATCTATCTAAAAACTATGTCCTCAAGACTGCGACAGGTGGCTATGATGGACATGGGCAAAAGGTCATTCGCTCAGAAGCAGATTTGGAAGAAGCCTATGCCCTAGCTGACTCAGCAGGCTGCGTTTTGGAAGAATTTGTCAATTTTGACCTTGAAATTTCGGTAATCGTGTCAGGAACTGGGAAGGACGTGACGGTTTTCCCAGTTCAGGAAAATATCCACCGCAACAACATCCTGTCTAAGACCATTGTGCCTGCTCGGATTTCTGCAAGTCTAGCTGAAAAAGCAAAAGCTATGGCCGTGAGAATCGCTGAGCAACTCAACTTGTCTGGAACGCTCTGTGTGGAAATGTTTGCGACAGCTGACGACATTATCGTCAATGAGATTGCTCCACGTCCACACAATTCAGGTCACTACTCAATCGAAGCTTGCGACTTCTCCCAGTTTGATACCCATATCTTGGGCGTTCTCGGAGCACCATTGCCAGCTATCAAACTGCATGCGCCGGCCGTTATGCTGAATGTTCTCGGCCAACACGTCGAGGTCGCTGAAAAGTATGTCACAGAAAATCCAAGCGCTCACCTCCACATGTATGGTAAAATAGAAGCGAAGCACAACCGCAAGATGGGGCATGTGACTGTGTTTAGTGATGCGCCAGATGAGGTGGAGGAGTTTGGGAAAGGGATTGATTTTTAGAGATAAATATGAAATTTGAGGTGGAGTTATTAACTAAAAATATTAGCATTGTCAAACTTGATAAATTACTTCTTAGTTCAGAAATAATTTGTGTTACTTCTGATAGCCAAATTGAACTTGGTGATGAGAATATAATGGGGGATTCAGATAAATATCAGTGTACTTTGGAAGGTGCCGACTTTGCAATAGATGTTCGACAATTTCGAGGAGGACTAGTTACAATTTTGCTGAGCTATGAATACAGCAAGTCTAAATTAAGTTCAGCAAAAAAATTTGATAAATTTCTTTCAAAGTTTAGAGAATTTTTAGAAAAAAATGATTTGAATTATTCAATTCTATCTAATAGTTTATCTATGTATTTTTCGAATAGGCTTTATCCTACATTTCAAGTATATGAATCATTATTACGAAAAATTCTTGTTTTAGCTTTATCTCCATTAGAAAATGAAAATGTTATAAAAGTTATTAAGAAAGAAACTAAAGGTAAACTGGATCCATCAAAAATTCGCGCATTGCAATCTATCGAAAAATTGCAAATAGCTGAACTTCATTCGTTGATATTTGAAATAAATATAAATCCAGTTCGTGACTTAACTATTCATTTTAAAGATTTTCAAAATAAGAATGAATATATTCTGAAAGAAATGATAAACAATTCTCTTCCAATCACTATATGGGAAAAACATTTTACACCATTCACTGATAGTGAGAAAGTAGATGTGCTCAAAAACAACTATGATAGTATTAGACAGTACAGGAATGATGTTATGCATTTTCACATGCTAACCTATAGAAGTTACAAAAAAATAGATTTGTTGCTGTCAAATGTAATTAAAGAATTAGAAGAGCTTGAATATAGTATGCTTGAGAAATGGGATTTTGAAGCAACTAGGAAACTAACAAATGATATTTTTTCTCAGGAGTTTCTGGCTAACTTATCATCTTTATATAAAACAGTATCAGAAACCATTATACCAGTGATAAATGAATTAAATGCCAATAATGAGAGGATTAAAGCTGCATTAACTCCACTAAAAGAGGTTATTAATAATATTGAAATACCTAAGATAAACTCGGAGTTATTAAAGCCTTATCAAGATTTATCTAGTAAAATTAGGGACTCATATCAATTAAAATATTTTGATAATTTTGATGATAAAGACTCTAAAAATACTGAGGATTCTGATGAGGAGTGACAATGTTTTAATTTTCAGGAACTGTACTATTCAATAGCATGAATATAATGATAGTAAAATAAGAAAGATAGAACATTCTAATGATTTGAAATTTGATAGAATATCGTTAATATATAACTTAAACAAAGAAAGGAAAGGGACATCTAGTTTGCAGAACTGAACCCGGGCGGAAAGCTCGGAATTTAGATAAACCTCCTAGGATGCAAGCGTCCGTCGTTGGTTTCCTAAAATTCAGTCGCTTTCTAGTCGCCCTTGGTATCTTAAACATGATTAACCGTTACTCTCGCCCTGAGATGGCGAACATTTGGAGTGAAGAAAATAAATACCGTGCTTGGCTTGAGGTGGAAATCTTGGCTGACGAGGCATGGGCTGAGTTGGGGGAAATCCCTAAGGAAGATGTGGCTTTGATTCGCGAGAAGGCGGACTTTGACATCGACCGTATTTTGGAGATTGAGCAAGAGACTCGCCACGATGTGGTGGCTTTCACGCGTGCGGTTTCTGAGACGCTTGGTGAAGAGCGCAAGTGGGTCCACTATGGTTTGACTTCTACTGACGTGGTGGATACGGCCTACGGATACCTCTACAAGCAGGCCAACGACATCATCCGTCGTGACCTTGAAAACTTCACCAACATCATCGCTGATAAGGCTAAGGAGCACAAGTTCACCATCATGATGGGGCGTACCCACGGTGTGCACGCTGAGCCGACAACTTTTGGTCTTAAATTGGCGACTTGGTACAGCGAAATGAAGCGCAATATCGAGCGTTTCGAGCATGCGGCTGCTGGTGTGGAAGCTGGTAAGATTTCTGGTGCGGTTGGTAACTTTGCCAACATCCCACCATTCGTTGAAAAATACGTCTGCGACAAACTCGGTATCCGTGCTCAAGAAATCTCTACACAGGTGCTTCCTCGTGACCTTCACGCTGAGTACTTCGCAGTTCTTGCCAGCATCGCAACTTCTATCGAGCGTATGGCGACTGAAATTCGTGGTTTGCAAAAATCTGAGCAACGCGAAGTAGAAGAGTTCTTTGCCAAAGGTCAAAAAGGGTCTTCAGCCATGCCTCACAAACGCAATCCTATCGGTTCTGAAAACATGACAGGTCTTGCGCGTGTCATCCGTGGTCACATGGTGACGGCCTATGAGAACGTCGCTCTCTGGCATGAACGTGATATCTCTCACTCATCAGCAGAGCGTATTATCACACCGGACACGACCATTTTGATCGACTACATGCTCAACCGTTTTGGAAACATCGTCAAGAACTTGACGGTCTTCCCAGAAAACATGATCCGTAACATGAACTCAACTTTCGGTCTCATCTTCAGCCAGCGTGCTATGTTGACCTTGATTGAGAAAGGTATGACACGTGAGCAAGCTTACGACCTTGTTCAACCTAAGACAGCACACTCTTGGGACAACCAAGTAGACTTCAAACCACTTCTGGAAGCAGATCCAGAAGTGACATCACGCCTGACTCAAGAGGAGATTGATGAAATCTTCAACCCAGCATACTACACCAAACGAGTAGAGGATATCTTTGAACGTATCGGACTTGGTGACTAATCATAACAAAAAGCGAGATTGAATCTCGCTTTTTTGTATGCTTATCGAAGAGGTTTAGTCTTCTTTTCTCTTAGTCAGTCCGTAGGCTGCTAGTGTGGCCATAAGTCCTACTGCGACCAAGCCTGCAGAGTCTTGACTTCCTGTTGCAGGGAGTTGTTTTTCATCTGCTTTGGCAGTAGTTGGTGCAGTTTGCTCAGCTTTCTCAGCGGCAGTGCCGACTTCAACAACTTGAGTGACTGCTTCCTGTGTTACCACGCTATTGACAAGAGTTCTTTCTTCTTTTCCATCAGCAGTAGTGCTTACAGAGTAGAAGGCAGTACGGTGGCCGTTAGCTCCTTTAGTAACAACTTGCGTTTGTCCTTTTGGTAATTGAGGATTTTCACGTGTCACAGTAGTGAATGGAATTTCTTCCTCTTGAATGTCCAATCTCGGTTTTGTTTCTGCAGCTGGAGCAAGACCGTGTTCGTCTCCTACATGGGTTACAAGGGTTCCGACTTCAATAACTTGGGTCACTGCTTCTTGGGTCACAAGGCTATCTACAAGAGTTTTCACTTCCTTACCGTCAGCACTAGTGCTCACAGAGTAGTAATGGATGCGACGACCGTTAGCGCCTTTAGTAACGACTTGAGTCTTCCCTTTGAGCAAGAGTGGATTTTCACGTGTCACAGTAGTGAACGGAATCTCTTCTTCTTGTATATCCAGTCTTGGTTTCGCTTCGGCAGCTGGAGCAAGGCCGCTTTCATCCCCTTTGTGGGTAATAGGTGCACCGATTTCAACCACTTGGGTCACAGGTTCTTTGGTTACTTGGCTGTCTAGAACGGTTTCTGTTTGTTTACCATTTTCAGTAAGGACAGAGATGTAATGAGTGCGTTCGCCATCTACACCTGGTGTGACAATCTTTTCTTGCTTAGCTGGAAGGTTCGGATTTTCCTTCTTGATAACTTCAAATGGAATCTTTTCTGCTCTTGTGATGAGTTCCGGTTTGGTTTCAACATTGGCAGCTAGTTCGTTTTCATCGAGGCTTCCTGAGTGAGTTGCTGCTGGTTTGAGGCCTAGGCGGGCTGCTTTGAGTTTGGCTACGAGAGCGTCTAACTCAGCTTGCTTGCTGCGGTTGAGGTTGTAGTTGAGAGCCTCTTTAGCTGCATTTAGAGCATCGAGACTTTCTTTGCTGTATCCTTCCAAGTTAGTAGGGATTTGAGCAAGTTCCTCACGGAGAGCATTGTAGTCAGCGCGGAAGTAGTCTTTATTGTGATCTGCGAAGGCAGTCATGAGTTCAAAGATTTCTTCTTCCTTGTACTCAGCACTTGGTCTATCTGCCCAGATAGCAAGCATACTACCAATAGTAGGAAGGTCAACTTCAGGGTATTTAGTTGATGCTAGTTGATTAAATGTAGTTTTCTCGGTATTTTCGAGAGCTTTTTTGAGGAAGCCACCGCCATCTTCTGGTTTTTGACCGAGAATGTAGTACCAGTCTCCGTTGGTATTAAGGAATTTATAGCCTTTACTTGCAAGGTACTGTGGAGATGCAAGGTTGTAGCCCCACCATCCTTTAGACCAGTAAGAGATGATGACATCCTTGTCAAATTCAACATCATCCTTGTCCTCGTAGTAGAAACCATCGTTGAAGGCCATTGGTTGAAGGCCTCTTTCTTTAGCCATAGCAGCAAGAGTGTTGGCATATTCAGCAAACTTGCCATAGAGTCCATACCATTTGAGGTAGTACCAACCTTGAGCGTTGGTAGCGTCATTAGCGTATTCGTCTGTACCGTAGTTAAAGATCTTAGTCTTGCCCGCAAAGAAGTCCATGTACTTGCCGATAAGGGCTTTTGTAAAGTTCATCGCTTCTTCATTTTCAAGGTCCATGGTTGTTTTAGAGACCTTGTCAAAGTTGGCTTGAGGGTTTTGGATACCTAATTTTTCCATAGCGACAAGCATGGCATCCATGTGACCTGGGCTGTTGATCGCTGGGATGAGTCCAATCCCTTTTGATTTTGCGTACTCAATCAATTCAGTGATTTCTGCTTGACTAAGAGTGGTTCCGTTTGGATCATCGTAGTAAGCTTTTGTTCCTTCAATGATGGCATTTTTGACATCGTCACTTGCATAGGTTTTGCCGTTAGCAGTGATAGTCATGTCATCAAGTAGGAAGCGAAGTCCGTCATTTCCTAGGAGGAGATGCACATCAGAATATCCAAGTTCACTAGCTTTATCAATGATACGTTTGAGTTGTTCAGCTGAGAAGTACTTACGTCCAGCGTCGATTGAGATCACCTTGTTCTTGGCAAGTTTTTCAACTTCGCGTTTCGCGTCTTCTTCTTTTTGAGCTTCTGGTGTGAAGGTCAAATTGCTAACAGCTTCTTGGAGTTTTGCAATTGCTTGGTCAATGGTATCTTGTTGGGCACGGCTGAGGTTGCTATCGAGTGAGCGAATGGCTTTTTCAGCTTCTTTGACAGTTGCGACGCTTTCTGCAGTATAGCGGTTAAGGTCTGTTGGAACTTCTTTAAGGGCTTGCTCAGCAGACTCATAGTCGGCAGCAAAGTATTCAGCGTTAGCATTTGCGAAGCTACGCATGAGTTTGAAGAGGCGTGATGGTGAATAGCGTGCAGATGGGGTATCCGCCCAAGCAGCTACCATACCTCCGATGAACGGGATAGTAGCCCCATCAGATTTTGGTACAGAAGTGATTGGAGTGTTCTTGATACCATTGAGTCCTTGGTCCAGGTTGTACCAGCCTTGGCCGTCGGCATTTCGTCCGAGAACATAGTACCAAGCATCGTTGGTATTAAGGATTTGGTGACCTTTTTCAACTAGAAGTTTAGAAGAAGCGACGTCGTAACCGCCCCATCCACCAGTCCACATAGAAACAATGATATCTTTGTCAAAGGTTCCAAAGCTAGTGTCGCTATTATAGTAGATACCGTCGTTAAAGGCCATTGGTTTGAGGCTGTGAGATTTGACGATGCGAGCAAGGTCATTGGCGTAGGCGATAAATTTATCATAACCCTTGTCAGGGAATCCATCTTCTGGATACCATTTATAGGCTTGAAGAACGCTCCATCCTTTGGCATCTGTAGCATCATTAGCGTACTCGTCTAGTCCGATATTGAAGATGTCAGTTTTGCCAGCGAAGTAAGCAGCATACTTGTTGATCAGGGCTTTGGTAAACTCAACAGCTTCTTTGTTATCAAGGTCAACGGTACGAGCAGATTCCTTACCAAAGTAGTTGAAGTTAGGTTTTTGGATGCCTAGTTCTTTCATAGCATGCAAAATGGCATCCATGTGCCCAGGGCTATTAACGGTTGGGATTAGTCCGATACCTTTATCTTTAGCATAGTTAATCAAGTCCGTCATTTGGCTCTCTGTCAAGTGGTTGCCGTTTGGATCCTTGTAGTAGGCATCAGTTCCATTTTCGAGCGCACGTTTGACATCATCACTTGCATAGGTTTTGCCATTGGCTTTGATGGTCATGTCGTCCAACATGAAACGCATGCCATCGTTTCCAACTAGTAAATGAAGATCCGTATAGCCGTAGTGTTTGGCTTTGTCGATGATTTCTTTGAGTTGCTCAGGCGAGAAGTACTTGCGTCCAGCATCAATTGAGATCATTTTTCTTTTAGCCAGTTTTTCATTTACCTGAGCTGCTCGTTCAGTGTTAGGAGTGGTTACTGCAGGTGTGGCTGCTTCATTTTTCTTTTCTGAAGGAGAGTTTTCTGCAGGAACTTCAGTTGGAGCAGGACTTTCTTTCTCAGTAGTCGGAGTAGGACTAGCATTTTCTGTCACAGCTGGTGCAGTTGTTTCTTCCGTTTTTGGAGCAACTGTATGAGGAGCCTCCGAGTCTTCTTTGACATCCTCTTTTATAGGCTCTTCAGCCTTTTCTTCCAGTTTTTCTGGAACCTTGGAATCTACAGCTTCTTTGACTGCTTGAGGACTCTCCTGGACAGTTTGAACGGTTTCCTCAGCTGTTGGAGCTGGAGTAATCCCGTCGGCAGCTACGACTTGTGCGCTAAAAGCAAATCCTATAAGTACAGAAGCTGCTCCAACCGCGTATTTACGAATGGAGAAGCGCTGTTTCTTTTCTAGTTTCATGACAAAACCTCCTTGTTGTTATCGCATATGATAGCGTTTACGTAAAACCAATTTTATTTTATTATCTAAGGGGTAAAATGTCAATAGGGTTTATATAAGAACTATAATAAATGGAGGAAAACATAAGATTTAGGAGAAAATTGCCAATAAAAGATAAAGATAGAAGGAAAAATGAAGCAAGTATTTAACTTGTTTTTAGTAAAAACGCTACTAATTAAATAAGAACCTTTCATGGCATTTTCATAGTTTCTTTCTCGTGCTATAATAAATACAGAAAAAGCCTGAGCTGGGCTCAGGCTTTTTCTTAATGACCTCGGTTACATGAGATGAATTTGATTTTGTAGTAGTCTGCTCGCTTATAAGTTTCACTATAGGCAAGGACTTGGCCAGTGGCCTCAAGTTTTGTAGTCTTGGTTTGGAAGACAGTTGGGAATTGTGTATCGATTCCAAGTGCAGAAGCAGCATGCTCTGGTGTTGGAAAGGCAATCTCGTTGATTTCCTCAAAATGCTCATCACTCATGTGAATGCGGTAATCCAATTTGAAACGTTTATAGATAGAACTATAATAATCAAGATTTGGATAGTTGGCATTGATATATTGTTCAGGAACATAAGATGTGTGGTAGATGTATGTAACGTCATTTGTTTGACGAATACGTTCAATCTTATAGTAGAATTGATCTCCACGTAGGCCGAGTTTCTCTAAATATTCAAGCTTGTTTCCGCGCTCGATAGAAAGGACAGTAACTTTATCGTCTTTGGTTTCAAAGATTTCAACATCTGAAAACTCAACGAGTTTGTGCTTACGTGCACGTGAAACTTACGTGCACGTGAAACGAAAGTTCCTTTACCTTGTTGACGGACAATATAGCCGTCTTTTGCAAGGTCATTCAAAGCACGAACAACGGTGATCGAACTAACATCGTACATCGCAATCAATTCTGCTTCTGTATAAAATTTATCTCCACTCGCAAATTGACCTGAGATGATTTTGTTTTTTAATTCATCTTTAATATATTGGTATTTTGGAATAGCCATAATTTCACCTCGATTCTCTTTCTCCAACCTTGATTTTACCACAAATACTTAGAAAATAGTAGTATTTAGGTAAAAAAAATTAAAATAATCGACTAAAGATGTTATGTTACATGTAAAAAATTTCATTTTCTAGCCTTGTGAATTATCATACATAAAAAAACGACTTTCATGCGATTTTTTGATAGTTTCGGTAAACGGTAAGTAAAAAAATAGAAAAATTTTAAAGAATTTTCTAAAACCTATTGACAAATGCAAAATATTTGATTATATTTAATATTATAATAAATGAAAGCGCAAACTTAATTAGTCAGAGGTAGTAACATGACAAGATTTAAAATTGAGGACGATTTCTATTTAGATGGAAAACCGTTCAAGATTTTGTCCGGCGCCATTCATTATTTTAGAATTCCAGCGGAGGATTGGTATCATTCGCTCTACAACTTAAAAGCGCTTGGCTTTAATACAGTCGAGACTTATGTAGCATGGAATTTACATGAACCTATTGAAGGTGAGTTTAATTTTGAAGGTGCTATGGATTTGGAGAGATTCCTCCAAATCGCACAGGATTTGGGTCTATACGCCATTGTGCGTCCGTCTCCATTTATCTGTGCTGAGTGGGAGTTCGGTGGTTTACCAGCTTGGCTCTTAACTAAGAACATGCGAATCCGTTCATCCGATCCGGCTTATATTGAGGCAGTTGCTCGCTATTATGACCAATTATTACCAAGGCTTGTGCCTCGCTTGTTGGAAAATGGCGGAAACATTCTCATGATGCAAGTCGAAAATGAATATGGATCTTATGGAGAAGATAAGTCTTATCTGAGAGCGATTCGAAAATTGATGGAAGAACGAGGGATTGATTGCCCACTCTTTACTTCAGACGGTCCTTGGAGGGCTACTCTGAAAGCTGGAACCTTGATTGAAGATGACCTCTTTGTGACAGGAAACTTCGGCTCTAAGGCTCCTTACAACTTTTCACAAATGCAAGAATTCTTTGATGAGTATGGCAAAAAATGGCCCCTCATGTGTATGGAATTCTGGGATGGCTGGTTCAACCGTTGGAAAGAACCAATCATCACGCGTGATCCAAAAGAGTTGGCAGAAGCTGTTCGAGAGGTGTTAGAGCAAGGCTCCATCAACCTTTATATGTTCCATGGCGGAACAAACTTTGGTTTCATGAATGGTTGCTCGGCTCGAGGAACTCTAGATTTGCCACAAGTTACATCTTACGATTATGATGCCCTTCTCGATGAAGAAGGAAATCCAACTGCTAAATACCTAGCAGTCAAGAAGATGATGGCAACACACTTCCCAGAGTATCCACAGTTGGAACCACTTTACAAGGAAAGCATGGAAATGGAATCCATTCCACTAGTCGAAAAAGTTTCCTTGTTTGAAACTCTGGATAGCTTGGCAAGTCCAACTGAAAGCCTCTATCCAAAAGCGATGGAAGAACTTGGTCAAAGTTATGGCTACCTTCTTTATCGTACCGAAGCAAGTTGGGATGCAGAAGAGGAACGTCTCCGTATCATCGATGGACGTGACCGAGCTCAACTCTATGTAGATGGTCAATGGATTGCCACTCAATACCAGACAGAAATTGGTGAAGATATCTACTGTCAGGGAAATCGAGAAGGTTTTTCAGAGATTGACATCTTGGTCGAAAATATGGGGCGTGTTAACTACGGACATAAGTTCTTGGCAGATACGCAACGTAAAGGAATTCGTACAGGTGTCTGTAAGGATCTACACTTCATGTTAAATTGGAAACAATATCCACTTCCATTGGATAATCCTGAGAAAATTGATTTTTCAAAAGGATGGACAGAAGGACAACCGGCCTTTTACGCTTTCGACTTCACCGTTGAAGAGCCTAAGGATACCTACTTAGATTTATCTGAGTTTGGTAAGGGAGTTGCCTTTGTCAACGGGCGTCACCTAGGACGTTTCTGGAATGTCGGCCCGACCCTCTCACTTTATATCCCTCATAGCTATCTCAAGCAAGGTGATAACCGCATTATCATCTTTGAAACTGAAGGTGAATATAAAGAAGAGATTCATTTAACTCGTAAACCTACACTAAAACACATAAAGGGGGAAAACTTATGACAATTGTAGGATGCCGTATCGATGGACGTTTGATCCACGGTCAAGTAGCCAATCTTTGGGCAGGGAAACTAAACGTTTCGCGCATTATGGTTGTAGACGATGAAGTCGTTAACAACGATATTGAAAAGAGTGGCTTGAAACTTGCTACACCACCAGGTGTGAAACTTAGTATCTTGCCAATTGAGAAAGCGGCAGCGAATATCCTTGCTGGTAAATACGATAGCCAACGTCTCTTTA
The DNA here is from genome assembly GCF_002355895.1 of Streptococcus sp. NPS 308. NCBI lineage: Bacteria > Bacillati > Bacillota > Bacilli > Lactobacillales > Streptococcaceae > Streptococcus > Streptococcus sp. NPS 308. The sequence continues at coordinate 99,756 of NZ_AP017652.1, forward strand.
TCGTTGCACGTAAACCAGACCGTTTCCTTGGTTTGGTTGAAGCAGGCGTTCCGCTTGAAACACTCAATGTCGGCAATATGTCTCAAACACCAGAAACTCGCCCTATCACACGTTCTATCAACGTGGTAGATAAGGATGTGGAAGACTTCCACAAACTGGCAGAAAAAGGTGTGAAACTCACTGCTCAAATGGTTCCAAACGATCCCGTATCAGACTTTTTGAGTTTATTAAAATAGAAAAAAATTTTTAGGAGGTCATTGTTATGATACAATGGTGGCAAATTTTACTTCTCACTTTGTACTCAGCTTATCAAATCTGTGATGAGTTGACAATCGTTTCATCTGCAGGTTCCCCTGTATTCGCTGGTTTCATTACCGGTTTGATCATGGGAGATGTGACAACTGGTTTGTTTATCGGTGGTAGCTTGCAGTTGTTCGTTCTCGGGGTTGGTACCTTCGGTGGTGCTTCTCGTATCGACGCAACTTCTGGTGCGGTTCTTGCAACAGCATTCTCTATCTCTCAAGGTATTGATACAGATCTTGCGATCACAACAATCGCTGTACCAGTAGCAGCACTTTTGACATACTTCGACGTTCTTGGACGTATGACTACTACTTTCTTTGCACACCGTATTGATGCTGCAATCGAACGCTTTGACTATAAAGGAATCGAGCGCAACTACCTACTTGGTGCAGTGCCTTGGGCTCTTTCACGTGCCCTTCCAGTATTCTTCGCTCTTGCTTTTGGTGGAGAATTCGTACAAGGTGTTGTAAACCTTGTTAAGGAATACCAATGGGTTGCAGACGGTTTGACACTTGCAGGACGTATGCTTCCAGGTCTCGGATTTGCAATCTTGCTTCGTTACCTTCCAGTTAAACGTAACCTTCACTACCTTGCAATGGGATTCGGTTTGACAGCTATGTTGACTGTTCTTTACTCATATGTAACAGGTCTTGGTGGAGCTGTTGCGGGTATCCTTGGTACTCTTCCTGCTGATGTTGCTGAAAAGATTGGCTTTGCTAACAACTTCAAAGGTTTGTCTATGATCGGTATCTCTATCGTAGGTATCTTCCTTGCAGTTGTTCACTTTAAGAACAGCCAAAAAGTAGCTGTAGCAGCACCTTCTACACCATCAGAAAGTGGGGAAATCGAAGATGACGAATTCTAATTACAAACTTACAAAAGAAGATTTTAATCAAATCAACAAACGTAGCTTGTTTACTTTCCAATTAGGTTGGAACTACGAACGTATGCAAGCTTCTGGTTACCTTTACATGATCTTGCCTCAATTGCGTAAAATGTATGGGGATGGAACTCCTGAATTGAAAGAAATGATGAAAGTTCATACTCAATTCTTCAATACTTCTCCATTCTTCCACACAATTATCGCTGGTTTTGACCTTGCCATGGAAGAAAAAGATGGCGTAGGTTCAAAAGATGCCGTTAACGGTATCAAGACAGGTTTGATGGGACCATTCGCTCCTCTTGGAGACACAATCTTTGGTTCACTTGTACCTGCTATCATGGGATCTATCGCAGCAACTATGGCTATCGCTGGCCAACCATGGGGTATCTTCCTTTGGATCGCAGTTGCAGTTGCTTATGACATCTTCCGCTGGAAACAATTGGAATTTGCTTACAAAGAAGGGGTTAACCTTATCAACAACATGCAAAGTACTTTGACAGCTTTGATTGACGCTGCATCTGTACTTGGTGTCTTCATGATGGGTGCTCTTGTAGCAACAATGATCAACTTTGAGATTTCTTACAAATTGCCAATCGGTGAAAAATTGATTGATTTCCAAGACATCTTGAACTCAATCTTCCCACGCTTGCTTCCAGCAATCTTTACTGCCTTTATCTTCTGGTTGCTTGGTAAGAAAGGTATGAACTCTACTAAAGCGATCGGTATCATTATCGTTCTTGCAGTAGGTCTTTCATTCATCGGTAAATTCTTGCTTGGAATGGGCGCATAATTTATGGTGAAATCGTTAATTTTGGTGAGTCATGGTCGTTTCTGTGAAGAACTTAAAGGTAGCACGGAAATGATTATGGGTCCACAAGACAACATTCATGCAGTGGCTCTTCTTCCAGAAGATGGTCCAGAAGAATTTACTGCTAAATTTGAAGCTGCTATCGAAGGATTGGATGATTTCCTAGTCTTTGCAGATCTTCTTGGTGGTACACCATGTAACGTGGTGAGTCGCTTGATCATGGAAGGTCGCAACGTGGAACTCTACGCAGGAATGAATCTGCCAATGGTGATTGAATTTATCAATGCTAGCCTTACAGGTGCAGATGCGGACTATAATAGCCGTGGTGCAGAAAGCATTGTAAAAGTCAATGATCTGTTAGCGGACTTCGATGATGACGAAGATGAATAAGATGTGACCTAGAGCATCTTATATAGAATATACATGGGAATGGGAGTCACTCCCATTCCCATATTTTCAATAGGAATGAAACAATAATAGATTAGAGGAACTCTATGCTAAATTACACAAAAGAAGAATTACTTGAACTGGGTGCAGAAATCACGACTCGTGAGATCTATCAACAGCCTGATGTATGGAAAGAAGCTTTTGAAGCCTATCAAGCGAAACGTGAAGAAATTGTAGCCTTTCTGCAAGGTATCGCTGATAGACATGACTATATCAAGGTCATCTTGACGGGTGCTGGTACTTCTGCTTATGTGGGAGATACCTTGGTGCCTTATTTTAAGGAAGTCTATGATGAACGCAAATGGAATTTCAATGCCATTGCGACAACTGATATTGTTGCCAATCCAGAAACTTATTTGAAAAAAGATGTGGCGACTGTCCTTGTTTCCTTTGCTCGTAGTGGAAATTCGCCTGAAAGTGTGGCGACGGTTGATTTGGCCAAGGCCTTGGTAGATGAGCTTTATCAAGTGACTATTACTTGTGCAGCAGATGGTAAATTGGCTCTTCAAGCTCATGGCGATGACCGCAATCTTTTGCTCTTGCAACCAGCTGCTTCCAATGACGCTGGATTTGCCATGACTTCTAGCTTTACGTCTATGATGCTAACAGCTCTCTTGGTTTTTGATCCTACAGAATTTGCTGTTAAAGCTGAACGTTTTGAAGTTGTCTCTAGCCTTGCCCGTAAGGTCCTAGACAATGCAGAAGATGTCAAAGAGTTGGTTGATCTTGACTTTAACCGTGTCATCTATCTGGGCGCTGGTCCTTTCTTTGGCCTTGCTCATGAAGCTCAGCTCAAGATTTTGGAATTAACAGCTGGTCAAGTGGCGACTATGTATGAAAGTCCAGTTGGCTTCCGTCACGGTCCAAAATCACTGATCAACGAAGATACAGTTGTTTTGGTCTTTGGTACAACGACAGACTACACTCGCAAGTATGACTTGGACTTAGTTCGTGAGGTTGCTGGTGACCAGATTGCTCGTCGTGTCGTTCTTTTGAGTGATCAAGCCTTTGGTCTTGAAAATGTCAAAGAAGTGGCTCTTGGCTGTGGTGGAGTCTTGAATGATATTTGCCGTGTCTTCCCTTACATCATTTATGCCCAACTCTTTGCCCTTTTGACTTCGCTTAAGGTCGAAAATAAACCAGATACACCGTCTCCTACTGGTACCGTAAACCGTGTGGTACAAGGTGTTATCATTCATGACTATCAAAAATAAGGAAGTGTCTATGAGTAAATTACAATTAAGTCCTAATAAAGTAGCTTGCTTGCAAAAACTCTCTGACGAGAACGGCATTATCTCAGCTCTTGCCTTTGACCAACGTGGTGCTTTGAAACGCCTCATGGCTCAATACCAAACAGAAGAGCCAACAGTTGCTCAAATGGAAGAACTTAAGGTATTGGTTGCAGATGAATTGACAAAATACGCATCATCAATGCTCCTTGACCCTGAGTACGGACTTCCAGCTACAAAAGCGCTTGATGCTAATGCTGGTCTTCTCCTTGCGTATGAAAAAACTGGTTACGATACAACAAGCACCAAACGCTTGCCTGACTGCTTGGATATTTGGTCTGCCAAACGCATCAAGGAACAAGGCGCAGATGCTGTGAAGTTCTTGCTTTACTATGACGTAGACAGCGCTGACGAACTCAACCAAGAAAAACAAGCCTACATCGAACGTATTGGTTCTGAGTGTGTGGCGGAAGACATTCCGTTCTTCCTTGAAATCTTGGCTTACGATGAAAAGATTGCGGATGCAGGGTCTGCAGAATACGCTAAAGTGAAACCTCACAAGGTTATCGGTGCCATGAAAGTCTTCTCAGACCCACGCTTCAACATCGATGTTTTGAAAGTAGAAGTTCCAGTCAACGTCAAATACGTTGAAGGATTTGGTGATGGTGAAATCGTTCATACACGCGAAGAAGCAGCAGCTTTCTTCAAAGCACAAGATGAAGCAACTAACTTGCCATACATCTACTTGAGTGCGGGTGTATCAGCTAAGCTTTTCCAAGAAACACTTGTCTTTGCCCACGAATCAGGCGCAAACTTCAACGGCGTTCTTTGCGGCCGTGCAACATGGGCTGGATCAGTTGAAGCTTACATCAAAGATGGTGAAGCAGCAGCTCGTGAATGGTTGCGTACAACTGGATTTGAGAACATTGACGAACTCAACAAAGTTCTTCAAACAACAGCGACTTCATGGACTGAACGTGTAGAAGCATAAAAACAAGAATAGAAGAATTCCTTTTTGTTAAGAGGATACTTAAGGTTTTCTGACAAAGGATTCTGAAAATAGAAACTACAACCATAGATGGTGAGACACTCTCTATGGTTTGTTTACTTAAGAGAAATGGATCAAAGGAGAGAAGAATGAAAGCATACACAGAGCGTGTATTTGGAAATCATGAGGGCAAGGACGTCTTGGCCTATCGCTTTGAGACTGATGGTGGTTACCAGCTTGAAGTTATGACTTATGGTGCGACCATCTTGCGCTATGTCACGCCTGACAAGGATGGAAACTTTGCCAATGTGATTTTGGGTTTTGATGATTTTGCTAGCTATGTAGGCAATAGTCCCAAGCATGGAGCAAGTGTAGGTCCTGTAGCGGGCCGTATTGCAGGTGCGACATTTGAGCTCAATGGCAAGACCTATGACCTTGAAGTCAACAATGCTAGCAACTGTAACCACAGTGGTTCAACAGGTTGGGATTCGAGCTTGTTTGAATTGGTCGAAGTGAGTGACCATGGCTTGACTCTCTACACCGAGCGTACAGATGGGACAGGAGGATTTCCTGGTAATCTCAAGATTTGGATTAGCTACCACTTGGAAGAAACTGGTGCTTACGAAGTCGGCTATAAGGTGACGACAGATCAGGATACGCTGGTCAATCCAACTAATCACAGCTACTTCAACTTGTCTGGTGATTTCACGCAGACAATTGACCGCCATGTCTTTCAGCTAAATACGGAGGGCATTTACCCAATCGCTCCCGACGGTGTTCCGGCTAAAACTCCAGATGCCAATCGTGACGTAGTGAAACACATCTACAATGGTGCTTTGCTCAAGGATATCTTTGCAGAAGAAGATGAGCAAATCCAACTGGTATCTGGTTTGGACCACCCATTTGCTCTTCCTGCAGGTCATGACAATGCTGGTTTCCTTTATGACCAAAACTCAGGTCGTTTCCTGCTTTTCAAGACAGAGGCTCCTTGCTTTGTGGTCTACACAGCAAACTTTGTGGATGAGAGTGTCATCATAGGAGGTCAGCCAATGGTACAGCACAATGGGATTGCCCTTGAAGCGCAGGCCTTACCAGATGCCATTCACAGTGACCTCAAAGACCAAGTCATTCTCAAAGCGGGGCAAACCTTTACCAGCAAAACTCGCTACGAGCTTGTTGTTAAATAAAAAGAAGAGCTGGTTTCCAGCTCTTTTGAGTTGTCTTCGTTGACATTTCATCTCAATAGTGTATAATTGATGTAATTAATAAAGTTACAACAAAAAGGAGACACCCTATGACTTATGCATACCAAAGCCACATTTACCTAGCAGAGGCGGTTTTAAATGTCAAGGATTTGACGAGTCAAACGGCTTTTTATCACCAGATTATTGGCTTAGAGATTTTATCTCAAACAGAGACAGAAGCGATTTTGGGACTTGGCAGAAAAGCCTTGGTCCACTTGATTCAGGCAGAAAAAGCTGGGGAAGTAAGGGAGCATTATGGGCTCTACCATCTAGCGATTTTATTGCCGACACGAAAAGCCTTGGCAGATGTCCTGAAACACTTAAGTGATTTGCGCATTCCTCTGGTCGGAGGAGCGGATCATGGATACAGTGAGGCCCTTTATCTGGAAGATTTGGAAGGAAATGGCATTGAACTCTACCGTGATAAGCCAGTTTCTTCATGGGATATTCGAGAAGACGGACGCATTATCGGTGTGACAGAGGCCCTTGCGGCTCAGGATATCTATGAGTTAGGGGAAAAGGTAGATCCCTTTATCCTAGCTGAAGAGACGAGAATGGGGCATATCCATCTATCGGTTAAGGATAGTCGCGCGGCGAGTCAGTTTTATCAAAAGGTGTTAGGGCTAGAGGATAAATTTAGCATCCCTAGTGCTAGTTGGATTGCAGCTGGGGACTACCACCATCACTTAGCAGTCAATGAATGGGGAGGAAAAAATCTGGCTCCACGTAAGGCAGGCATGCCTGGCTTGGCCTACTACGTCCTTGAGGTCAAAAGCAAGGAAGAACTCTTAGCCATCGTTCAGCAAGCACAAGAGGTAGAAGCACCGATCAAGTGGATACATTCGAGTGAGTTGGATCTTGTAGATCCAGACGGCATTGTGACCCGCATTCGCTTGGAACGATGAGACGAGGAAAACATATCATATATTTTAGAGACATAGAAAAAGGCGGACAAGCTCGCATTCTGTTTTTAGAACGCGGACTTGTTCGCTTTTTTATGGAATGACGAAAGCTTTCTTGTCTTTAGCAATGGTATCGGTCGGGGATATTTCCCCTTTTCTGGGGGTTCATGCTATAATACTAATAAACTTTTCTTTCTCTAGGAAGGCAAATGCCGAAAAAGCTAGAATGCTGGCAATCGTTGTCACGATGCTTTTAAGAGAAAGTAGGACTCTGTTTGAACATCCGTATTGAGTTTAGGAGACGGGAAATAAGATGGACACAAGTGTAAAAAATTTAATCAGTATGGGGCCTCTGGAGGATTCTTTTATCTATTATGATTTGGGGAATCAAGTATTCTACAGTGTAAAACAAGGCATGAATTATTCAGCCATTGCTGCTCCTATTGCAATCTATTTCTTGCAACGGCTGTCGAAGTTGCTCAACCAAACCTTTGGAGATGTCTCCTCCCCTTTCAATCTGATCTTCTTTATCTTGATGTCTCTGTTTTTAATTTTCGGGACCATTCTCCTTGCCAAATCTACTCGACGCAACATGAAGACAGATAGATTTAGAAAAGTTCGACTGACAAAAGCCAATATCAAAACCCTTAGGAGAAAATCTAGGGCGTTGACAGTAGTTGGCTACATTTTTGTTTTAATAACGATTTTTTCAGCCTATCGTTATCTGGCTGTTTCTGATTTTCAATTTTTAATTATGTACATGTTAGGGATTGGTATTCTTACATATATAGTTTATGATTTTCGGATGAAAACGCGCAAACGACTGTTCAAAGAGCTGATGGAGATATTACAGGACGATAGCCGAGGAAAAGAGGGAGAAATGTGAGATGAGAAAAATCATTTATATAGGCCAAGGAAACCAGCAATCCGTCTACTATAATACAAGGACGAGAGAGGCTTTAGCGACAGAATCTAGTACCTCGTCAGAAACCGACGGTGCCATCAGTTCAAAGAAATCCAAGTGGCCTTGGCTTCTCTTCTTTGCTTTCTTGCTAGTTGCTATCATCAGTATTTGGATTCGTTCCTTGATAGCGCCTTTTAAATTGAGTGAGTGGATGATTCCGATCCATCTAGCCGCAATCCTTTTCGTTTTTATCGGAAGTGTTTATGGATTTGAAAAACTGTTCTACAGTGGGGCTAAGTCGCTTGTCCCAGCAAGTGAAGAACAGTTTAAAGATGCGGTTGAAAGTAGTACTTTTTGGAGGAAGTCACCAGATAAGGAACCAACAGTCGATAAAATCATCTTGTATCTATTTGCTATCCTCGTTCTTCTATTTGTTTTTGTAATTGTTGTGTTCTTTGCCATACCTGGGACCTTCATTCCCTACTATGAACATGAATGGTTTGAGCCGTCGATGTTCATGGTGCCAATCGGAGCAACGATCGTCCCAGTTAGCGTGGTTCTTCTACTATTCCAAAACAACCCTATCCGCTGGCTCTTAGCTGTGCGAAAGTATGAACAGGGGAAAGTGATATTTAGGGGAGAAATAGAAAAGAGGGAATGATAATGTCACAAGAGAGATATTTGCAGATCAAAAAAGAGCATCAAGTTCGTAAGTTTGTGGGGCTTTTTCTCTTCATTCTTCTTGCTATACTCGATGTTCTACTGGTATCAAGTCATTCCAATTATGTCCCGCTTGTAACGGTGGCTATGGTAACGATTGTACCTTTTAATCATTTTCTACTTGGTCCTCTTAGGAGAAAGAAAAAAGCCATAGAAAAAGAGTATCCAGAATGGAAAATACTCAGTACAAAGGGAGTAAAGGTTCCCTCGGCTGAAGCCAATAAAAGAACCTTGGCTGGCATTGGGATCTTGATGGCCTTGCTGTTGTCTTTTGGGCTATTCTATAAACCTGTGAAACAGCCGAACGTAAAGGTGAACCAAGTAGACAAGCTGCCTAAGCTTGATTCTAAAGCTCCTGAAAAGTCTAGGTCTTCGAAGTCTGAGTCATCTAGCTCCTCTAAGACCAAAGAATCCAGTTCCTCAGAGTCGAAATCCTCGTCTTCGACTGAACAAAGTTCTAAGACCGAAAGTTCAGGAACAAAACCCTCAAAAAGCGAGTCCAATAATTCTTATTATCAGATTCCAGGGCTTACTGACGAACAGGTGAGAGATATCATATCAAAATCTGTGAAAGATTTAAGAGAAAAACAGTCAAAAGAAAAATCCGAAGAGTAGATTCGATGTCGATTCTGGACGAGTTCCTTCTTTGGGCTTTCACTCTATAGAATAACTGGAGGAGTTCATATGACTAAAGAAATGATTGGTTTGATAGTTGGGACAGTCGTCACTCTCCTATCTTTTGTGTTTGTATGCGGCACCTTTCTCTACCTCTATCTTCGAGAACGAAAGATGGTACGGCTTGCCCAGTCATCTGTAGAGGGAACGGTTGTTGGCTATAGTCGTTTTCGTGAGGGTTATCCACCTATCGTTGAATACACGGTGGATGGGCTTACTTATAAGAAAACCTTGCAGTATTTTATGATCAAAACGGTCACGACTCCGTGGGGGCCTACTAAGGTTTCAAATGATTATACAAGGGAAGAAATGCTGGCGCCTTCCATCACTCGCTACAGCAACTCCTTTGTTTCCTTTGATAGCTTGATGCAGACCCATTTCCCCCTTCATTCGGAGCTAACGGTCTGGTATGATCCAGACAAGCCGACCAGGGCCTATGTCGAACGCTATAGCGGGATGGACAAGTTTTACAAGTGGTTTGGTATCGGATTTGGACTGGCCCTAGTCCTGGTCTATGGGATAGTAATCCTAGCCTTTTTGTCCAAGATATAAGGCATAACTAATCGGAAACTTGATGTCCCGATTATGCTTCAAGGAGAACAGCTTTAGTTCTCCTTTTTCCTGCTCAGTAATCTTTTCTAGCCAATACAAAGAAAAGGTTGTCTCCTATAAAGACAGATAGGATGAGAATTTTGACAAAGAACCTTATTCGAGATATAATGAAGAAAAAGTGACCAAGGATAAATCAATGACAAACTCAAAGTATATAACACGCCTGAAACGTTCAGAGGGCCAGTTGCGTGGGATCCAAAAGATGATAGAAGAAGATCGTGACTGCGCAGATATCATTACCCAGTTGACTGCAGTGCGCTCCAGTGTTGAGCGCGTGATTGAGATGATGATTACCGAAAATCTCACTGCTTGCATCAACCAACCGCTAGAGGACCCTGAGGCTCAAAAGGAACGCTTGGAAAAGGCTGTTCAGTACCTAATCAAACGAAAATAACCCACTTTTGGGGACTATCAAGTTGATAAGGGAGGCTAGAAGATGGAAGCATACGAAAAAGTAGTAGAAATACTAAATGGGCTAGATAGACCCTTTGAAATCGTGGAGTACGAGCCGGCCTTAACCACGGAGCAGGCAGATAGTTTTATCGAGGAAATCGAAGGTATCCGTACCAAGACCATGTTTCTCACAAACAAAAAAGAAAAACAGCCTATTATCTGCTAATCATGGATGATCAAAAGCGTCTGGATATGGACCTCTTGAAAGAACTAATAGGAGCTAATAGAATTCGGATGGCATCGCCTGAGAGCTTGTTTGAAAAAATGAGCTTGCCCGCAGGAGTTGTTTCGCCTTTTGGCTTGCTCAACAATACCGACAAGGACATTCAAGTTTATTTCGACAAAGAAATCATGTCGGAAAAACGGATGAGTTTTCACCCCAATACCAACGAGAAAACCCTCTTTTTGGATACCGTAGATTTGCTTCGTTTTTTAGAAGCGATTGGTTACGAGTCCCATATCATTGAGTTGTAAAAACGAAAAAACCGATTAAGGAACTTAATCGGTTTTTTGCTTATTCTACTTGACCGGGCCAAGCGTTCATACCACCTTCTACATTGGTAACGGTGAGGCCCTGGGCGCTGAGAAATTGACAGGCAGAAGCAGAACGCACTCCACCTTGACAGATGACATGGTATTCATGGTCAGGTTTGAGTTCTTTGTAGCCTTGCTCCAAGGTACTTAACGGAAGATTTTTGGCACCTGGTGCATGTCCTGCTTGGAATTCATGTACTTCACGGACATCGATAAGATCTAGATGTTCATGTTGATATTTTTCATAAAAGTCAGCCATGCTGATATTAGTTACCATATTCTACTCCTTCTGGGTTAGCCATTTTGTATAGTGAATAAGCGCCGTCAAGGTTTTGGACGGTAAATCCTGCTTGCTTGAGGATACGCTCTGCGATATAGCTGCGTAAACCACTGTGGCAGCTAACGATGTAGGCTTGGTTCTTGTCTAGTTCATCCAAGCGTTCCCGTAGTTCGTTTAGGGGGATGTGGATGGTGTCAACCTTAAGTCGACCACTTTGGAATTCGCCACTTGTCCGTACATCAAGGAATTTCTTTCCCTTGGCCAGTTCGTCTTCGAGCTGGTACCATTGAACGTTGTCGCTGAGACCTTCGATAAGGTTCAAGGCTGCGTAGCCCAGCATATTGACGGGATCCTTGGCAGAGCCAAATGGTGGCGCATAGGTAAACTCTAACTCTGGTAGGTCAAAGACGGTGAGATTTCCCTTGATAGCAGTTGCTAGGATATCAATTCGCTTGTCAACACCTTTCTTCCCAACTCCTTGGGCACCATAGATTTTTCCAGTGTTTGGTTCGAAGAGGAGCTTCAAGGTCATATCAGTAGCGCCAGGATAATAACCGGCGTGGTCTTTTCCACTGACATGAAGTGCCTTGTAAGGAAGTTGATTCATGCTAAGGATACGCTCGCTGAGACCAGTCGAAGCAGCTGTCATATCAAAGGCACGAACGATCGCAGTGCCGATACTTCCCTTGTTTGTACGACCAAGTCCTGCGATGACGTCCGCCACTTGGCGTCCCTGACGATTGGCAGGAGAAGCAAGAGAGATGAGGGCGTCTTGGCCCGTAATCTCTTGCTTGACGACGATGGCATCCCCAACTGCAAAAATATCTTTTTGACTGGTTTCGTAATGTTCATCGACCAGGATTCCACCACGAAGTCCCAGTTCAATCCCCGCAGCTTTAGCCAGTCCATTTTCAGGCTCAACACCGACAGAAAGGATGGTGAGGTCAGAAGTGATCTTTTGACCGTTTTCGAGAACGATGACTTTTCCTTGGTCTTCAAATCGAGTCGCAGACTGAGAAGTGATAACGCGAACGCCGTTTGACAGCAATTCTGCTTGGACAAAGGCTGCCATTTCGTGATCTAATGGTGGCAAGACATGGGGTGCTTTCTCAATGATGGTAACTTGCAATCCACGTTTGGTCAGGTTTTCAGCCATTTCAAGCCCGATAAAGCCTGCACCGATAACGACAGCTTCTTTTGAATGATTGTCCAAGGCCACCATAATTTCATCAAGATTGGGAACATTGCGAAGCGTGTAGGCATTCTTAGCTTCTGCCAAACCTTCAATGCTAGGAACAAATGGTTTAGCTCCTGGGGAGAGGATCAACTTATCGTAGCTTTCTGTGAATTCCTGTCCATCATGGCGTACGGTCACAGTGTGCTCTGCTGGCGAAATGCTGATGACCTCGTGAAATGGTCGCACATCCAGATTAAACCGTGCTTTGAGACTTTCAGGAGTTTGGACTAATAAGCTGTCACGATTTGCAATTTCTCCTGAAACATAGTAAGGAAGTCCGCAGTTTGCAAAGGAAACAAAGGGACCTTTCTCAAAAATAGTGATTTCAGCGTCTTCTATGAGACGTCTGAGGCGGGTTGCTGCTGACATACCGCCTGCAACTCCCCCGACAATGATAATCTTCATTGGTTTTCTCCCTTTAGTTCTATATGGTCTTGCCTGTCCAAGCGCTCATACCACCTCGGACGTTGATAACATCATAGCCTTTTTTCTTTAGCTTCTTCGCAGCTAGTTTGCTTCGAACACCAGAATGACAAATGACATAGAGTGTTTCTTTTGTCGCTGGTGCATAAGATCCGATTTCGGATAGAGGGACATTCTTGGCATTTTTGATATGACCTCTACGGAATTCCATAGGCGTCCGAACATCCAGTAGCTGAATCGGTTCTCTGAGTTTAGCTTCTAACTCGCTGGTTGAAATACTGTCAATTTTTGTAAATAATAAGTGAAACATAGGCACCTCCAAATATACCCTTATGGGGTATATTAAACCACGAAGTCAATCTTTTGTCAAGCAAGTTGTTTTGACTTGGGATAGAGATTTGTTTTGAGAGACTGGAAAGCAAGCTATTCTTGACCTTTCAAAGTCTTTTTGATATGATGGCCTCAAACTAAGTGTGAGGTATTAAGATGACCAGTGAATACCAGAAAATGATAGCAGGAGAGCCTTACCGTCCGTCGGATCCTGAATTACGGACCTTGGCGCAGGCTTCTCGCCAAAAACAGGCTGCCTTTAACAAGGAGGAAGATCCCTTGAAGGGAGCTGAAATCATCAAGACTTGGTTTGGTTCAACTGGGGAAAATCTCTATGTCAATCCACGGCTGGTGGTCGATTATGGAGTCAATATCCATCTAGGGGAAAATTTTTATTCTAATTGGAATTTGACCATGCTGGATGTTTGTCCGATCCGCATCGGTAACAATGCCATGCTTGGCCCCAATTGTCAGTTTTTAACCCCACTCCATCCACTGGATTCGCATGAACGCAATTCAGGGGTCGAATACGGCAAGCCCATCACTATTGGAGATAATTTCTGGGCTGGAGGTGGCGTCATTGTCCTTCCTGGAGTGACACTGGGTAATAATGTCGTTGCAGGAGCAGGGGCCGTGATTACCAAGTCTTTTGGAGACAATGTTGTCCTAGCTGGGAATCCTGCGCGCGTGATTAAGGAGATACCTGTGAAAGAAAATTAAAAAGAACAGCTGGGGCTCTTCTTTTTGGCTTTTTTGAATAGAGCGACATCGCACTTGGGGATGTTGCTTTTAAAAACTATTAAATGCATTTTAGTACTCTCAAATTGTTTCTAGTAGCCCTTTCAAAAGAATACTGAGTGAAACTAAATTTAAGGAAACTTTCAGAAAAGTTTTAGTTTTGTTTCAGGAATCTTCTTTAGACTGTCTAGCTATATCATACGAAGGAGAGGAAAAAGGTATGAAATCAAAAAAATGGACCCTACTCGCAACGAGTTTAACGGCAATGGTGTTGATGGCAGCATGTGCCCAGTCAACAACTACATCCAATACCAATGCAACGACAAATAGTGCCACAACAACTGCAACAAAGACAAACCAATCATCCTATTTTACAGAGAAGGACAATGATACTTCTTATGACGAAAGCACAGCTTCTAAGATTGAGTTATCTGGCTCATCTGCAAACGTCTCTGGAGATGGGGTGACAGTCTCTGAATCAACAGTGACCATCACAAAATCTGGGACCTATGTGATTTCAGGTCAGTCTGACGGAGTGCAGATCAAGGTCGAGGCAGATAAGTCGGCAGATGTTCATCTAGTCCTAAAAGGTGCGACCATGACCAATACCAATGCAGCGATATCTGCGACATCAGCTGGCCATGTCTACTTGACTCTAGCAGAGGGAACCACCAACAGTCTCTCTGACTCAAGCTCTAACAGCGACGAAAAAGCAGACGCAGCTCTCTTTTCTAAGGTGGATTTGACCATCAACGGGAAAGGAACTCTCAATGTAGATGGCAAGAAGAACAACGGGATCAAGGCCAACGACACCCTCCACATCACGGGTGGAACCTATAACATCACAGCAGTTGGCGATGCCTTTAATGTTAATGATGAACTCAACATCACTGGTACGACCATGACTATCGACGCCAAAGAAGATGGCGTAAAGGTGGACAATGACGAGGATACTTCAGTCGGAACCATGTACCTATCCAACAACGACATCACCGTTACAGCAGGAGATGATGGCATCCACGCATCAGGTGATTTGGTTATCGATAGTGGTACCTACAACGTCAAGAATTCGACAGAAGGACTTGAAGGTAAGTCAATCACTATCAACGGTGGGGACATTAGCATCTATTCGACAGATGATGGAGTCAATGCAGCAAATAAAAATGCCCAACAGAGTGAAATCTTCTTCACTATGAACGGTGGGAACCTGACAGTAGAAGTCGGCCAAGGAGACACAGACCCAATCGACTCAAACGGCAATATCACAGTCACAGGCGGAACCATTAAAATGACTGGTCAAACAGGTTTTGATTTTGATGGAACTGCGACCTACACAGGTGGAGATATCTATCTCAATGGTGAAAAACAAACGGAAATTGTCAACTCTATGCCTGGAGGCGGTGGACCAAATGGAGGCCCTCAAGGCGGAGGTCCAGCCCCTGGCGGACAAGGATAAAAAAGAATCTCCTTTCTCGAAAGAGAAGGGAGAGTTTTTGTGTTGTTATTAGAGGAAATGTAAAGACAACTCCTTGACACTCCGTCAGTTTTTGATACAATAGTACAAAATTAGAGGAGGTGGGCGATGATTCAGAAGCATGCGATTCCTATTTTAGAGTTTGATGATAACCCCCAAGCGGTCCTTATGCCAACACATGAGGGGTTAGACTTGAAGTTGCCAAAGAAGTGTATCTATGCATTTTTGGAGGAGGAGATTGACCACTATGCTCAGGAAGTAGGGGCGGACTGTGTTGGTGAGTTCGTTTCTGCCACCAAGACTTATCCAATCTATGTCCTCAACTACAAGGGCGAGGAGATTTGTCTTGTCCAGGCGCCTGTGGGTTCTGCCCCAGCGGCCCAGTTTATGGATTGGTTGATTGGCTATGGTGTGGAGCAAATCATCTCCACTGGAACCTGTGGCGTCCTAGCCGATATAGAAGAGAATGCTTTTCTCATCCCTATTCGCGCTCTGCGAGATGAGGGGACCAGCTACCACTATGTAGCACCTTCTCGTTATGTGGAGATACAGATTGAGGCTGTTTCTGCCATTGAGCAAGTTTTGGAGCAAAGAGGCATTCCTTATGAGGAAGTTATGACCTGGACGACAGATGGTTTTTATCGAGAGACAGCTGAAAAGGTTGCCTATCGCAAGGAAGAAGGCTGTGCTGTTGTGGAGATGGAGTGCTCTGCTCTTGCGGCAGTTGCCCAACTACGTGGGGTTGTCTGGGGAGAACTGCTCTTTACCGCAGATTCCTTGGCAGATCTGGACAACTACGACAGTCGTGACTGGGGCTCAGAAGCTTTTGATAAGGCACTCGAACTCTGTCTTGCCATTGTGCACCACATGTGAGTGTTCTGACTGTTTTTATGGTAGAATGTAGTTATGTTATTCAAATCTTTTTTGGAAAAAATCAAGACGATACTGGGACGCTTGTCGCCAGCCCGTCGCATCTTTTTAAGTTTTGCACTAGTGATCTTCTTAGGTTCGCTTCTTTTAAGTCTCCCCATTGTGCAAGCAGAAACGTCACAAGCGACCTACTTTGACCATCTCTTTACGACTGTGTCCATGGTCTGTGTGACAGGGCTCTTCACCCAGCCGGTAGCCTCTACTTACAATATCTGGGGCCAGTTAATCTGCATGATCTTGATCCAGATAGGTGGTTTGGGGCTCATGACCTTTATCGGAATCTTTTATATTCAAGGCAAGCAAAAGCTCAGTCTTCGTGGCCGTGAGACCATTCAAGAAAGTTTTAGTTATGGGGAAACTCAGTCTCTAAAGGACTTCATCCGCTCCATCTTTCTGACGACTTTTCTGGTGGAAGGGCTCGGTGCCTTTCTCTTGAGTTTCCGCTTTATTCCTGAATTTGGCTGGGGGCGAGGGATTTTAACCTCTATCTTTTTGGCTGTTTCCGCTTTCTGTAATGCTGGATTTGATAATTTTGGAAGTACGAGTTTGGTAGCCTTTCAAACGGATCCCTTGATCAATCTAGTCATTGCAGGATTGATTATCACGGGTGGTCTAGGATTTATGGTCTGGTTTGACCTAGCGACCCAGTTTGGGAAAAAGAAAAAACGCCGCCTGCGTTTCCATACCAAGTTAGTTCTCTTTTTAACGGTAGGAATTTTACTCTTTGGAACCGTATCGACTTTGTTCATCGAGTGGAACAATCCTGGAACGATTGGAAATCTCAGCGCTCCAGAGAAATTGCTGGTTAGTTTCTTCCAGACCGTCAGCATGAGAACGGCAGGCTTTGCTTCAATTGACTACACCCAGGCTCGACCAGTTACCTTACTGATCTTCATCCTGCAGATGTTTCTGGGCGGGGCACCTGGAGGGACAGCAGGGGGGCTCAAGATTACGACCTTCTTTGTCTTGTTGGTCTTTGCTCGTAGTGAACTATTGGGCTTGCCTCATGCCAATGTTGCTCGGAGGACCATTGAACCCCGAACCGTGCAAAAATCTTTCAGTGTCTTTATTATTTTCTTGCTAACCTTCTTGCTGGGCTTGATCCTACTAGGGATAACAGCAGAGGGAAATCCGCGTTTTATTTACCTCATGTTTGAGACCATTTCAGCCCTTGCGACAGTTGGAGTGACGGCAAATTTAACGCCGGAGTTAGGTAAGTTGGCCCTCAGTATCGTTATGTTGTTGATGTTTATCGGCCGTATTGGTCCCTTGACACTACTGGTCAGTGTAGCGGAATACCAGCCAGACAAGAAAGATACGATTCACTATATGAAAGCAGATATCACTATCGGATAAGAAAGGAAGAACGATGTCAGATCGGACAATTGGAATTTTAGGCTTGGGAATTTTTGGGAGCAGTGTTTTGGCTGCCCTAGCCAAGCATGACATGAATATCATCGCTATTGATGACCACGAGGAACGCATTAATCAATTTGAACCTGTGCTGGCGCGTGGAGTAGTTGGAGATATCACGGATGAAGAACTCCTTCTATCAGCGGGGATTGACACCTGTGATACCGTAGTCGTCGCAACAGGTGAAAATCTAGAGTCCAGTGTTCTTGCGGTTATGCACTGCAAGAGTCTAGGAGTGCCGACCGTCATTGCCAAGGTCAAAAGTCATACAGCTAAAAAGGTTCTAGAAAAAATTGGGGCAGACGCAGTCATCTCACCAGAGTTTGAAATGGGGCGCTCATTGGCACAGACCATCCTCTTTCATAACAGTGTAGACGTCTTTCAGCTGGACAAGAATGTATCGATTGTTGAGATGAAAATCCCCCAATCATGGGTAGGTAAAAGCCTCAGTCAGTTGGATTTGCGTGGGCGATACAACCTCAACGTACTTGGCTTTCGTTCCTACGAAAATGCTCCTCTGGATGTCCAATTCGGACCCAATGACCTCTTGCAGGCAGATGCCTACATCATGGCCGTCATTAATAACCAACATTTGGACACCCTAGCTGAACTGAGTGAGTAGGAGAGGAAGGGTACTCTCTTTCCAAATAATTAACGAGTCAATATAAGTATTTTATAAGAGGGATTTAAGAAAAATTTTAACTTTTTCTTAATCCTTTTTAATTTTAGGAGATTATACTAGAGTCATCAAAAAAAAGAAAACTCTAAGGAGAATCCTATGAAATTCAATCCAAATCAGAGATATACTCGTTGGTCAATTCGCCGTCTCAGTGTCGGTGTTGCTTCAGTTGTTGTAGCTAGTGGCTTCTTTGTCCTAGTTGGTCAACCAAGTTCTGCACGCGCTGATATCGTCAATCCGACTCCTGCCCAAGTCGTGCCAGACGCAACTTCGGTGAGTGAAAAGAGCGACTTACCAGCAGAGGTTCTCAAAAAAGCAGTCGATGTAGCTCTTCCTTCAGAACAAGCAGACTCAGCACCTAAAGCAAGCTTGGATACTACAAGCTCTTCAGAAAAAGCGGACGCAACTGCTAAAGAGCCTGCAGTAGCGCCAAAAGAAGAAGTACAAGCACAACCTGACTCTAAGAAACAAACAGAAGATGCAGTTAAACCTGTGGAAAGTCCTGCGCCTACAGTTTCTGGACAAGACCGTGAAGCCAGTGAAGCGCAAGCAGCGACCACCCCAGCTGAAGTCCAAAAAGGTGTGGCTCACAATACCAAAGATACAGTAGATGTCCCAGCTAGCTACCTTGAAAAAGCAAATGTTCCAGGTCCATTCTTGGCCGGTGTCAACCAAGTTATTCCATACGAAGCTTTCGCCGGTGACGGCATGCTGACTCGCCTGATCTTGAAAGCCTCTGATAAGGCTCCATGGTCAGACAACGGTTCAGCTAAAAATCCCGCTCTCCCACCAGTAGAGAAATTGGGCAAAGGCCTTTACTTCTACGAAGTAGACTTGGCTGGCACCCAAGGAAAATCAGATAAAGAGCTGCTTGACCTCTTGAAACAAAATGGCACTCAAAGCTATAAGGCTACCATCAAGGTGTACGGTGCAAAAGACGGCAAACCTGACTTAACTAACCTCGTAGCGACTAAAGATTTGACTGTTAATTTGAATGGTTTGACCACACCAAATCAGGTTAAAGAGTCTGCTTCAACCACACCAAATCAGGTTAAAGACTCTGTTGTTAACAATGTCAAAGACATGATTGATGTCCCAGCTAGCTACCTTGAAAAAGCAAATGTTCCAGGTCCATTCTTGGCCGGTGTCAACCAAGTTATTCCATACGAAGCTTTCGGTGGTGATGGTATGTTGACTCGCCTCTTGTTAAAAGCCTCAGACAAAGCCCCATGGTCAGACAATGGAACAGCTAAAAATCCCGCCCTCCAACCAGTAGAAAAATTGGGCAAAGGCCTCTACTTCTATGAAGTGGATTTGGCCGGAACTCAAGGAAAATCTGATAAAGAGCTTCTTGACCTCTTAAAACAAAACGGCACTCAAAGTTATAAGGCCACCATCAAGGTGTACGGTGCAAAAGACGGCAAGCCTGACTTAACTAATCTGGTAGCGACTAAAGATTTGACTGTTAATTTGAACGCTTCAACCACACCAAATCAGGTTAAAGACTCTGTTGTTAACAATGTCAAAGACATGATTGATGTCCCAGCTAGCTACCTTGAAAAAGCAAATGTTCCAGGTCCATTCTTGGCCGGTGTCAACCAAGTTATTCCATACGAAGCTTTCGGTGGTGATGGTATGTTGACTCGCCTCTTGTTAAAAGCCTCCGACAAAGCCCCATGGTCAGACAACGGAACAGCTAAAAATCCTGCTCTATTGCCGCTTGAAGGCTTGGCTAAAGGCCAATATTTCTACGAAGTGGATTTGAATGGCAACACGACAGGCAAAGAAGGACAAGCCCTTCTAGACCAACTTCGTGCCAATGGCACTCACACTTACCAAGCTACTGTCAAAGTGTATGGTTCTAAAGACGGCAAACCTGATTTGACCAATCTGATTGCTACTCGTCAAGTAACGATTCGACTTCGTGGAAAAGAAATGGCGACAATACCATCTCAACAAGGTCAGATGAATACGAAGCCTTCTGAAACAGGCTCTACAGGTATGACTGAGGGTATGATGGGTACAAATCACCATATGTCAGATATGAAAGTAGATCAACCAGCTTCTAGCCCAATGGCTAATATGATGAAAAAAGATGATAAAGCGATGTTACCAAATACTGGGGAAGCTAAAACAGCTACAGCTGGGCTTGGTATCTTTGGTCTAGCCTTGGCAGGTCTTGTTGGACTTTTAGGTTTGACAACCAAACGAGAAGATTAAGATTCAAATCACTTAAACATTAGGGAAAATAGTGTTATACTAAAGCAAGTATAACACTGTTTTTATCGAAGGAGTGTCAGATGAAAAAGACAATTTTGCTGGTTGATGATGAGATAGATATTCTAGATATTCAAAACCGCTATCTTATACAGGCAGGTTACGATGTTTTGGTCGCCCATGATGGTAAGGAGGGATTAGAACTTTTCAGAAAAAAATCTATCGACCTCATTATCACAGATATCATGATGCCCAATATGGATGGCTATGATTTTATCAGTGAAGTTCAATATATCGCTCCGGATCAACCCTTCCTCTTTACAACTGCTAAGACAAGCGAACAGGATAAGATTTATGGATTAAGTTTGGGGGCAGATGATTTTATAGTCAAACCCTTTAGCCCACGCGAATTGGTTTTAAGAGTGAATAATATCTTGCGTCGCCTTAGCCGTGGAGGAGAGACAGAACAGATCGAGTTTGGTGACTTAGTGATCAACCATGTGACTCATGAGGTTCGCATTGGGGGTCAACCTTTGGAATTGACAGTAAAATCCTTTGAACTTCTATGGGTATTAGCCAGCAATCCTGAGAGAGTCTTTTCAAAGACGGAACTTTACGAGAAGGTATGGCAAGAGGACTATGTGGATGATACCAATACACTCAATGTTCATATCCATGCTTTGAGGCAAGAGTTGACCAAGTATACAAATTCAAATGCTCCTGCTATCAAAACTGTCTGGGGTTTGGGATATAAGATGGAAAGACCAAGAGGTAGAAAATGAAATTAAAAAACTATATTTTAGTGGGGTATCTAGTGTCGACTCTACTAACGATTTTGGTCGTTTTCTGGGCAGTCCAACGAATGTTGATTGAGAAAAGTGAAGTTTACTTTCTAGTTGGAATGACCTTGATTGCTAGTTTCATTGGCGCTGCAGTGAGCATCTTTCTTTTGTCGCCTGTGTTCTCTTCTCTGAAACATTTGAAAAAACAAGCTCAGGATATAGCAAGCAAGGATTTCAGCACAGAAATCGAAACCAAAGGCCCATTAGAATTTCAAGAGCTGGGCCAGGCTTTTAATGATATGTCTCACAATTTGCAGGCTACCTTTCAATCACTTGATGAGAGCGAGCAAGAAAAGAGAATGATGATTGCGCAACTCTCTCACGATATTAAAACTCCCATTACCTCCATTCAGGTTACTGTGGAGGGAATTCTAGATGGAGTGATTAAGGAAGAGGAGCGGCTCCACTACTTAGCCACGATTGGCCGGCAAACTGAGCGTCTAAACAAGCTAGTGGAGGAATTGGATGTTTTGACTCTTAACACACAACCTCAAGAAACTGCTGATGAAGAAGTCGAAGAGGTCTTTTTAGATCAATTGCTGATTGAGTCAATGAGTGAATTTCAACTCCAGATTGAACAAGAGGAGCGGGATGTTTACATTCAAGTATCACCTGAGTCAGCGAAAATCAAGAGCCATTCTGACAAACTTTCTCGCATTCTGGTTAATTTGTTAAACAATGCCTTTAAATATTCAGAACCAGGAACCAGAATCGAGGTTCTTGCCCAATTAACAGAACAAGAGCTGACAATCAGTGTGAAAGACGAGGGTCAGGGGATCCTTCCTGAGGATTTGGAAAAGATCTTTAAACGGCTTTATCGTGTAGAAACTTCGCGCAATATGAAGACAGGTGGGCATGGATTAGGACTTGCGATTGCACGAGAACTAGCTCATCAGCTTGGTGGCGAAATCACAGCAGAAAGTCAATATGGCTTAGGAAGCAAGTTTACATTCTGTCTCAATTTGAAATAAAGCCGTAAAATCCCTTTACAAATCTAGCTTTTCATGGTACAATATCCTTTGTGTGAAATAGCAGCAGGAAAGCATGAAGCTCGTCAACAGGTGTCTTATGACAAGTAACCTTGGCTGTTTAGGCGAAGGGCATCTGCACGAATCAGGGCTTTCTAAGTGACTATTTCCACCGAAATATTATTTATATCAGGAGGACATACACATGTCACGTTATACAGGACCATCTTGGAAACAAGCTCGTCGCCTTGGCCTTTCACTTACAGGTACAGGTAAAGAATTGGCACGTCGTAACTACGTACCAGGACAACACGGACCAAACAACCGTTCTAAATTGTCAGAATACGGTTTGCAATTGGCTGAAAAACAAAAACTTCGTTTCACTTACGGTGTAGGTGAAAAGCAATTCCGTAACTTGTTCGTACAAGCTACAAAAATCAAAGGCGGAATCCTAGGTTTCAACTTCATGCTTCTTTTGGAACGTCGTTTGGATAACGTTGTTTACCGTCTTGGTCTTGCGACTACTCGTCGTCAAGCTCGTCAATTCGTAAACCACGGTCACATCCTTGTTGACGGAAAACGCGTTGATATCCCATCATACCGCGTAACTCCAGGTCAAGTGATCTCAGTTCGTGAAAAATCATTGAAAGTTCCTGCAATCCTTGAAGCTGTTGAAGCTACTCTTGGACGTCCAGCATTCGTATCATTCGACGCTGAAAAATTGGAAGGTTCATTGACTCGCTTGCCAGAACGCGACGAAATCAACCCAGAAATCAACGAAGCACTTGTCGTTGAATTCTACAACAAAATGCTTTAATTTTAAGAAATATCTTACAGAAAGCCTACAACAGTGGGCTTTTTGCTTTGTCTTAAAACGTTAATTTCTGGGTTTGCTTAGATATTTGCTAGATTGATTTCATAGCCGTTTCAAAGAATGAGACGGCTTTTTTGGCGTTCTCTTTTGAGAGGTGGCTATATATATCCATGGTCATACTGATTTGTGAATGACCTAGGCGGTGCTGAAGCTCCTTGTAAGGTATGCCAGAGTTAAGCAGTAAACTAGCGTGGGTATGACGGAAACCGTGAAACCCAATGTTAGGAACGCCAGCACGTTTGAAGTGGGTTCTTAACCTGGTTTGTAAGGTTCGATTATTGGGGTACTCATGGATGAAGTCAGAAAAGACCACAGTTTCAGAGCGTCCGAGTTGCCAAGCCTCTTGTATTTGCCTACGTTTATATTGCTTTAGCATAGCGACTGTTTGGCGGTCTATATCTATATCCCGATAGCTAGACTTTGATTTTGGGCTATTGATCTCTTGCTTATAGTTTAGCGTCTTCGTGACGTGGACAAGTTTACCGTCTAAGTCAATATCAGAC
The DNA here is from genome assembly GCF_002355895.1 of Streptococcus sp. NPS 308. NCBI lineage: Bacteria > Bacillati > Bacillota > Bacilli > Lactobacillales > Streptococcaceae > Streptococcus > Streptococcus sp. NPS 308. The sequence goes on from NZ_AP017652.1 coordinate 123,366, forward strand.
CAGGATAGGGCTAAAGCCTCATTGATGCGGCAACCAGTGGCCAGTAGAAACTTGTAAAGTGTAACCTCGTAAAAATGGCGGTACTTGTTACTGTCTAAACTATCGAGATAGCCAAGAAACTTTTTAAGCTCCTGATTGTCAAAATATTTGATCTTGTGGCGGTTTGCTTTTTGATTGTTTCGAGGTAGCAAGACCTCACGGGCTGGATTGAATGGGATAGCTTGCATAACTACGCCATACTGTAATATACGCTTGTTTAGCGCGTGGATTTTGTCATAATGCAGATACGCCCCAGGCTCTCCTTTATTAGTCTTTTCTGCTAGTTTGTTGACAATGGACTGAATGAGTGGAGTTGTCAGCTTATCGAGCTTGTAGGAGCCAAAGAGAGGCAAAATATGACCTTCTAGGAGCCTTCTAGTAGCGTCCTGACTATTTGGCTTTACCGTATGCTTGTGGTTATCCCACCATAGGATAGCCAGCTCCTCATAGGTGGATATAGTAGAGGCTTGAAACCTGGTCGATCCGTTTACCTTAAAGTCTATAATTGCGTCTTGGGCTTTTTGCTTGACTTCTTTTTTAGTGCGTCCCGTGACTTTCGTTGTGACTTGTTTACCCGTTACCTGGTCAATGCCCAGATAGACACTAGAGCGGTAGACTATTGACCCGTCTTTTTTACTATGTTGCGTTATTTTCATGATGATAAACCTTTCTAAAATACATCAGCAGGCAAGCTATTATTAAAAGGGTTTTAGATTGTGGTTCATATCATGCTAGGGCTTCACAGATTGCCCTATATTCAACGTTAATGCCTCGGGGAAAATATTAAGGTAGGAAAAAAAGAGTAATTTAGGAGTGATTAGGAAGTAAGATGTTAAAAAAGAAAAAGCCAACAATAGTAAATAATGTTGACTTTTTCTATAAACCCAATTATGTGAGCCAAGGGCTAACCTTGTTTCTGTATAATGATAATAACATTATTCTTTTAAAAAGTCAACGCACTTTATAAAGATTGAATTAAAAAATTTTTTAATTCTAGATTCAGATTTATCAAACGTAGAAATATTTTGATTATATTTATTAATAATTATGGAAGCCTCATCTGCTCGCCTTTTATGTAGATTATTAGAACATAATTTTTTATGAAGATAAAATAAATTAATTATATCAATAATTTTTGGATAGTGGACTAAGCCTAAATTTATCTTCATATTACTCGCGTAAGATTTTGTTTGAGCATCGGGCTGAGGTATATGATAACTAGGGTCAAATAAATTTATTAAAAACACATTGTTATGAGCACAGGAATTCCTAATATTTTTAATTAGTTTGTGTTGTTTAGTATAGAGAGGGTCTGGATCAAGTTTGTACTTATCTATATATAACTTAGCAAGAGAAGAGAAAGTCCCATAACTCGCAATTTCTAGAAAAACCCAAACAGATAAAGCTGTTCTTTTTTCAAACATATCTTTTTTGTACTTATTAGTACGAAATTCAGCGATTACTTTTGTAAATTTTTCAGTATAATTATCTTCAAATTCTTCAATGATAGAGTAACCATCTTCCCTTTCGTCTTCTGTAAGTATTGCCATAAATTTAGTTTTTAAGGAATGTTCCACATCTAGACACATTAATAAGAGTAATTCTCTTAACCTAACATCTAAAGAAGCACAATTAGTTAAGTCGACGAAATTTAAATTTATATATTTCCCTTTAGAATCTTTAGGGAAGTTTTTTCTGTAGCTTGAAATTTTGTAGTAGTAACTTCGATCTTTAAGATAATCAATAACTTGTTCTTTTGAATAGTTATCAAGTGTTATATTTTTATCGATTAACTTGTTGTGTAAATCGTCAAAAGATGATTTAGGTTTTTCCATTTTGGGCCCTCTGTATTACATATTATTAATAGTAAATTAGATATAAAAGTAGAATAGACGTGTATGGGACTTATATTAGATGATTTTTTCGAATACCATTTTATATATTATCAAAAACTCCCACTATGTTATATCCTTTTTATAACTTGTTGTTTTTTGTTAGGGAAATGTTAACTAATGCTTACATATTTAATCTTATAGAGAAAACACGCTTTTTGTTTAAATCGGACTCTTTGGACTCCCTAAAGAAAAATATTAGTGCTGAGGTTTGCTATGCTCTGGTATATATAATCTTTGAATTTAAAATAGTCCTTTTAGAGTTTGGAAGTCAATATTTTTAATAGTATTAGAAAATGGCATAACATCAAAAGTTTTTGATAATTCTTTTTTTACTTCTTCAACCAATTCATTTTGGAATTGAACAGGCATATCATCTAATACATTTTTATCAGTAAAGTCGGAAGCGTTTATAAGAATAATATTATCTAAAAAACCATTATCATAGGGACAACTTGGCTCAAATTCTTGTACATAGTTAAATTTATATTCAAGTATGATTTGTGTATTTTTACCTCTAGTAAATTCAATCAACATAAAAGCAGGCTCTTTAAAATCAGGTATTGGACTCCATTCCTCTTTTACTTCACTTAGAGAGTCATAATTAATAAATCCACACTGAATTTTTACATCATAAGGCCAAAAATCAAAAAACTCAGCTGGACTGACCTCCAAATAATTACAAAGTTTGTCTATGGTTTGAGAACTGATTTTGTCAGTATTATTGTTTGAAATTTTGGAGATTGTAGAACGAGCAATCCCTGTATCCATAAAAAGTTGAGTGGCTGAAATCCCTCTATCAATCATTAATTTAGCTAAATTATTTCTAAGCATGAGTAATCCTCCTTTTTACTATTTTAGCTTATGCGCTATTATTTTTCAAGTTTTTATATTTTTTTTATTGACACGATATAAAAATAGTGTATAATTAAGTTATAGGTGTAGCGCTAACGCTTCATTTTTTCAAAATAAGAAAAAAAGGAGGATTGAAACTATGAAAAATAATTTTCGTGTTATTTTGGCAAAGCAACGTAAGAAAACATCTGAAGTTGCAGAAGCGACAGGAATTTCAAAAAGTACCTTAATTGGTTTGTACTATGAGCGTACAAAAAATCCTGAAGTAGAAACCTTACTAAAGATTGCTGACTACCTAGGAGTTACTCTAGATGAATTATTAAAGACTGAAAATTAGAAAGGAGTGAACATGAATGAACTAGAAAGAACAGCCCTCAACGAAATATTGAGGACAATTATACTTATAAACGAGAAGATTGAAGAAATTGCTGAAGTTCAAAAGCAGCAGGAAATACTTATTTCTTATCTTCGTGGGATGATAGCAGGTTCTGAATCTGAGCAAACCTATCTTCAGAACGTTTAATTACTGACTGATAGTCAAATTGTGGTTGTTTAGAATCCAAACTATGCGTATGCAAGAGAGAAGAATAAGGCTGTTGCTTTTCTAATAGATCAAGTATCTTGTTTAGCTTTTTGGTCAAATTGTCATTGAGATCCTCAAGTGTAAGATCTCTTTCGGCACGATTCTCAGGCATTTCGAAGTTTTCAAAGCTTTTCATTTTAGCTTTAAGATTACTTTTAGATTCTTCTATTTTTGATACGTCTGTATCGTAGAAAACGGTACGGGTCGTCATAACATCGAAAGGAAGTCTTTCTCCTACCTTTATGATTGGTACAAGGGGGAGTTCTCGGGCTTGCCTGAAACCTAATTCATAAAACGCGTTAGGATTATGTTCAGTCATATCTGCTACAACCATGGGGGCAGTTCTGAGGTAGTTAATAACTGTTTCGTTGATGTTATCAACTGCGTTGACGTGATCAACACGAACAGGTTTATAACCGAGTTCTTCACAAACAGGGGCGATAAGATACTTATATACATTGTCAGCTCGCTCTCTGGTAGGTGTTCCAGATTCTCCAATGGCAGTTACGATAAAACAGATCTTTTCAGTCATATTTTCTCTCCAATCGTTTTTATTTTATTATACCAAATTTAGAAAGGAACAAACCAATGGAGCTAGTCTACATGGACGGCAAGAAAGAGCCGTATACATTAAGTAGTATTGTTGCAGAGTGTGCTGAAGTTAAGCACAGACATTTGAAGATTTTGCTGAATAAGCACCGAGAGGACTTTGAAAGCTTCGGAAAGGTGCAATTTAAAATTTCACCTTCAGAGAGTGGGCAAAATGTTCGGGACTATATTTTAAATGAACAACAAGCAACATTGCTGATCACTTACTTACGAAATACAGAACCCGTAAAAGAGTTTAAGAAGAACCTAGTCAAAGCATTCTTTGAAATTCGTGAGGAACTTTCTAAGTTTCGTATTCAGAGAGCGCTAGAAAAGCCAAAAAGAAAAACACTGCATGACAGTATTGAGAACTGGGAACAAGCCCCAAAGTACCCGCATAGCACCATGAACAACTTACTACTAAAGGCAGCAACTGACAGGAACGCTAAGCAGTTAAGGGAAGAGCGTGGGGGCTATAATGGCATCGATAGCTTGACCAGTGACGAGCTGGAACAATACCAGGCATTTGAGGACATGGTCATAGCCATGATTGGCTTGAATATGAGTTATCAGGAAATCAAAGCTATGGTATTCAGAAATAAAAAAACACGCCTAGAAAGCGCGTGAGAGCAACAAAAAAGGCTTACCGAGACCAATCAGCAAAGCCTTTCACACTAACACTAAAACAAATTTAACAACGCAGGCAAGCTATTATTAAAGAGGTTTTAGTAAAGATTTATACCTAGATTATAGCATATTTAGGGCATTTTGACCATACAGAGAGCGCTAACTCTTTAAACTGGTCATCACTACAAGCGTCCGCCAACTTGGGGCAATCGCCCAGCGTTTGTAGTGGTGCTAATCATGTATAGGAAACGACAATTAAAAGGCCAATGGAGGAATAACATGACAACAGACCTAAACAACATGACACAAGCAGAATTTGATAAACAAATGGCTGAAATCAAGGCAAAACACCCAAAACTCTTTCAGTTTATCGCTGATTTTGTAGATCGAAAAGTAAGCACCGAAGAGGTGGACGACTTCCTGAAGATGGGACGAAGCGACCAAGTGGACTACATCAAGAACTATAAAGCGAGGGCATAACATGAATGAACTAGATTTAACCAATACACAGGCGGTTATCTTCATGATGGTATTGATTGGCTTACTGCTTTATTTAAACCACCGAGACCGCAAAAAAAGCGCCCAATTTGAGCGAGAAAACAAACAGACGATAGAAACACCTAGCGAGGATTTAAAACCCGATTATGGGCGTTATATTCAGCTTGCAGGGGTCAATGTGTGGGGAGGGATTGAATGAGTCTAACACTGAATGACAAACGAGTATTAAGACTAATCAAGGTAGGGGCTGAGAACTCCATAACAGGGGCAGAAATCAGCTTAATGACCAAGTTAGCAGAAAGAACCGTACAGGACATTATCAGCCGTCTGATCACGCGCTACGGAGTTCCTATCGTTGGAGTACGTCACGGATCTTTTAGAGGCTACTTTATCCCAGCTAACAAAGAGGAGTTACTGGACGGAGCAAAGGCATTCTATAACCAAGTACAAGAGGAGCAGAAGCGTCTGACTGTTCTTTTGAATGCCGATTTAGAGAGCTACAAGCTACTACTGAAAGGGGCGGAAGACTATGTTTAGTTTAAGCAAAGAAAGTGAAAACGAGTTAGCCCATGGTGTTTTAAACCTTGTAGAAAAATACCTGGAGGTGCGTGATATACTTAAACCGCGTTTGACAGGTTTAATCTCAGCTCAGGAGGCCATGGCTGAGTTAGATATAAAGTATAAGACACTCCAAAAGTGGGAAGATGCAGGGCTAAGACGATACCAGCCCCCACTAGAAGATACCAGGAAAATCTATTATAGAGTTTCGGACGTGCTGAAGTTTTTGGGGGTTGAAGAATGACCAACTTTGATTTACACCCTGCAAATACTAAAGGCTTAAGGGTTGGAGAAATGGACGTTTACAAGGACAGACGACCAACAGTAGAGCAGTTGAAAGAACAAAAGCAACTTAAGAAGTTAAGAAAAAAACGTAGAAAGGGATAATATAGATTTTGGCAAATGAAGAAACTTATTTTTTATCACTCAGAGGGGCAAAAGGGCAACTAGGCTATGAGTGTGACACTATAAAGAACCAAGCCTATAAACAGACTTATGAAGCAGTTAAGAGCGACCCAAAGCAACTTGAAAAGATTGATAAAGGTTTAATAACAGATATAGAACTTGAAGCAATCGCCAAAGAACAAGCACAAAGGGCAAGAAAGAAAGCCCTACCTAGTTCACCATTAGGGGTTGCTATGATGTTACAAGAATGCTTGCGATTTATTAGAATTAGGCCAGAGGTACAGGGGCAGAAAGCCCCCTTGTATTATTATGATCCAGATAAAGGAATATGGCTAGAAGATAATGAGTTTTTACAAGATTTGATTTCTGTTATCTTTCCTGAAGTAACCGAGAAACAAGCACTTGATATTCTCTATAAAATTGCACGACAAAGCCCAATACTGAGGATGGACAGTGATTATACGGTTATTGGAGATAAGTTATATAATTCCAAAACTGAACAGTTTGAAGAACTGACTTATCGTGTGATTGTAACTAGAAAAATCAATACTGGATATAACCCTGAAGCCAATGAACCAACTATAAAAGGTTGGAAACCAAGTAAGTGGCTTGCTGAGTTATTTGACAATGACCCAGAACTATATGATTTAGCTATTCAGATTATTAAAGCAAGTATCACAGGAAGAACCTTAAAAAATATCTTTTGGCTTTATGGAGAGGGTGGAACTGGTAAAGGTACATTCCAGCAGTTGCTTATTAACTTGGTAGGTATGGAAAACGTTGCAAGTCTCAAGATGACGGAATTTGATAAAAGCCGTTTTTCTACCTCCATTCTGTTAGGTAAGAGTTTGGTTATCGGAGACGACGTACAAAAGGACGCAGTTATTAAAGATACCTCTAATATGTTTAGTCTTGCAACAGGGGACATCATGACCATAGAGGATAAAGGGAAACGCCCCTACAGTCTACGTTTAAATATGACTATTGTACAATCGTCTAATGGTTTACCAAGAATGAACGGGGACAGGGAAGCGATTGATAGGCGGTTTAAGATTTTACCATTTACTAAAGTCTTTAAAGGGAAGCCAAACAAGGCAATCAAAGAGGACTATATTAACAGGAAAGAGGTATTGGAGTATCTCACACGCCTAGCCCTTGAGACACCAACAAAGGACATCACACCAGAGAAATCAAAAGAGATTTTAAGAGAATACCATGAAGATAACAATCCAGTTATCGCTTTTGTGACTTCATTCTTTACTGATAATCTAGTGAGTGAGTTTTTACCTAATAGCTTTGTATTCCAAAATTGGAAAGGATTTACAGAGTATTACGGAGTCAAGTTACACAAGACAGAAATGGGATTACATAGGGAAATAAAGAATAATTTACCTAGTTGGATCACGACAGGGCAGAAAACAATCCCAGCAGGTAGACAAATACATACTGGTTTCTATCCACACGAGGATAAATTACCTTATGCAGGAACATATTTTAATGGCAGGGAGAAGCCAGAGAAACAGAAAAGGCCTAGAAATGAACGGGGTTATTTTAATGGCAGAGCGAAAAGGAAGAAATAATTTTATACACTTTATACACTAGGAAAAAAAGTGTGTGAGTTGTAACCCTTAGAGCGCCAAAGGCTTTAGACACTTATACACTTTATACACTAGGTTTTTTCTTTTACAGCATATTAGTTGCTATAAAAGTACCTTATAATGCCCCATATATTTTTTAATTAAGTGTATTAAGTGTATAAAGTGTATAAAATAGGACTTAAACCCTTGGTATGACAGGCTTTTAATTTTATACACTTCAAAAATAAAGTGTCTAAAATTTGCGCTAAGTGTATAAAAAAGGGGACAGAAAAATCAATTTAAGTACAAAAGGAGTAAAAAACATGAAAACTAAACTATTTTTTTATTATAAATGGCAACAACCGCTTGAAGAATTTGAGCAGGAAGTAAATGATTTTATGGCGACCGTGCAGGTAATTGATGTAAGACATTCAACCGCGACCGTGGGAGATAGTGACGGCATGAGTGCGATTGCTAGTTTGCTAGTATTATACAAGTAACAGGAGAAACAACATGACACTAAAAACATTTTCAGACAAAGCAAAAACATTTACTTTCACTTACTATTTTTGTGATCAAGCGACCGCTCAAGTAGCAGGTCACGCGCTACTGGGATACATGACTGGAACATATTGCCAGCCTGTAATCTCATTGACTTACAAGGATAAAGGAACGCTTGTCGCTGAGTATGTAGAAGATCACAAGCTAAACAAGACTTTCAAGCGTATTTGTGACAGCTTCAAAGACTACCACAAACAACCAGGAGAGACTGAAGCATTCGAAGAACGCTACAAACGGGAGCGCGTGGCTCAACTCAAAGAGTCAGAGGACTTTGAGAGTTTGCTGAATAAGGTCACAGACTACGAGCTGGAGCTATTAGACTATGCTGATCGCTTGCTTTCTGATAAGCCTATCCCTATGGACTCTATGACAGCTTTTGGTACATTGGAAACGCTGGGCAATGAAAGTATTAGCCTACTCCAAAAATTGGATGTAGAGGGCGAATATAAAGGCCTTGCTGGTTATTCTGGTCAATAAAACACAGAGAGGGGAGCAATCCCCTTTTAGCATTTAGGCAATAGATTTGGGTTTTTCTATATAGGGGGATTTTTGAACGAATGGAAGTTATAAAATCAATAACCATAGAGACATTTATAAAGTCAATGAAAAACAAGAACATTAGTCATGGTATAGCTGAGTTGGACGGTAGAAAACTAGAAATAGACTTAGATAACCTGTATATCACCTTTGAAAGTAATCATTTTGATTTAGCAAGCATACCAGGAACTAAGGGAGGAAATCGCTACTTCTTTCTCTGTCCTATTTGTGGTAATCGATGCAGAAAACTCTATAAGAGACTTTTGCTATATGGTTGTGGATCATGCCAGAAAATACACAAGTCAACACTAAACCGAAGTAAGACAGATTGCCAATACTACTGGGAGAGAGCACTGAGGGAAGCTAGAAAGGTGGAACCAGGTTGGAGCCCAAAACGTGGCGGATATATGTTTGATAGTTTTCCTGAAAGACCAAAATACATGAGACAGAAACGATATTACAAGCATTATCAAAAGTTTGTTAACTACACCAGAAAAGGGGATAGATTTTGGCTGAATGGATTGAGTAATTTGAAGTAGTTTTTTGGAGCATTTCCAAACAAATCTTAATCAAGATCAAGGGAAAAAATAGTTATATAAATATTGTTTAGCTTTAATCAATTACAAGATACTAAGCAGGTATGAAGGCGAGATATGAGGCAGAGATACCCCCTTTATTTTTAGACGGGGGTAGGTGTTGTTCGGATATAAGAACGCTGCCCTCTTTTGTGCAGAAAACTCCCTTTTTGAAATGTTTAAAAGTATTAGGGAATGTAGTGCTATCAGGAAGTTAGCTTGATTTTTTGATCTATAAAGCTACCCATTAACTAATTAGTTTAAGAGGCTTTAGATAATTTGTAGTAGTGTGCAATTTACCAAACGAACACCGTAGAAAGGTGCAATATGGAACGAGATAGCCGAGGGAGCTCTTTGGGTAGATTATAACGCCTGTCAGTACTTAATTTCAGTTTGTGGCTTACCTGAAGTTATGTTTAGCGAATCAGAGGAATGATTAGGTTTTGATTAGGTTTTTACAAGGTTTTGCATTTAAAAATAGCAAGGTACAGGACTTTATTCTAGAGATAAAACACTAAGATTTCCTAAGATATAGATACTTTTAGAGACAAAGAACGTTAAGGGAGATATAATAGAACTCCGAGAAAACGCAAAAAAGCCAAGGCTCTCCACCTCGGCAATAATTTCAACATTATTATTATACCAAAAAGGAGTAACAGCGTGAACGTTGAACAGATTGAGAAAAAACTGAAAAATTGTAAAAAGTCAGATATGATCATAAAAAAATTGCAATTAAAACTAGAGAGTTTAAACCATGGACTATTAGCTGGATCTAACCAAACTAACACAAGAGTAACAACCAGCAAAACAAACACTACTGAAAATAAGCTACTTGAAACCTTGCAACTAAAAGACGAGGTAATAGAGCAACTCAACGCTATTGTGAATGAGCGTATAGAAGTCATGGATTTAATAGACCAGTTAGATGAAATTGAGGAATGGTTAGTATTGACAATGTTATATGTGAATAACCTCCCTTTGACTCAGATTTGTAGGGAGATGAAGATAAGCAAGGTTAACGTATATAGAATTAGAAAGCAAGCTTTAGACCACTTGGCAGGTATGGTAAATGCAGATTGATAACAAAGAGGCTGCTAAGTAAGCAAACAGATTTCTAAAAAGTTAACATGACGAGATTATGTTTGTTGTAAAATATTATGGAATTTTCTATAATGGAGTTAAAGCAAAAGAGAAAGTGCTTGAAATGTTTTCTAAGACGTTTGATCTTAAATTTGGAAGGATTGAATGATATGGCAAAACAAGATATTTACACTTGGCCAGAAGGCGAAGATGACAACATTGATTTTGATGCCATCCAGGAACAAAATAAGAATAAAACTGTTGAGGACTTGGATCACGAATGGGAAGAGTTCGTAAGAACACTTAAACTGGAGAGGATTGATTAGTTATGCCTTATACTTTAACCAAGGAAGAAGAGAAGTTTTGGCTTTCTCAACCTGATGAGATTACTATTCTTCCTATTGAGGAAATAGAAAAGAAATACGCAGGATTAAGTAACGAAGAACTATGGCAGAGTATCAAGGATACTATTGATAACCTTTAAAATTGAGAAAAATGTGATATAATCAAAACATAGAGGATAGAGGTTGAAAAGTATCCGCCTCCAACGCGCCACTTAGCTAGTGGGTCGAGAAATGCGGGCGACATTCGGCGGTCCCGCCTATCCTTCTGTATAGCCAAGCCCTTAGAAGCAAATCTGAGGGCTTTTGTGAGGTGCTAGAAGTTCCTACAATTATGTTTGAAGATGAAGGCAAAGAGTTACAGGTATAACATCATAAAGCACGCGCTTCATGGTATAATTTACCTATCAGCAATCAGAAACTAAGGTATGGAAAAGTATGTACATATTTCATCAGAAAACAAAAAAGCACGTTTGACCGTGCTAGTTTCTTGCCTGCTGAACTCATCGATTGGTAGAGCTGAAAAAGCTCTTTTTTGCTTAGTTTTTTGCTTAGATAGAAAGAAAACCTAAGAATACAGAATAAAACTAAATTCCCTGTAAAACCTTATGTATCAATGGTTAGAGCTATCTAAAGAAGCCTAGCATTATCAACTTTCGGCAATACAACAAAATGCTTTAATTTTAAGAAATATCTTACGAAAAGCCCATGGTTATGGGCTTTTTGCTTTGTCTTAAACCGTTGAATTCTGGGTTTGGGCATTGTCGGAAGGAGTGCTTTTAGTCATCGAGAATCTTTCTAGTTATAGTGTAAAGAAATCCGTGTTTTAGTTGACTTTTCCGCCCTCATTTTCAGCTTTTGTGCTAAAATAGATTTATAAACTTAAGATAAGGAATGTTTATGAAATCGGGTAATGTATTATTGAAAGGATGCCTTTATTTCTGGGGTGGCTTGTTTTTACTAGGTCTCTTGGTTCAGGTAGCTCTGCCTTTGGCAATTTGTGGCTTGATAGGTTTCGGGGCTTATCTAGTCTATAAGCGTTGGCGTTATCCTCTCTTGAAGGATCGTTCTTTGGAAGATCAGATTGAGCTTTTAAAAGCGCGGATTCGTCAGACCGATAAAGATATCCAGCAGTTAGAAGAGACCTTGTCTGAAAAAGGATCAGCAGCCTATAAAAGCCTAGCTAATCAGGTCTTGATTGAACTTCAAGAAATTCATCAAGAGGCCAATCGTTTAAAATCTTATATTGACGAAGCTGTTTATAGTCGCATTGATAAAAAGGTTCGCTCAGTAAGGGCGACCATAGACGTCCAGCTAGAGCGACTAGAAAGAGAGAGTCTTGTAGACATCGAAAATAAGGAGCCCGAAGAATTGGCGCCTGAATTGTCTCAGACCTTGGCAAATATTGCTGCGGACCATCAAGCGATTCTCGACAAAATCGAGTCATCGGATGTTGGAGCCAAAGAAGAGCTGACGGCCATCCATAGTTTAAAAATGGAGAAATTCCAAACAATTTTAGAGGGCTATTTAAAGATTAAGGCAAATCCCAAAAATTATAATCGGGCGGAAGAACGCTTGGAACAAGCTAAAGCAGCCATCGAACAATTTGACCTTGAGCTAGACCAAGTTTTGAGAGAGCTCAATGAAACAGATATGCGCGATTTTGATATTAGCCTGCGTATCTTAGGAAAAGATCGCAAAGAATAGGGTAGACACAAAGGAGTAACCATGACAGAATTTAATTTTGATATTGATCAGATTGCTAATAATACAGTGGCCAAAGTGGACAAGACAACCGAAATCATCGAGACCAATACAGGCTCAGCCCAGACGATCACCTTTCTTGAAAAGCTAAGTCCTGAGCAACAAGAGCAGATTGAGGGGCGCGTGCCTCAGTTGGTAGATCAGTTTGTCACAGACCAAAATACTCTCTTGGACTTTGGTCAATCAGCGGTGGAAGGTGTCAATGGTACCGTTAACCGTATCTTGACCGAGCAGAAGAAACTGCAAATTCCGCAGGTGGATGACTTGCTGAAAAATACCAACCGTGAACTCCAAGGTTTTGTAGCCAAATACAAGAATGCTGAAATTGCAGAATTGGAAGAAAAGCCAAACTTTTTGCAAAAATTATTTAAAAAAAGTCAGAACAGTCTGCAAGAATTTTATTTTGACTCAAAAACAGTTGAGCAAAAGCTAGATGGTATGGCTGCTGCTGTGGTCAAGCAAGAAGATGTGCTGGCGCGAAATATTGTTTCTGCTGAAATGCTGATTGAGGACAATACCAAATCCATTGAAAATCTAGTGGGAGTTATTTCCTTTATCGAGGCCAGTCAGGCAGAAGCTGGGAATCGCGCTGCAGAATTGAAGGCTCAAGTTGATCAACTAGATACAAGTACGGTAGAATATCAAACCAAGGCCCAAGAATTAGCTCGTATGGCAGAAGTGGTCAATACCCTTGAACAACAACATACAGAGTATGTTGGCCGCCTTTACGTAGCTTGGACGACGACTCCACAAATGCGTAATCTCGTCAAAGTTTCATCGGACATGCGTCAAAAATTAGGCATGCTTCGTCGCAATACCATTCCAACCATGAAGCTTTCGATTGCTCAACTTGGTATTTTGCAACAATCGATGAAATCGGGTGTCGTGGCAGATGCCATTGTCAATGCCAACAATGCTGCTCTTCAGATGCTAGCTGAAACCAGCAAGGAAGTGATTCCGCAGATGGAACGAATTGCCCAAAGTCCAACAGTAGCTGTTGAATCGGTTACCAAACTTGCTGAAAGTCTAGTCGCTCAAAACCAAGGTATCGTTGCTGCCATTGAGTTGGGACGCCAGAAACGTGCTCAACTAGAAACAACCATCGTCAAATCTGCAGAAATGATCAACGACTCTGTTAAACTCCGCGATGAGAAAATCGTCCAAGCCCTTCTAGACCAAGGAAAGGCTGCTCAGAAAGAAGTACAAGAATAAAAATAAATCCTCTGCAATGTAGATTTGCAGGGGATTTTATTCGTTTTTATGAACAAGCCAGGTGGAATACATTCTCCCAAGCCAGAGAGCAAAGAGGAGATTGATGACGACAATGCCTGAACCGACCAGTGAAAATAGGAAAAATTCGCTGGTCGAAACTTGCCACAAATGTACGATGTCTGTAATCAAATAATCACTGACAGGAAAACAAATGGTAGAAGTAATCAGAGCAGGAATATACTTGCGAAGAAGGATTGATTGTCCGATATGGAGCAAGAGATGGAGTGCAAAGGCCACAAATCCTCCTAACCAAACTAATTTGAGCGCTCTAGATTGAGTAACATATGCTAAGAAAGTGATGGATAAGACAAGGATGAATTCCTCAAAAACAGCGAGGGCAAATCCCTCTGTTGTCATTTCCTTGTGGATTTTGAGAATAGTTGGCGCCTTTTGGGCAAGCAAGGTTTCGTTGAGACGGATCCAAGGGACAAGACCGATAATTTCTTCCATATCGTGAAAGATAAAAAGTAGAGGAAACATCCAAAGATAATACGCCATAAATCTCTCCTGAAAAGCTAAAGACTGCCAGTAAATAAAGCAAAAAACGCCCAGTAAGGCGTTTTGAGTTAGGTATGCTTACTTCACTTCTGTAAACACAACGTGTTTGCGAAGTTTTGGTGAGTATTTCTTCAATTGAAGACGGTCTGGAGTGTTACGTTTGTTTTTAGAAGTAAGGTACAAGCGTTCACCAGATTCTTTGTGTTCAAGTGTAATATTTACGCGCATGGTATCTCCCTTCTATTATTCAGCTGATGCAGCTTTAGCGATTTTACGTCCTTTGTAGTATCCTTTAAGTGATACACGGTGAGAACGTGAGTAATCTCCAGTAGTTTCGTCAAAGTTTACAGATGGAGCTGTTACTTTGTAGTGTGTACGACGTTTGTTTTTCTTCGCTTTTGACGTGCGACGTGCAGGTACTGCCATTTTCTTTTCTCCTTTAGGTATTTAAATTCGATTCAATCTACTGATTTTCATCAACCATACTAGGATAACACATTTTTTTTGTAAAGTAAAGTTACTTGACAAAAAAAGATGAAAAAATTAGAAGCTAGTAATCGAAATTTTCTGAAAATTCAAGAATTTTCTTCTGTTCATTGCCTTTAAAATGTGCTATAATGGTAAAAACTGAAATGGGAGGGAACATAATGACAGAATTAGAGAAACGTCACCGCAGTAGTATCTATGACAGCATGGTGAAATCACCAAACCGTGCTATGCTTCGGGCGACTGGTATGACAGATAAGGACTTTGAAACACCGATTGTGGGAGTGATTTCGACTTGGGCGGAAAATACGCCATGTAACATCCACTTGCATGATTTTGGGAAATTGGCTAAAGAAGGTGTCAAATCTGCAGGCGCTTGGCCGGTACAGTTTGGAACCATTACCGTAGCGGACGGGATTGCCATGGGAACGCCTGGTATGCGTTTTTCTCTAACATCTCGTGATATCATTGCGGACTCTATCGAGGCGGCGATGGGTGGTCACAACGTCGATGCCTTCGTTGCTATCGGTGGCTGTGACAAGAACATGCCTGGTTCTATGATTGCTATTGCCAACATGGATATTCCAGCTATTTTCGCCTATGGTGGGACTATTGCACCGGGAAATCTTGATGGCAAAGACATTGACTTGGTTTCTGTCTTTGAGGGAATCGGAAAATGGAACCACGGTGACATGACAGCTGAGGACGTGAAACGTCTCGAATGTAATGCCTGCCCTGGCCCTGGTGGCTGTGGTGGTATGTATACAGCTAATACCATGGCGACTGCTATCGAGGTTCTAGGGATGAGTTTGCCAGGATCTTCATCTCACCCGGCTGAATCAGCTGACAAGAAAGAAGACATCCAAGCAGCAGGACGAGCTGTTGTCAAGATGCTGGAGCTTGGTCTCAAGCCATCAGATATCTTGACTCGTGAAGCCTTTGAAGATGCCATTACTGTAACGATGGCTCTCGGTGGTTCTACAAATGCCACTCTTCACTTACTTGCCATTGCCCATGCGGCTAATGTTGATTTGTCACTTGAGGACTTCAATACGATCCAAGAACGTGTGCCTCACTTGGCCGACTTGAAACCTTCTGGTCAGTATGTCTTCCAAGATCTCTACGAAGTCGGTGGTGTACCTGCGGTTATGAAATATCTCTTGGCAAATGGATTCCTTCATGGGGACCGTATCACATGTACTGGTAAGACCGTCGCTGAAAACTTAGCTGACTTTGCAGACCTTACACCAGGTCAAAAAGTCATTATGCCACTTGAAAATCCAAAACGTGCAGACGGTCCGCTTATCATCTTGAACGGGAACCTTGCCCCTGATGGAGCAGTTGCCAAGGTGTCAGGTGTTAAAGTGCGTCGTCACGTTGGACCAGCTAAAGTATTTGACTCAGAAGAAGATGCTATTCAGGCCGTTCTGACAGATGAAATCGTTGATGGCGATGTTGTCGTTGTTCGTTTCGTTGGACCTAAGGGTGGTCCTGGTATGCCTGAGATGCTGTCCCTTTCATCCATGATTGTTGGTAAAGGTCAGGGAGACAAGGTTGCCCTCTTGACGGATGGCCGTTTCTCAGGTGGTACTTATGGTCTCGTTGTTGGACATATCGCCCCAGAAGCTCAGGATGGTGGACCGATTGCTTACCTTCGTACAGGTGATATCGTTACGGTTGACCAAGATACCAAAGAAATTTCTATGGCCGTATCCGAAGAAGAACTTGAAAAACGCAAGGCAGAAACAACCTTGCCACCACTTTACAGCCGTGGTGTCCTCGGTAAATACGCCCATATCGTATCATCTGCTTCACGCGGAGCCGTGACAGACTTCTGGAATATGGACAAGTCAGGTAAAAAATAAACTCATACTCTTCGAAAATCAAATTCAAACCACGTCAACGTCGCCTTGCCGTACTCAAGTACAGCCTGCGGCTAGTTTCCTAGTTTGCTCTTTGATTTTCATTGAGTATCAAAAAGCAAGCCATCTTCGGCTTGCTTCTTTTTATCTTCAAAAGTGATTTGCCTGCTTAACGAGGTGGCAGTCCAAGGGCAATACGTCCGTAGCGACTAATTCGTGTAATCTTCCAGGCAGGCGACCAGGTAACTTCAACCTTGACATCTTCGATACCCTCGATTTGTTTCAGACCTGCGACGATTTCGATAGGCAAACTTTCGGCGCAATCACAGGCAGTATCGGTGAAGGTCATGACAATCTTACAGAGACCCGTTTCATCCAGATTGATTTCATAAATCAGCCCTAGATTGTAAACATCCAATTCCACATCTGTATCAAAAACCTTCTCTAGTTTTTCGATAATTTGGTCTTGCAAGGCTAAAGCGCGGTCATTGATTTTGATATCGTCTCTCATAACAGTCCCTCCACTTGATAAATATCCTCTATTTTCTCATAATTCTGACAATTTGGCAAGTTTTTGATGAATTTTCTGAAAAAATATGATAACATAAATAAAACACCGAATTAAGGAGAAGTCTATGGAGCAGATTGGAAAGGTCTTTAGACAATTACGAGAGTCAAGAAATATCTCGCTGAGACAAGCAACTGGGGGACAATTTTCTCCGTCTATGTTGTCCCGATTTGAAACAGGTCAGAGTGAGCTTTCGGTGGAAAAGTTTCTGTTTGCCCTAGAAAATATATCTGCCAGTGTAGAGGAAATCCTCTTTCTGGCGAGAGGTTTTCAGTATGATGCAGATTCTGAGTTGAGAAAAGAAATCACAGATATCTTGGATCCAAAGAACATAGCACCTCTCGAGGACTTGTATCGCAAGGAGTATCAAAAGTATGCTAATTCTCAAAACAAACAGAAACATATTCTAAATGCCATTATGATCAAGTCTTATATGAAGAGCATGGATGAAACGGTAGAGTTAACAACAGAGGAAGGGGAAGTCCTTCATGATTACCTATTTTCTACCGAGATTTGGGGGAACTATGAACTCAATTTGTTCTCAGTTAGTTCCCCACTCTTATCTGTCTCTCTTTTTACTAGATATGTACGAGAAATGGTCCGAAAATCTGATTTTCTAACGGAAATGAAGGGAAATCGGCACCTATTTCACACCATGCTACTGAATGGTTTTTTAGCCAGCATTGAATGTGAAGAATTTACCAATGCCTATTATTTTAAACGTGTTATCGAAGAGCATTTCTACAAGGAAAACGAGACCTATTTCCGAATTGTCTATTTGTGGGCAGAAGGTCTCCTTGATAGCAAGCAGGGCAGAGTCAAGGAAGGTCAGAAAAAGATGGAGGATGCTGTCCATATTTTTGAGATGCTTGGCTGTAACAAATCTGCCGAATACTATAGAAAAACGACTGATGCTTGAATATCTGCAAGGTAAGAAAATAATTTAAAATTTGAAGCGATAGAACTCTTGATCTCTCTCAGGCCATTAAAGAAGTTCTATCGTTTTTTATTTGTTGCATATATTCAAAAGTTTTCCCTTTCAATTTCTAAGTGCTATACTATAGTCATACTTCATATAGGGATTAGAACAAGAAGGGAGATTACCTATGAAACTATTGTTTAGAAATCAAGCTTATCGACTCTTGACTTTGTCGCGCTTCTTCAATGCCTTTGGTGCTTCGATTTTTAACCTGGTATTTATCGTTTATGCATCGACCTTGCCACAAGCCTCTTTTGCTGTTGCTATGGCGAATATTGTCATGATTCTTCCGACTCTCTTTACAGTTTTTGTAGGGATTCGGGCAGATTATACGAGGGACAAGGTCAAATGGATGGTCTATAGCGGTTTGTTTCAGGCGGTTTTATTTTTTCTAGCAGCCCTAGTTGTTCAGCAAGCTAGTCTCTTTGCCTTTTCTAGCCTGTGTTTGATCAATGTCATCAGTGATGTGATCAGTGATTTTGCTGGTGGTTTGCGCATGCCTCTCGTTAAGGAAAAAGTAGCTGAAGAGGATCTGATGGAAGCTTATTCTTTTTCCCAGTTTATCACATATATTTCAGCTATTGGTGGTCAAGCTTTTGGAGTTTGGCTCTTAGGTCTATCGGTCAACAATTTTTCCCTTGTTGCGGGAATCAATGCCTGCTTTTTCCTAGTATCAGCCTTTATTCTCTTTTTAGGAAAAAGCAAATTGAGTCTGTCAATGTCATCTGCTGATGGTGAAAACCTAAAAAATGAGAAGCTTTCTATCAAAGACCAGTTCCTAACAATTTACCGAAATTTACGTCTCGTTTTTCTTAAAGGTGGACAGAAAAACTTTGGTTTCATGATCTTTGCTGTCTTGCTTATTAATGCCTTGGGTGGGGCTTTAGGAAGCATCTATAACATCTTCTTTTTGAGCCATTCTCTCTTGAATTTTTCTTACACAGAGGCACTATTTATCAATCAATTCTGTGTTTTAGTAGCAATCATCATCAGTAGCCTTACGGGCAATGATTATTTTGGGAAGCAGTCTTTGCCTAGATTGATGATGTGGGCGACCGTAGGACTCAGTCTAATTGGTCTAGCTAATGTATTCAATCAAGTCGTACTTGCTTTACTATTTCTCTTTTCAACTCTGTATGTGTCTGGTAAAGTTCAACCAAAGATTAGTGCCATGCTCATGAAAAATCTAGCTCCAGATGTTCTAGCTCGTACCAGTAATTTTTTAGGTTTATTGTTTACCTTATCCATACCTGTGGGAACAGCTTGTTTTTCACTTATAGCTGTATGGAATATACAGTTGACTTGGATGCTATTTGTTGGTCTTTCCTTGCTAGCTATTCTTTTGACAGTTATTAATCTCAAAAATGATATCTAAATCCTAATTTTTTTCTCACTGTTTTAATCCCTCTATTTATGGTAAAATAATACTATTAAGTTAAAAGAGGATACCCTATGAAATTACAAAAACCAAAAGGAACGCAGGATATTTTGCCTGCTGAGTCTGCCAAATGGCAGTACGTTGAGGGCTTTGCCCGTGAGATTTTCAAGCGCTACAACTATGCAGAAGTGCGCACGCCTATTTTTGAGCATTACGAGGTTATCAGTCGCTCTGTCGGAGATACAACCGATATCGTAACCAAGGAAATGTACGATTTTTACGACAAAGGTGACCGCCATATCACCCTCCGTCCAGAAGGAACTGCGCCCGTTGTCCGTTCCTATGTGGAAAATAAACTCTTTGCTCCTGAAGTGCAAAAGCCAAGTAAGTTCTATTACATGGGACCTATGTTCCGTTATGAGCGTCCGCAAGCAGGTCGTTTGCGCCAGTTCCACCAGATCGGTGTTGAGTGTTTTGGCTCTAGCAATCCAGCTACCGATGTGGAAACCATCGCTATGGCAGCTCATTTCTTGAAAGAAATCGGCATCCAAGGTGTCAAACTACACCTCAACACTCTTGGAAATCCTGAGAGCCGTG
The DNA here is from genome assembly GCF_002355895.1 of Streptococcus sp. NPS 308. Classification (NCBI taxonomy): domain Bacteria; kingdom Bacillati; phylum Bacillota; class Bacilli; order Lactobacillales; family Streptococcaceae; genus Streptococcus; species Streptococcus sp. NPS 308. Next base: position 143,486 of record NZ_AP017652.1, read on the forward strand.
CGGCTTACCGTCAAGCCTTGATTGATTATTTAACACCGCTCAAGGAGACCTTGTCTAAGGATAGCCAACGTCGCTTGGAGGAAAATCCTCTTCGTGTCTTGGACTCTAAGGAGAAAGAAGACAAGGTAGCTGTGGAGAATGCGCCGTCTATCTTGGACTTCCTTGATGAAGAAAGTCAAGCTCATTTTGATGCTGTGCGTCAGATGTTGGAAAATCTGGGTGTAGACTATATCATCGATACCAATATGGTTCGTGGTCTGGACTACTACAACCACACGATTTTCGAGTTCATCACAGAAATCGAGGGCAATGACTTGACGGTCTGTGCGGGTGGTCGCTACGATGGTCTGGTTGCCTACTTTGGTGGTCCTGAAACTGCTGGATTTGGTTTTGGACTTGGTGTAGAGCGCCTGCTTCTCATCCTTGAAAAGCAAGGGGTTGCCCTTCCTATCGAGAACTCTCTAGATGTCTATATCGCAGTCTTGGGTGACGGAGCAAATGTCAAGGCATTGGAATTGGTACAAGCCCTTCGCCAACAAGGTTTCAAAGCAGAGCGTGATTACCTCAATCGTAAACTCAAAGCTCAATTTAAGTCAGCCGACGTCTTTGAGGCTAAGGCGCTCATTACTCTAGGTGAAACTGAAGTCGAAAGCGGACAAGTCAAGGTCAAGAATAACCAAACTCGAGAAGAAGTTCAAGTGTCACTCGATGCTATCAATCAAAATTTCTCAGAAATCTTTGAAAAATTAGGCTTTTAATAGTAGAAAAACTGGTCAGGACCTTATTCCTGACCTTTTTCTTTTACAAAATGACAAAAATCATAAACTTTTTGACAAATATGCTTGTCAAAAATAAAAAGATGTGTTACAATGAAATCAAGATAAGAACAAAGGAGAAAAAAGACATGCTAAAAAATCGTCTAAAAGAGCTTCGGGCTCGCGATGGCCTCAATCAGACCGAACTTGCCAAACTAGCTGGCGTGTCCAGGCAAACTATCAGCTTGCTTGAGCGGGATGAGTACACGCCATCCATCGTCATTGCCCTGAAGATTGCTCAGATATTCCATGAGCCAGTTGAATCGGTCTTTCGCTTAGAGGAGGATGAGTGATGAACAAGTATAAAGTAATCTATTATGTAGTTGCCATAGTTCTATTAGTCAGTGTGTTTTTACTGATTGGGATAGAATTAGGCTGGTTTAGTTCCTATCAAAGTGACCAATTTATTTGGGTTTACTTTGCTCTCATCCCAGTAGTTGACTGGATTGAAAAGAAATCAAAAAATTTAGCAAGTGAAAAAGGAGAATGAATATGAAAGAGTTTTTAGCGGGTTTTCAAGTCGATACTGAGCACAAAGAACTTGCGGGTGTTTGTGCAGGTTTAGGAAATTATTTTAACATTCAAGCCAATATCGTTCGTTTGGTGACAGTCTTGTTGTTTCTCTCTTCTACGGAGATTGGGATTATAACAGTAACTCTCTATGCCTATCTAGCAGGTTGGCTTGGCAATGAACCCTTGGGGGATGGAGCAAAAAAAGCTAGAAACCAAGCTATTCTCTTACTTGCTGTTTGTTTGATTTTGGTGTCACTTGGAACAGAAGGCTTGACCGCTATCTTCGAATCAGGGAAAGCTTTTGGTCAATGGTTAGTTGGATTGGTTTAGTTTAGAAAGAGGTTGAATATGAAAAAGAAACGTGAATTGTTATTTTTAATGGCTTTGATCTTGGGAGGCTTCTTGGGCATGCTTGCAGGGATGTTTAAGGCCTATACCGAAAACTATGGAAGCATTTTAGATGTCAAAACCGTGATTCCATGGATATCATCTATTTGTTTACTGTTAGGTTTCATTAGTATGTTTTTGACTTTCGATTTCTTAAAGAAAAGCAGAAAATTTCACTCCTTGTATCAAGAGGAAATGGATGATGATCTGAATGAAACCTATTATGTACAAATGTATCGTAATCTCGAGTTTGGAACTATTGCTTTTAATAGTGCAAGCGTAGCGATTTTTTTGGCTCTATTCATTTCAGGAAGTGAAGTAATTGTACTAAATGTAAGCCACCTAACCTTATCTCTTTCTTTTTTGGCATTAGTGTTGGTTTTCAATGCTCAAAAATATCTCTATAAGACCATTGCAATCGTTCGTCAGTTTGATTTGGAATTCTTCTCTACACCAAAGGATGTCTTGGACTACGTAAACTCCTATGATGAAGGGGAGCGTCAGGCTAATTTGGAACAAAGTTTTCGAATTTTATTCCAATTAAATCAGTATGTCTTACCAGGTCTCTATTTTTTGATTGGTATCTTTTCTTTATTGACAGGAGAGATTCAGTTACTAGCCTTCTTGCTTGTAGGAGCGATCCATATTTATATCAATGTGATGCAATTACCTATGGTAAAACGTTATTTCAAATAGGAGATCTTTATGAAAATACTTAAAAATCTTGGCTGGTTTCTTCTAGCTGTTCTATCCTTTTTCTTTGGTTATGGTCTGGTTCAGAGTATGGCGTTGTCAGCTCTTGGACTAGGGGCTTCGATCTTTGGAGTCTTACCACTTTATGTCGCCCTGTCAGGGGCCTATGTTTATGGAGTTTACAGATGGTATCAGACAGAAAAGGTTAGCATCCAGACGACTGCTTTTAATCGTTATATCTGGTTGCCTACCCTGGTTTTGCTAGTGGCGATTACGGCCCAGTTCTTTTTGCCAGATGATCCGTCGGTCAATCAACAAATCGTATCTCAACTGACAGTCGCACAGCCTGTATTTGGATTCTTTATGGTGGTAGTCTTTGCTCCTCTGACGGAAGAACTGATTTTTAGAGGGATGTTAGCGCGCTATCTCTTTCCTAAGCAGACTAATAGTAAACAGACAGCTCTGTTTCTCCTTGTATCAAGTGTGCTCTTTGCCTTGATTCATTTTCCAGGGACTTTGCAACAGTTTTTCGTCTATGCTAGTCTGGGATTGAGTTTAGGACTGGCTTATGTGAGCCGAAAAGGACTTCTTTATAGCATTTCTTTACATGCTTTGAATAATTTAATCGGCTTTTTGATGATACTCATGCTATAATAGAGTCAGGAGGTCACATGAAACGAGTAATTTTATTAGCAGTGATACAGGCAGTCGTTCTCTTCTTTATTATCGGGGGGCTTGCCTATGCCTTTAAAGGCGATTTCTTCTACAACAATCTAGCAGTGATTTTTGCACCTATTGCAGGAATCATGCGCTTTGCGACGGCCTATGCAACAGCGATTGTTCTGCCTAAAAAAGCGGCTGAAATCGCAGAAAAACGCAAAGAAGGCCAAGAATCAAAATAAGAAAATCCGATGGCATCTTCATCGGATTTTTTGATGTTGTCACGATTTTTTAGCTCTTCGTTTTGATTTTTACAGACAATCAAACTTTTCTGCTGATTTTCATGAAGAGCCTGCGCTTTTATGGTAAAATAGTAACAGAATAAAAGAGGAGAGAAGAAATGAAACGTAGTATGTATGCTGGTCGTGTTCGTGAGGAACACATCGGACAAGAAATCACCTTGAAAGGCTGGGTTGCCCGTCGGCGTGACTTGGGCGGTTTGATCTTTATCGATCTTCGTGACCGTGAAGGAATCATGCAGTTGGTCATCAACCCCGAGAGGGTCTCAGCTGAAGTCATGGCAACAGCTGAAAGCCTTCGTAGTGAGTTTGTCATCGAGGTGACGGGTCAGGTTGCTGCGCGTGAACAGGCCAATGATAAATTGGCGACGGGAGCAGTTGAATTGAACGTGACAGCCCTTACTGTACTCAATACAGCTAAAACAACACCATTTGAGATTAAAGACGGGATTGAGGCAAACGATGATACACGTTTGCGTTATCGTTACCTTGACCTTCGTCGTCCAGAGATGTTGGAAAACCTTAAACTTCGTGCTAAGGTGACCCATTCTATCCGCAACTACTTGGATGAGTTAGAGTTCATCGATGTGGAAACACCCTTCCTTTCTAAGTCAACACCAGAAGGAGCGCGTGACTATTTGGTGCCATCTCGTGTCAATAAAGGGCATTTTTACGCCCTTCCTCAAAGTCCGCAGATTACAAAACAGCTCTTGATGAATGCTGGTTTTGACCGTTACTACCAAATCGTTAAATGTTTCCGTGATGAGGACTTGCGTGGAGACCGTCAGCCTGAGTTTACCCAGGTCGACTTGGAAACTTCCTTCCTTACGGAGCAAGAAATCCAAGATATTACAGAAGGCTTGATTGCGCGCGTGATGAGGGAAACAAAAGGAATTGAAGTGACGCTTCCATTCCCTCGTATGAAGTATGACGATGCTATGGCCCTTTATGGTTCTGACAAACCAGATACGCGTTTTGAGATGTTGCTTCAGGATTTGACAGCAGTGGTTAAGGATGTGGACTTCAAGGTCTTTTCAGAAGCTCCTGCAGTTAAAGCCATTGTAGTCAAAGGAGCTGCGGACAACTATTCACGTAAAGACATCGACAAGATGACCGAAGTAGCCAAGCAGTACGGTGCCAAAGGTCTTGCTTGGGTCAAGGTTGTGGATGGAGAATTGAACGGACCAGTTGCTAAGTTCTTGACGGACATTCAAGCAGAGTTGACAAATGCCCTTGGTTTAGAAGACAAGGATTTGGTTCTCTTTGTGGCGGATACACTTGAAGTGGCGAATGCAACCCTTGGTGCCCTTCGTGGTCGTATTGCTAAAGAGCTCAGCTTGATTGACAGCGACAAATTCAACTTCCTTTGGGTGGTTGATTGGCCAATGTTTGAATGGTCTGAAGAAGAAGGCCGTTATATGAGTGCCCACCATCCATTTACCCTTCCGCAGGATGAAACAGCTCACGAATTAGAAGGTGATTTGGCTAAGGTTCGTGCCATTGCTTACGATATCGTCTTGAACGGTTATGAGCTGGGTGGTGGTAGCCTTCGTATCAATCAAAAAGACCTTCAAGAACGCATGTTCCAGGCTCTTGGTTTCTCAGCTGAGGAAGCCAATGACCAGTTCGGTTTCCTTCTGGAAGCCATGGACTATGGTTTCCCACCACACGGTGGATTGGCTCTCGGGCTTGACCGCTTTGTCATGCTCTTAGCAGGCGAAGAAAACATCCGTGAAGTCATTGCCTTTCCTAAGAACAATAAGGCAACCGACCCAATGACACAAGCTCCATCAACAGTCGCTCTCAAACAACTAGAGGAACTCAGCTTACAAGTAGAAGAAGATGAAACAAGCAAAACAAATTAAGCGGTGGCGCTATTATCTGCGCCGCTTTGCTTATCAGATAAAGATGTTACGAGTGTTGCAGGGCATCTCTAAGGAAAAATATGATGAGAAGATTTCTGCTTCTCTAGTATACGGTTTTCTATCAGCAGTTGCGGTCAATTTCTTTTTCCAACCAGGGCATGTTTATTCGAGTGGTGCGACAGGTTTGGCGCAAATTATCTCCAGTTTGAGTACGCATTGGTTTGGTTTCCAACTACCCGTATCCGCAACCTTTTATGCCATTAATATCCCACTGATGATTTTGGCTTGGTATCAGATTGGACATAAATTTACGGTTTTTACCTTTATCACGGTATCCATGAGTTCCCTTTTTATCCAGTTTGTGCCAGTGGTAACTCTAACAGAGGATCCCATTATCAATGCTCTCTTTGGGGGTGTTGTCATGGGCTTGGGAATCGGCTTTGCTTTGCGCAATAGTATTTCCAGTGGAGGTACAGATATTGTCAGCCTGACCATTCGCAAGAAAACGGGGAGGAATGTCGGTAGTATTTCCTTCTTGGTCAATGGGACCATCATGTTGATTGCTGGGTTGACCTTTGGTTGGAAATACGCCCTCTACTCCATGATTACCATTTTTGTCTCCAGTCGTGTGACAGATGCGGTCTTTACCAAGCAAAAACGGATGCAAGCCATGATTGTGACCAGTAATCCTGACAAGGTAATCGAAAAAATCCATAAAAAATTGCACCGAGGCGCAACCATGATCCACGATGCAGAAGGAACCTATAATCATGAGAGAAAGGCAGTCTTGATTACCGTTATCACACGAGCAGAGTTTAATGATTTTAAACACATCATGAAACAAGTAGACCCGACAGCCTTCGTCTCTGTATCCGAAAATGTCCACATCCTAGGACGATTTGTAGAAACAGACAATTAGACATGAAAAAACCAGCTCTGGAGCTGGTTTTTATTTTTCGATAATTGTGTGGGCAATCAACTGCCGGTAACAAATCTGTCTATTATTTTTCGCGTCATTGATAATCTGCAAAATCGTTTCAAATGATGTTCGTCCAAGTTCAAGACTATTGATGTCAACATAAGCTACTAGGTCGAGTCGAGGATTAACAGAGTCAAAACTCAAGACGGGAACATTTAATTGGTGTTTACTGATGTAGTCGCAAACCCCTTCAGCTAGAAGGCTGTCGGTTGTGATGATGGCATCAATCTGCGGATCGTGTTTGAAGAGGCGCTTACTAAATTGATACCCCTTTTCTTCTAGAAATTCATTTGCAAAGTAGGTCAGGTTCGTATCAATCGAAAGTTGGTGTTGTTTGAGTGCCAATTCGTAGCCTTTTAGACGGTCTTGTGTAACGAAAAGTTTCTTGGTTCCTCCGATAAAGGCGATTCGTCTGCAACCCTTTTTGATGAAATACTCAGTTGCATCAAAACCAGCTTGGACATTATCATTGTCGACAAGTGGGATAAAGGGCGAGAGGGATTTTCCGAGGATGAGGAAAGGAAACTGTTCTTCCGCTACGAGCTTCACCAGTGGATCTTCTTCTTGAGCGTAGAGGAAGATCAGGCCATCGACACGTTTCCCGTAGACCATTTGAGAAATGGCATTGAGACGCTCCTTTTCATCTTTACCAGTTGCGATCTGAATAGCATAGTGGTTTTCAGATGCGACTTGGGCGATCCCTCGTAGGACAGATGGGAAGAAAGGATTTTGGTAGAAGGCATCCGAGTCGTCAGGCAATACCAAACCAATAACTTGAGTATAGCTGCTAACTAGGCTACGAGCATTGAGGTTGGGATGGTAGTTGAGCTCCTTCATAGCCTTGCGAACTCGTTTTTTGGTTTCATCACTAATCGTTGATTTATTTTGAATGACGCGGGTAACAGTTGAAGGTGATACACCTGCTGCTTTAGCCACATCTTTAATCGTCACGGGCATAAAAATCTCCTATTTATGATAATCTGGATCACGGAAATGTGTCTTGTAAAAGATAGTGACCAGATAAAGAACAAAAAGAATGTTTTGTACAGTGATAAGGGTTGACATATTTTGGCCAAAAAGTCCCAAAATAAGCGTAATCAGAGTGGGTAATCCTAAACAGTTCAAGATAAAATGGTAGCACTCTTTAAAAGTCCTAAATGAAAAGAGGCGTGATTTTTTGGTGATATAAAGGAGGAGACTAGCTCCAAGAGAGACAATGAAGAAATTCAATCCAAAGAGGAAGCTTGCACCAAGAACGAGAAAGAGACTGATATAGACCCGATTTTGTTGGTACCAATCTTTAGAAATGGCCTGGGTCAGATCTTCCTTACTCTGGAAACTCTCAGTTTGAATCGCGTGGTAGCGAATACGGGTCAGTTCCTTATTTTCCTTACTGATGACGAGTTCTTCCGTATCAAAATGAAGTTGCAAGTCCTTTGGCAATTCCTTACTTGGACTTGGACCAATCAGAAGAGAAGCTTGCTGATTTTTAGTGCCAGCATAGCTCAGTTTTCCATCTATTATCTGCGCATTCTCCGACAAATCCATGATTGCTTCATCTGTCAGGGGTGTGTAGACATTATCGATAAAGGTATCCAGTGGATACGTTTCCTGCGAGCTGTTTTGAATGGCAATTGGAACCATGGACAAGCTGATGAGGAAAATGCTAGTAAAGAGGAGTTGAAACCAGTTAAGTCCGAAACGTTTTGACAGGGGCTTACGAAATCCCCAGATACTAGTAAAATACGAGAATGGATATGGAAGCATAGGCATCTTTCTAAAAGTGTTTTCTATATGAGTATTATTATATAGAGAAATGTGCTTTATTTCAAGTCTAGTAGATAAATTGCTTATTGAAAAGCTGATTTTGCTACTATTTGCGGTCTTCTGTCTAATCTTTTAACTTTAGAAACAAGATCCAAAATGAAAAAGGGTGGCGGGGATAAATTATCCCTTGTCGCCACCACTTGTAAGTCCTGAAACAAAGTTCTTTTGTAGGAAGAAGAAGAGAATACAGATTGGAAGGGCGATGAGGATAGCACCTGCTGAGAAGTAGGCAATCTTCATATTTTTCACGTTGTTAACGAAGGTTTGGAGACCAACGGCAACAGTAAAGTATTCTTTCTCACGAAGCAAGAAACTAGAGAGGATATAGTCCCCGAAAGGTCCCATGAAGGCCCAGAGAGCTTGTACAGCGATCATTGGGCGAACAAGTGGGAGAACAATTTGCCAGAAGCGGCGGAAGTGTCCTGCACCATCTAGTTTTGCAGATTCGTCTAGAGACATTGGTACTGTGTCGAAGTAGCCTTTCATCAACCAAGCGTTCATCGGGATACCTCCACCAACGTAGAGGAAGATGAGGAACCAGTTTTGGTTAAGGGCGTTCAACATAAGGGCCATAACGAAGAAGGCTGTCAAAGCGGCCATAGTTGGCACCATTTGGATAATCAAGAAGAAGACTAAACTTTGTTTACGAGCCAAGAAATTGTAACGGCTGTAGGCATAACCAGCAAGGACGATGATACTTGTTTGAACAGCCATGGTAATAAAGGCGATGATCAACGTATTGAGGTACCAAGTGCCGTACAAGGTTTCTGTGAAGAGTCCTTGGAAGTTGGCAAAGCTAAAGTCAATGTTACTATCTAATTTAAAGGCTACAACGTTACCAGTCTTGAAGGCTGACATAATGGTAATCAAAAGTGGATAGATAATCACGATTGAAAGGCCGATCAAGTAGAGGTAAGTGAGAGTTTGAGTCAGTCTACGTTTGAGTTTGATTGAGTTATTCATCTTAGACGTCCTCCATATCAAATGCGTGTAGTTTCTTGAATGCAATCATAGAGATAGAGATGACAATGATAGAGATAATCAAGGTAACAGCTGCCGCCATAGAGTATTGAGGAGATGTACCTGTAGTCAAACGGTAAATCCATGAGATCAAGATATCAGTTGAACCGGCTCCACCACCAACACTACCAGGTCCTCCAGCATTGAAGAGGTACATGATAGAGAAGTTGTTAAAGTTAAAGGTGTATTGGCTGATCAATGTTGGTGCTGCAACAGCCAAAATCATAGGGAAAGTGATGTTGCGGAATTTTTGCCAAGCATTGGCACCATCGATGTAAGCCGCTTCGTAGAGGTCGTTAGGGATAGACTGCAAGATACCCAAAGTCAAAACGTAGATGTATGGGAATCCTAGCCAACCTTGCATCATAATCAAGGCAATCTTCGTCCAAGTTGGGTCTGTTTTCCAAGGGATAAGTGCTCCGTCAAGGAAAGGAAGGACTTTAGCCAAGATAGGCAATACTTGAGTGTTGATCGCTCCGACACTATCGTTAAACATGTTTGAGAAGGTCAAGATAGTGATGAAGGCTGGAACAGCCCAAGGAAGAAGGAAAATAACACCAAAGATACGTTTTCCTTTGATAAATGGTTGGTTAGCAATGATCGCTGTGAAGATACCAATCACAATCTGCAAAGTAGAAGCAGACAAGGCCCAGATGATGGTCCAAGAAAGAACGGCACCGAAGGCTGAACGGAAGGTGCTTAAGCTCCAGATATTTGTAAAGTTCGTCAAACCAACCCAGTCCAACAATTTGTTTGGTGGCAAGTGTTGGAAGTCATAGTTGGTAAAGGCGATCATCAATGTTACCACAACAGGGAAGATAATCGCAAATGTCATAGCGACGTAAGATGGGATGATCAAGAGGTAAGGGAAACCATTCTCATAAATACCTTTGATCATATCTTTAAAAGTACGTGGGACAGGAATTCCGTTGTTGATGCGTTTAGCAATTGTATGTGCGTCTTTAATATTGTAGAAGTAGAAGAGCACATAAACAGCAACAAGAATTGAGTGGAAGGCACCACGAATCAGCATGAAGAGTGAATTGTCGCGACCGGGTTTGTCACCAAGAGTGATCAAATTGTGCAATTCAGGCGCAGCAAGGGCTAGAAAATAAAGGACAAAAACGAGCGTTACAGCAAGAAAAATAAAACCTTTGACCTTTTGTTTGTTGTAAATTTGCCCTAACCCAGGAATCACTGAAAGCAAGGCTGCTTTGCTAGGTTGTTGGTTTTCCATGAATACTCCTTTCATAGGATACGAGATTGAAGTTTGTCTCCAATCACTAGATAGGCAACTGCAATCATTCGTAAATTTATAAAATCAAAGGGGGACTTGTATTCTCCCCCCCTTGTAACGAATTCAATTATTCACCAAATTTTTGTTTGATTGTTTCTTTGATCAATGTAACAGCATCGTTAGCAGCTGTCTTAGCATCTTTCTTACCACTTACAGCGTCAAAGAGCATGTTTGCAGCTGGTTCCCAAACTGCTGACATTTGTGAGATGTTTGGCATTGGTTGAGCATTCTTGAACTGTTTGATAACAGCTGTAGTCAACTCATCGTTTTTGCCTTCAGCATATGCACGTGCTTCAGTGTTAGCTGGGATTTCGTTAGTTGCTTCGTAGAATGCTTTTTGTTGTTCAGTTGATACAAGGTAGTCTACAAATTTTTGTGCGCCTTCAAGGTTCTTAGTGCTTGATGGGATGATCCAAGCTTTACCACCACCGAATGCTGAGTATTCTTTTCCGTTTGGAAGAGTTGGGATAGTAGCAACACCGTAGTTTACTTTAGCATCTTTGAATGCTTGAGCTTTCCAAGGACCATCGATGATAGCAGCTGTTTTACCTTCTTGGAATGAAGTTTGGATCAAGTTTCCAGCAGCTGTTCCATCTTGCATACCTTTAGGCCATTTTTCGTACCAAGACTTAGCGTATTCGATACCTTTGATTGCTCCATCGTTAGCAAGACCGATGTCTTTAGGATTTTTACCGTTATCACCAAATACGTAAGCTCCGTTACCAGAAAGAAGTCCGTATGCGTAGTAGAAGTTTGTCCAGTCAGCTAAGAATGCTGAAGTTTTGCCATCTTCTCCAGCGAAAGCGTATTTGCTATCTTTTGCAAGTTCTTCCAATTCAGCAAATGTTTTTGGAGCTTCTTTGAGCAAGTCTTTGTTGTAGTACATAACAAGTGACTCAATAACTGCAGGAGCACCGTAAACTTTTCCGTCAGCAGCTGTTACAAGAGACTTAGTAGCATTGTCTGTTTTAGCACCGTCGCTCAATGTAACTTCTGAAAGTTGTCCGTCAGTACCAAGGCTACCTACGCGGTCGTATGGTGCCATCATAACGTCAGCAGCTTGACCTGATTGGTTATCAAGTGAAAGTTTGTCAAGTCCACCAAGTTGGTCACCAGATTTGATGTTAACTTTTGTACCTGATTCTTTTTCATAAGCTGCAGCAACTTTTTCAGCGTAGGCTTTATACTGGTCTTCAACGTAAAGAGTGATTTCTTTTGCTTCAGATGAGCTAGTATCAGCTGGTTTATCAGCAGTTTTGCTTCCGCAAGCTACCAAAAGTAAGCTAGCAAGAGTAGCAGTTCCAAGCACAGCAGCGCTCTTCATGAATTTAGATGACATAGTGTATTCCTCCTAAAGAATAACAAAAATAATTTGATGAGAAAACGCAAACGTTTTCTTTTACGAACCTAGTATAACACAAATAGAAAACGGTTGCAAGCTTTTTTAGAAAAAAATTTAAAAAAATTTTAAGGTTTCAAACATTTTTCAATGCTTTTATATAGGAAGAAACTGAAAGGTTTTCTTTTTCTTGATTTGAAAACGTACAAGGGAAACGATTGCATTGATTAGGCTGATTTCTTAGAAAAAATGAGGATATTTTTATTTTCAACTATCTTAAATTAGAAAAACTTTATAAGAAAAGTCTTCGTTTCATAAAATAACAGTGGAACCAAGATTCATTCAAAGAAAAAGAAATCAAAAAAAGTTTCTAGAACCGCTTGCATTTGTTTTTGAAATACGTTATACTTAAACCGACGCAAACGTTTGCGCCTTGATTTGCGCAACGTTTTATTACAAAAATACATGAGGTGCTATTATGAAAAAACGTCAGAGTGGTGTGTTGATGCACATCTCTTCTCTTCCAGGAGCTCACGGGATTGGATCATTTGGCCAAAGCGCCTATGATTTCGTTGATTTCTTGGTTCGTACCAAGCAACGTTACTGGCAAATCCTCCCTCTTGGGACAACAAGCTATGGAGATTCTCCATACCAATCATTCTCAGCCTTTGCTGGAAATACGCATTTTATCGACCTTGATATCTTGGTAGAGCAAGGCTTGTTGGAAGCTAGTGATCTTGAAGGAGTTGACTTTGGTAACAATCCTGCAGAAGTTGACTATGCTAAGATTTATTATGCACGTCGCCCTCTTTTGGAGAAGGCGGTCAAACGTTTCTTGGAAGTGGGAGATGTCAAAGCGTTTGAGAAATTTGCTCAAGACAACCAAGCCTGGCTTGAACTCTTTGCTGAGTATATGGCGATTAAAGAGCATTTTGACAATCTAGCATGGACAGAATGGCCAGATGCAGATGCTCGTGAGCGTAAAGCTTCAGCGCTTGAAAGCTACCGTGAGAAATTGGCAGACAAGTTGGTTTACCACCGTGTAACTCAATACTTCTTCTTCCAACAATGGTTGAAATTGAAAGCATACGCTAACGACAACCACATCGAGATCGTTGGGGACATGCCTATCTACGTTGCGGAAGATTCAAGCGACATGTGGGCAAATCCACACCTCTTCAAGACAGATGCCAGCGGCAAGGCGACTTGCATCGCTGGATGTCCACCGGATGAGTTTTCTGCAACTGGTCAACTTTGGGGTAACCCAATCTATGACTGGGAAGCAATGGACAAAGACGGTTACAAATGGTGGGTTGAACGCTTGCGTGAAAGCTTCAAAATCTACGATATTGTTCGTATCGACCACTTCCGTGGCTTTGAATCTTACTGGGAAATTCCTGCTGGTTCCGATACAGCGGCCCCTGGTAAATGGGTGAAAGGTCCAGGCTACAAACTCTTCGCAGCCGTTAAGGAAGAACTTGGTGAGCTGAACATCATCGCAGAAGACCTTGGCTTCATGACAGATGAGGTTATCGAGTTGCGCGAACGTACTGGCTTCCCAGGGATGAAGATTCTTCAATTTGCCTTCAATCCAGAAGATGAAAGTATCGATAGCCCACACTTGGCACCTGCCAACTCTGTTATGTACACAGGAACACACGATAACAATACGGTTCTTGGTTGGTACCGTAATGAAATCGATGATCCAACTCGTGAGTACATGGCTCGTTACACGAACCGTAAAGAGTATGAAACAGTGCCACACGCAATGCTTCGCACAGTATTTTCATCAGTGAGCTTCATGGCTATTGCCACTATGCAAGATTTACTAGAATTGGATGAGGCAGCTCGCATGAACTACCCATCTACTCTTGGCGGAAACTGGTCTTGGCGTATGACTGAAGATCAATTGACACCAGCTGTCGAGGACAATTTGCTTGACTTGACTACAATTTATCGCCGAATCAATGAGAATTTGGTAGAATTAAAGAAATAAGACATTATCAGGAGACACAAAAATGTTACCACTAAAAGAATTTGTACAAAAACGTTACAATAAAACCATTGCAGAATGTAGTAACGAAGAGCTTTACCTTGCTCTTCTCAACTACAGCAAGCTTGCTAGTAGCCAAAAACCAGTCAACACTGGCAAGAAGAAAGTTTACTACATCTCAGCTGAGTTTTTGATTGGTAAACTCTTGTCAAACAACTTGATCAACCTTGGTCTTTACGACGATGTGAAAAAAGAACTTGCTGATGCCGGTAAAGAGTTGATCGAAATCGAAGAAGTAGAATTGGAACCTTCTCTAGGGAACGGTGGATTGGGACGTTTGGCAGCCTGCTTTATCGACTCAATCGCTACTCTTGGTTTGAACGGTGACGGTGTTGGTTTGAACTACCACTACGGTCTTTTCCAACAAGTTCTTAAAAACAACCAACAAGAAACCATTCCTAACGCTTGGTTGACAGAGCAAAACTGGTTGGTTCGTTCAAGCCGTAGCTACCAAGTGCCATTTGCACACTTTACCTTGACATCAACTCTTTACGACCTTGATGTTCCTGGTTACAAGACTGCTACTAAGAACCGCTTGCGTTTGTTTGACTTGGATTCAGTTGATTCTTCTATCATCGAAGATGGTATCAGCTTTGACAAGACAGACATCGCTCGCAACTTGACACTTTTCCTTTACCCAGATGATAGTGACCGTCAAGGTGAATTGCTCCGTATCTTCCAACAATACTTCATGGTTTCAAACGGTGCGCAATTGATCATCGATGAAGCAATCGAAAAAGGAAGCAACTTGCATGACCTTGCGGACTACGCAGTTGTACAAATCAACGATACTCATCCATCAATGGTGATCCCTGAATTGATCCGTCTTTTGACTGAACGTGGTATCGAACTTGATGAAGCAATCTCTATCGTTCGTAGCATGACTGCCTACACGAACCACACCATCCTTGCTGAAGCCCTTGAAAAATGGCCTCTTGAATTTTTGGAAGAAGTGGTTCCTCACTTGGTACCAATCATCAAAGAATTGGACCGTCGTGTTAAAGCAGAATACAAAGACCCAGCTGTTCAAATCATCGATGAGAGCGGACGTGTTCACATGGCTCACATGGATATCCACTACGGATACAGTGTTAACGGGGTAGCAGCACTCCACACTGAAATCTTGAAGAACTCTGAGTTGAAAGCTTTCTACGACATCTACCCAGAAAAATTCAACAACAAAACAAACGGTATTACTTTCCGTCGTTGGCTCATGCATGCTAACCCACGCTTGTCTCACTACTTGGATGAAATTATTGGACGTGGTTGGCACCATGAAGCGGATGAACTTGAAAAACTCTTGTCTTACGAAGATAAAGCAGCCCTTAAAGCAAAACTTGAAGAAATCAAGGCTCACAACAAACGTAAATTGGCTCGACACTTGAAAGAACATCAAGGTGTGGAAATCAATACAAACTCTATCTTTGATATCCAAATCAAACGTCTTCACGAGTACAAACGCCAACAAATGAACGCTTTGTATGTGATTCACAAATACTTGGACATCAAGGCTGGTAACATCCCTGCTCGTCCAATCACAGTATTCTTTGGTGGTAAAGCAGCTCCTGCCTACACAATCGCTCAAGACATCATCCACTTGATCCTGTGCTTGTCAGAAGTCATTGCAAATGACCCAGCAGTAGCACCACACTTGCAAGTAGTGATGGTTGAAAACTACAACGTTACTGCAGCAAGCTTCCTTATCCCAGCATGTGATATCTCAGAACAAATCTCACTTGCTTCTAAAGAAGCTTCAGGTACTGGTAACATGAAATTCATGTTGAACGGAGCTTTGACTCTCGGTACTATGGACGGTGCTAACGTAGAAATTGCTGAGTTGGTTGGCGACGACAACATCTACATCTTTGGTGAAGATTCAGAAACTGTTATCGACCTTTATGCAAAGGCAGCTTACAAATCAAGCGAATTCTACGCTCGTGAAGCCATCAAACCATTGGTTGACTTCATCGTCAGCGACGCTGTTCTTGCAGTAGGTAAGAAAGAACGCTTGGAACGTCTTTACAACGAATTGATCAACAAAGACTGGTTCATGACTCTCTTAGACTTGGAAGACTACATCAAAGTCAAAGAGCAAATGCTTGCTGACTACGAAGACCGTGACGCATGGTTGGATAAAGTCATCGTTAACATTTCTAAAGCAGGATTCTTCTCATCTGACCGTACAATCGCTCAGTACAACGAAGATATCTGGCACTTGAACTAAGATACAAATTCATACTAATACATTTTGTAAAAAGCGAATTTCAATTGAAACTCGCTTTTTTGAATACTTGAGTAGAGATAGACCTCAGATACTATATTAAAATGGGTCAGTTATATAGAGTGGTGGCTTAAAACTATTAGTTATCATTATTTTTATCTGAAAATTGTAAGAAAGTATGTTAAAATAGGAATGTATACAAGTAGTTGTTTGAATATCAAATTAGAATTTGAAGAGGCTTATTATGAGTAATTTAGAAATTGGGAAACGGATTCGTACCTTACGGACTGAAAAGGGATTGAGTAGGGAAGCCTTTTGTGGAGATGAAAAAGAACTGACTGTTCGTCAGTTGGGCCGAATTGAAATAGGAAATAACTTGCCCAGTTTAGCGAAACTAGACTATATAGCCAAAGTATTGGGAGTTTCAATATCTCAGCTAATTGACGAGGGCTTGTTAATTGTTCCTAAAGAGTATTTAAAACTAAAAACGAAATTGATTCGTCAATCTATTCATGGAGATGAAGAAAAAATTCGTCAACGTGAGGAAATCTTTGAGGAAATTCAGGAACGCTTTTATGACCAACTACCTGAAGATGAGCAAGTAGCAGTTGAAGTCCTACAAGCCATTGATGATGTATATGTTTCTGAAAACGCTGAATTTGGGGAAGGTTTAATTGAGGAGTATTTTGAGCAAACAATGCTGCGAACAGAATATTCGACAAATGATCTACTACTATTGTACTTGTATTTTTTATCTTTAGCGGTTAATGCAGAACGAGATGAAATAACTTTAAAAAAAGTTTGTCTAAATATTGTATCTCAAACAAATTATGATGATACAAACTATATTCACTTGCTTCAAAGGGTGCTAATAGGTTTAGTCCTTTATCAGCTTGACATCGATTATCATGAATTTATACCTGAAATATTGAGCATTTTAAGAGAAATTATGATTGACATCGAAGATACTAGTTTAAAACCAACTGTAGACTTCATTGAAGCAAAATATTACTTATACGGAGAAAAAGATAAAGAAAAAGCCCTACAATACTATGAAAAAGCTATTAACGGAGCAGAATTTTTGAATGACATGAATTTTAAAAATCGAGTGATAGAGGAAAAAAATAAGGATTTTTCATAATTTCAATATAAAACAGGACATAAATGTCAGTGGACATAAATGTCCTGTTTTTTTACTCTCGTAAGGTATATACTGTTATTGTAAATAAGTTAAGAAGAGCGCAATGCTAGAAACATTCCTATTTAATGGGATGGAGATTAGCAGGCGGGAGGAAAATATGGTAAAAACAATTGACTATTATATGGATGAAAAGTTTGTCAAGAAGAATTATCTGATTATAAAAAATAGTCTAGATAGCAGACGCCTATGTAAAGTAACACTTGATGAGAAGTTGCTAAAATTAGTTCTCTTGCTTCCAAATGAAATGAGGGAAATCAAACTGGACTCCAACTTAAAGCCTAGAATTAGAGTTGTTGACATAACCGATGGGAGTGAGTGAAGTTTCTAAAATACAATTTATCATTAGAAAGAGGTAATAAAATGATTAAGGTAGAAAGAGTTACAAAGCGATTTGGAGATAATATTGCTTTAAATCAAATTAGTTTTTCAATAAACGAAGGAGAAATTTTTGGATTCCTAGGTCCATCTGGTTCAGGGAAGACAACAATGATCAATATTCTGACAGGACAGCTACAGGCTAACAGCGGAAAGACAGAATTATTAGGGAAAGATTCTCAAAAATTACTTCCGTCAGATTTTGAAGAGTTAGGTTTAGTAGGTGACACAAGTGGTTATTACGAAAAATTAAGTTTGTACAATAACTTGTTACTGTTTGCAAGACTATACGGAGTTTCAAAATCTCGAATTGAAGAAATTCTAAAACAAGTTGGTCTGTATGATAGTAAAGACACTCCAGCTGAGAAACTTTCTACAGGAATGCGTCAACGAATGCTTTTAGCTCGTGCTTTAATCAATTATCCTAAAGTTCTATTTTTAGATGAACCTACAAGTGGGTTAGATCCCACCACCTCAAAGAAGATTCACAAATTACTAAAGGAGTTAAAGGAAAGAGGAACAACCATTTTCTTAACTACTCATGATATGAATGAGGCGACTTTATTATGTGATAACCTAGCTCTTTTGAATAAAGGTGATCTTATTGAACAAGGAAGCCCAAGCGAAATTATCCAAAAATACAACACGGAAAAAAAGGTTGCAGTAACCTATAGTGACTCTACTAAAAAAGTAGTGCGCTTCGAAGACTTGCAGAAAGAAGATTATAAAAAAATGATGACGCTTCACTCATGTGAACCAACTTTAGAAGATATTTTTATTAAATTGACAGGAGAAAAATTAGATGTTTAAGAGAATTTTAGCCCTTATCTGGTTGAGGACACAAGTATTATTAACAAACAAAAACACTTTGGTACAAGTAGTATTCCCATTCTTTCTTGTTCTACTCTTCCAAAATTTTATGAATACAGATGGCACTCAAGGGAAAACACTATTGTTTAGTTCTTTAACAATGGCATTCTCATTTTCTTCTGGGTCAATGATTTCAAACTCTATTGCAGAGGAAAAAGAAAAAAGAATTTTTAAAACTCTTATCTTAAGCGGAGTTCGCCGTGGAGAATATCTTGTTTCCGTGTTGTTTTATCCTGTAATCTTTGCCTTGGCTTCAGTTATTTCTTTCCCTATTATGGTTGAAGTGGATTTCGCAAAAGATTATCCTGTATACCTTGTAGTAGCTTCTCTGGTAGCATTATGTACAATTCTCTTAAATTTAGTGATCGGAGTTATTTCAGAGACACAAACTCAGGCTCAGGTTTATGGTTTGATTCCAATGCTTGGACTCTCGTTCTTGCCGATGTTTTCTCAAGTTAGCTCAGAAATTAAGAAATTTATGGATACAACCTTCTTAGGAGTTTATGTAGATTTCTTTAATGAACCAGATTTCAAGTTGAATTTTGACAGTTTGGGGATCACTTTTGCTTGGGTTGTAGCATTACTTGCCCTTAGTTATTGGGGATTAAAAAATAAAAATAGAGTACAGTTTGGGAAACTAACAATCGCTAAACTTCATAAACTAGCTTTTTTTAAAGCTTAGTGTTCAGTCCCTATAACCTAGTCTTATGGATGGGGTATAGCGTCAGACAAAAAACCAGCACTTAATAATGCTGATTTTACTACCTTTAAGCCTCAGAATCTACTTAGAAATTACCTCAAATTCCTTGTATTCGCTTACACAAAGTGTTATAATACGATTATAGGAAAGAAGGTGTTTATATGTGGAAAAAATATTTTTCAAAATATAAATGGACTGATTTATTCTGGATACTATTTGTGATTGTGACATGCCTCTTGACGGGCAATAATACTCTTTTTCCCCTTACCCATCAAGATATCTCTTATCATGGCTGCTATTTGGGGATTACACTTGCCTCATTTCACTTGCTTTTTATTGATAAATTTGTTATTTCGAATCGAAAATAAATGGTGAGGTTAAAATTTTCCCCCTTTTCCGATAGATACTTGAAAAATGGTGATTTAAACCCGCATCTCAAGAAGAGCTGCGGGCTTTATCTTATCTCAAAAATTTATTTACAGTGCTTTCCCAACTAGAATCTCTGCTTCAATGGTAATCTCTATCAGTTGACTCCAATCAATCTTGGTCTGGTCAATGTTAAAGAGTAGGGGTGTCATGCTAAGCAGAGCTTGGCGTTGCTCGGGTGTGATAGGCTTGGTTAAGGAAGCTATCTGACTAGATTGGATGGTGAAGTGTTCTTGGAAATGTTCCTTGATATCTTGGTTGGAATAGTCCTTCTTTGTCAGATGGTCTTGCACCATATGACGGATTTCTTTGAGGTGATTTTCAGTAGGAACGACCTTAATTAAGATACCGTTTTGGGATAAAACGCGGCGAAATTCACCATAGTTGGCAGGGGAAAAGATATCAAGCAGAATATCCATGCTGGCGTTTTTTATAGGAAGACGAGCCAGGTCACCGACAAACCAGTTGACCGCCCAGTTGGGTTCACTCTTGGCAGCGATTTGAACGGAATCTTTGGAAATATCAAAGGCGTAGAAGGTTTTGTCAGGATGACTTTCTTGGAGTTTACGAGAGTAAAATCCTTCGCCACAACCGATATCCAAGATAGTTTTGGCAGTTTCTAGTCTTGCAAGCAGGTCTGAGATGGTTTCTAAGATAGCCTGATAAAAACCAGCTTCTAGGATTTCTTGGCGGTTTTGGAAGCTTTCCTTGTCGTAGTTGGCAGATTGCTTGATTTGCGGTGCTAGATTGACATAGCCGAATTTTGCCAAGTCAAAAGAATGGCGATTGCTACACTTGAGACTGGTTTCTACCAAGGTCAGATTTTCTTGGCAGATAGGGCAGGCAAAGGCAGTTGCGGCAGCAAAGCGCTGGAGTTTTGGTTTGAGGTTTGTATTCATAGTTTTAGTCTAGCAAAAAAAGGACTGGATGGCAAATGCCTCCAGTCTGCTTTTTTAGTATGTAAGAACGAAGTATTTTTTCTTCCCGCGGCGAATAACAGTTAGTTCGTTTTCTAACTTATCTGTGTCACTCAAGACATAGTCAAGGTCTTGGATACGGTCGCCGTTGACGTAAATAGCTCCATTTTGAACATCTTCACGGGCTTGGCGTTTGGAATTCACCACACCAGATGACACGAGGAGTTCCACGATATTGTGGTTTTCGTCTGCCTGTACTTGGTAGTTTGGCACACCACGAAGTCCTTGTTTGAGTTCTTTAACAGAAAGGTTTTTGATGTTTCCAGCAAAGAGTTGCTCTGTGATGTTAAGAGCTTCTTTGTAGGCTTCTTCTCCGTGGACAAGAGTCACGACTTCACGAGCGAGGACTTTTTGAGCCAAGCGTTCGTGTGGCGCCGCTTCAAACTGTTTGCGGATGTCTTCAATCTCATCGAGTGACAAGAAAGTAAAGATTTTCAAGAAGCGAACAGCGTCAGCGTCCATGACGTTCATCCAGAATTGGTACATTTCGTATGGGGAAGTCTTTTCAGGATTGAGCCATACTGCGTTTCCTTCTGATTTACCAAATTTCTTACCAGTTGCATCTGTGATGAGTGGCACAGTGATCACGTGACCAGTCTTGTCAGCCTTGCGACGAAGCAATTCAGTACCAGCTGTCATATTGCCCCATTGGTCAGAACCACCGATTTGAAGGGTTACATTGTGCTCTTGGTTAAGGACGTAGAAGTCATATCCTTGCATGATTTGGTAGGCAAACTCTGTGTAAGAAATCCCTGTCTCGATCCGTTTTTTCACAGACTCCTTACTCATCATGTAGTTGACAGTGAAGTATTTTCCGATATCACGGAGGAAGTCAATGAAGCTGATACTGCCAAACCAGTCGTAATTGTTGACCATGACAGCTTTATTTTCCCCATTTTCAAAGTCAAGAAAACGAGAAAGTTGTCCTTGGATAGACTTGACCCAGCCCTCTACTGTGTCTTTTGTTTGGAGACTACGCTCAGCATCTTTGAAGGACGGATCTCCGATGAGACCTGTAGCACCGCCAACGAGCGCATAAGGTTTGTGACCTGCTAATTGCAAACGACGACTGGTCAAGATTGCGACAAGGTGGCCTAGGTGAAGGCTGTCAGCAGTTGGATCGTAGCCAGTATAATAAGAAACTTGACCTTCTTCTAGGGCTTTACGCAAAGCTTCTTCATCAGTCGTTTGAAAAATCAAACCACGCTCTTTTAGCTCATCAAAAATGTGCATGTGTCTTTTCTCCTTTATAAAATATTGTTTCTACCTATTGTATCACAAACTTGATTAATAGCCTAGTGGAATAGGGAAGAAAGTGGCTATTTTATTGAAAGTTTCCCTTTTATGGTATAATAGAGAAAGCGAGGACATTCATGAAAGAAAGAATTAATGAATTAAAAACAAAAATGCTGCATTTTTTCCAGCAACTAACTGCCAAATGGAAGAAAAAACAAGCAAGTAAAAAGACTGATAAGAAAGTAGCTTCTTCTAACAAACTCAAAAGGGTAGGGTCCATTTTTGCTAAGATTTTGAGTGCTTTTAAAGTGACCTTCAACACTCTCTTCATTCTAGCCTTTATCGGAGGTCTTTTGGGAGCGGGTGTGGCCAT
The DNA here is from genome assembly GCF_002355895.1 of Streptococcus sp. NPS 308. Taxonomy (NCBI): domain Bacteria; kingdom Bacillati; phylum Bacillota; class Bacilli; order Lactobacillales; family Streptococcaceae; genus Streptococcus; species Streptococcus sp. NPS 308. Next base: position 165,612 of record NZ_AP017652.1, read on the forward strand.
GGGCTATGGGGTTGCTCTATTTGACAAAGTCAAGGTGCCTCAAACAGAGGAATTGGTCAAACAAGTGAAGGATATTGCCTCTATCTCAGAAATTACCTATGCTGACGGAAGTACCATCGCTTCAATTGAAGGAGATTTATTGCGCACATCAGTCGCTTCGGAGGCTATCTCAGATAATCTCAAGAAGGCTATCATTGCGACAGAGGACGAGCATTTCAATGAGCATAAGGGAGTTGTGCCTAAGGCCGTTATTCGTGCGACTCTGGGAACCTTTGTCGGTTTGGGATCGTCTAGTGGTGGTTCGACCTTGACGCAGCAGGTCATCAAGCAGCAAGTGGTGGGGGATGCTCCCACTCTGGCTCGTAAGGCCAAAGAAATTATTGATGCCTTGGCTTTAGAACGAGCCATGGGCAAGGATGAGATTTTAACAACCTACCTTAATATTGCTCCTTTTGGACGCAATCACAAGGGCCAAAATATTGCAGGTGCCCAGCAGGCTGCAGAGGGAATTTTTGGAGTTAATGCATCGGATTTGACAATACCTCAAGCTGCCTTTATCGCAGGTTTGCCCCAGAGTCCTATTAGTTATTCTCCTTATGAATCTGACGGCAGTATGAAGAGCGATGAGGATATGGCCTTGGGAATCAAGCGTGCCAAGGATGTCCTCTACAATATGTATCGGACAGGAGCTCTGAGTCAGGAAGACTACGACAAGTACAAGGATTATGACTTCAAGCAAGACTTTCTACCATCAGGTAGTGTCAGTGGTACTTCGCGTGACTATCTCTACTATGCAACCTTGGCAGAAGCAACGGATCGGATGTACGACTACCTCATCCAGAGAGATAATGTTTCTGCGCAAGAGCAAAAAAATGAATCGATCCAAAAAGCTTACCGCGATCTAGCGACGAAGGAAATCGAGAATGGTGGCTATAAGATCACCACGACTATTAATAAAAACGTCCACACTGCTATGCAAAATGCAGTTGCTAACTACGGCAGTTTGGTAGATGATTCGACAGGCCAGCCTGAAGTAGGGAATGTCCTCATGGACAACCAAACGGGAGCCATCCTTGGATTTGTTGGTGGTCGTAATTATCAAGAAAATCAGAACAATCATGCTATCGATACCAAACGTTCTCCAGCTTCAACCACGAAACCTATATTGGCCTATGGTATCGCGATTGACCAAGGTTTGATGGGGAGTGCAAGTATCTTATCAAACTATCCAACCAACTTCTCAAACGGGAATCCCATCATGTATGTCAATAGTCCTGGTACAGGCATGATGACATTGGGAGAAGCCCTTAACTACTCATGGAATATCCCAGCCTACTGGACTTATCGTACGCTTCGAGAGAAGGGCGTTGATGTCAAGGGCTATATGGAAAAAATGGGTTATGAAATCCCAGAATATGGGATTGAAAGTTTGCCGATGGGTGGGGGGATTGAGGTTACAGTTGCCCAACATACCAACGGATACCAAACGATAGCCAACAACGGAGTTTACCACAAGAAACACATGATTGCCAAGATCGAATCAACGGATGGTCGAGTGGTCTATGAGCATAAGGATGAGCCTGTGCAGGTTTATTCAAAAGCGACAGCAACCATCATGCAAAGTTTGCTCCGTGACGTCATTTCTTCTCGGATTACTTCTAGCTTCCAGACCGACTTGGCTTCGATCAATCCAGGCCTAGCTCGTGCTGACTGGATCGGAAAAACTGGTACGACTAATGAAGATGAAAACATGTGGCTCATGCTTTCTACTCCTCGATTGACTCTAGGTGGCTGGTTAGGTCATGATGATAACCGACCACTAGCCAAGGGTGCAGGTCACTACCGCAATGCCAAATACATGGCTTACTTGGTCAATGCTATCCAGCAAGCTGAACCTGGAATATGGGGAAATGATCGCTTTAATCTTGACCCAAGTGTGACTAAGTCCCAAGTTCTCCGATCAACAGGCCAAAAGCCCGGCAAAGTTTCCATCAATGGTAAGGAAATCGAACTTTCTGGTTCTACAGTGACAAGCTACTGGGCTAGCAAAGAAGGGGCGCCAGTAACCACTTACCGCTTTGCCATCGGAGGTAGCGACGCAGACTATCTGAACGCTTGGAAAACCATTCTTGGAAGCCTACCTGCAGTGACTCCTCCAAGTTCAAGCAGTGGCTCAAGTTCAAGCAGTAGTTCAGGGGCAAATTCGAACAACAACACTCAAAGTGGTTCGTCAGGTCGTTTCCGTCTATTTAATCGATAATAAAAAAAGTAGCAAGAGGCAATTTTTCTTCTCTTAGCTACTTTTTTCTTTTTCTATTTCGTGTTACAATAAGGGAATGAATAAGTATCAAAAGAAGATTTTTAAGGGAACCTTGTATTCACTGTTCTCAGGTCTGATTTGGGGGATTTGCGGGATTTTAGGAGAGTATTTTTTCACTCATTATCCAGTATCGTCTGGTTGGATTACCTCTATGCGTTTGCTGGTGGCGGGGAGTTTGGTTTTAGCTTTATCTGCCTTTCAGTTGCGTAGTCGCTTGTTGGATATCTGGAAAGATAAGAAAAATTATCTACCTTTTTTAGCCTATGCTATTCTAGGTATTTTTTCTGTGCAGTTTTTCTTCTATCTCTGTGTTGAGTATTCCAATGCGACGACGGCAACCATTTTACAATTTATCAGCCCTGTTTTTATTTTGTTGTACAATCGCATTGTCTACCAGAAGAAGGCTTCGATTACAGCGATTCTCTATGTTTTGATTGCCATGCTAGGTGTTTTTTTGATGGCCACAAAAGGGGACTTGTCCCAGTTGTCCATGACACCCTTGGCTCTAGTGACAGGCTTGCTCAGTGCAGTAGGCGTCATGTTTAATGTCATCTTGCCTCAACGATTTGCCCGCCACTATGGTTTTGTACCCACTGTTGGTTGGGGGATGATTTTCGCAGGGCTCTTTAGCAATCTGCTCTATCCAGTCCATCATGTCACCTTCCAGTTGGATGCTACCAGTCTGTTGATTTGTTTGATTATTGCCGTATTTGGAACAGCTTTTGCCTTCTTCCTATCTATGAAGGCCGTCTCTCTTGTTTCCCCTCTGGTTGTCTCTGTAGTGAGCGCTAGCGAACCTCTCTCTTCAGCGCTATTGAGCGTCCTCTTTCTCGGTCTCGTCCTAGATGGATTTCTAGTTTTGGCCATGATTTTGATCATCGTTCCTATGGTCTTCTTGTCTATCGAAGAAGCCAAAGAAGGGAAGTAAAGACGACTATTTTGATAGTTTAGGCTTCAAATTTGAAGTCTTTTTTGGTAGAATAGGTATCATTATAATGAACCAGGAGGCGCCTATGACTGCCACAAAAATGACTGCCCAAGAAATCATCCAATTTATCGCCAATGCAGAGAAGAAAACCAGTGTCAAAGTAACCTTTGAAGGACAACTAGCGTCTGCTGTTCCTAATTCCATTGTCAAACTAGGCAATGTTCTTTTTGGAGATTGGAAGGATATCGCTCCGCTTCTCGAAGGCTTGGTAGAAAATCAAGATTATGTTGTCGAGCAAGATGCTCGTAATTCGGCAGTTCCCTTGCTAGACAAGCGTACTATCAACGCTCGTATCGAGCCAGGTGCTATTATCCGCGATCAAGTGGAAATTGGTGACAATGCTGTTATCATGATGGGAGCTGTCATCAATATCGGAGCAGAAATCGGTGCAGGAACCATGATTGATATGGGTGCTATCCTTGGTGGTCGTGCCATCGTTGGGAAGAACAGCCACGTTGGTGCAGGGGCAGTTTTGGCAGGTGTGATTGAGCCAGCTAGTGCCGATCCAGTCCGTGTCGGGGACAATGTTCTTATCGGAGCTAATGCAGTGGTCATCGAAGGTGTCCAAATCGGTAGTGGTTCAGTTGTCGCTGCAGGAGCTATTGTGACTCAAGATGTCCCAGAAAACGTGGTAGTAGCAGGTGTTCCAGCTCGTATCATCAAAGAGATTGATGCCCAAACCCAACAAAAAACAGCGCTAGAAGATGCGCTTCGTACCTTGTAATTGTAAAAGTAAAAAAGAGGCGGAATCCTTCTTCCAGCCTCTTTCTTCTATCAAAAGGAGGATCGATAGATGTTAGATTTGATTCAGACTCGACGAGATTTGCACCAGATTCCAGAGATTGGCTTAGAAGAGTTCAAGACTCATGCTTATTTGCTGGATGTGATTGAAAAATTGACTGCGGACAAGGACTTTGTTCAAGTTCGTACTTGGCGAACAGGAATTTTGGTCTACCTGCAGGGAAGTCAGCCGGAGCGAACCATTGGTTGGCGGACAGATATTGATGGCCTGCCTATCGTCGAACAAACAGGTCTACCTTTTGCTTCTCAACACCAAGGTCGCATGCATGCCTGTGGCCATGATTTTCATATGACCATTGCCTTGGGCTGTTTAGAGCGTGCTCTTGAGGAGCAACCTAAGAATAATCTGCTCTTCCTATTTCAGCCTGCTGAAGAAAATGAAGCTGGTGGTATGCTCATGTATGAGGATGGTGCTTTTGGAGATTGGTTGCCAGACCAGTTTTATGGACTCCATGTTCGTCCAGATCTAAAGGTTGGACAGATTGCGACCAATACCCATACACTCTTTGCAGGGACTTGTGAGGTGAAGATTCGTTTCAAAGGAAAAGGAGGACACGCAGCTTTTCCGCATGAAGCCAATGACGCCTTGGTGGCTGCTAGTTACTTTGTAACCCAAGTACAGTCAGTGGTTAGCCGCAATGTTAATCCAATCGAGGGAGCAGTGGTGACCTTTGGCCTTTTCCAAGCTGGTGTTGCGAATAATGTCATCACAGATACAGCCTTTTTACATGGTACCATTCGCGCCTTGACTCAGGACATGAGCCTCTTGGTGCAAAAAAGAGTCAAGACAGTCGCAGAAGGTGTCGCGGCAGCCTTTGGGATGGAAGTCGAAGTAGAACTCAAGCAAGGAGGCTACCTACCTGTTGAGAACAATCCAGCCTTGGCGCGTGAACTGATGGACTTCTTTGGAGAAAAAGATGGAATCGACTTGATTGATATCGAGCCTGCTATGACAGGTGAGGACTTTGGTTACCTCCTTTCAAAGGTAGATGGCGTTATGTTCTGGCTAGGTATCGATAGTCCCTACGCCCTGCACCATCCTCAGATGAGCCCCAAGGAAGAAGCCTTGGCTATTGGAGTGGATGCGGTCTCTAGCTTTCTTCAAAAGAAGGCAGCAGAGTAGAGGGCTTGTCTATGAAATCGAAATTACGCAAGCAAGTCTTGCAAGAAATGAAGGCTGTTCCTCAGAAGCAAAAAATTGCTATGGATCAAGCTTTAACCGAACGATTCTTGAATCATCCTGTTTACCACGAGGCTAAGGTCGTCGCAACCTACCTCTCTTTTCCGCATGAGTTTCAAACGCAGGGACTGATTGACCAGGCGCTGAAGGACGGCAAAAAAGTTTTGATACCCAAAACCTATCCCAAGGGGCGTATGGAGTTTGTGGTCTACGATCCGCAGCAGTTGAAAAAAACTTCCTTTGGTTTACTGGAGCCCCAAGGGGACTTGGAAGTGGTGGATGCCTCTCAGATTGATTTGATTCATGTTCCAGGCTTGGCTTTTACAAGAGAGGGGTATCGGATTGGATATGGCGGAGGCTATTACGACCGTTATTTGGAGAATTTTGCTGGTCAGACCATGAGTACAATCTATCCTTGTCAGGTTCAGGAGTTTAACTTGGAAGACCACGATATTCCCGTTCAGGAGGTATTGATCTATGAAGGAAATCTTTGACAAACGTCACCCTGTGACTAGTTTTTTCCTCCTAGTGACTGGCTTTGTATTTTTACTGATGCTGATTACTACGGGTATCAACTTTGATCGGGTCAAAACTCTGTTTCAGTTTGGAGCTATGTATGGACCGATCATTCGCCTGTTCCCTGAGCAGCTATGGCGCCTTTTTTCGGCTATATTTGTGCATATTGGTTGGGAACATTTTATCGTCAATATGCTTTCTCTCTACTTTCTTGGAGGACAGGTGGAGGAGATTTTCGGCTCTAAGCAGTTCCTTTTTCTCTATCTCTTATCAGGAATGATGGGCAATCTCTTTGTGTTTGCTTTCACACCGAAAGTCCTAGCAGCAGGAGCATCCACCTCCCTCTATGGACTATTTGCTGCGATTATCGTCTTGCGTTACGCAACTCGCAGCCCCTATATCCAGCAGTTGGGGCAATCCTATCTGACACTTTTCGTGATAAATATCATTGGAAGTGTTCTGATTCCAGGAATCAGCCTAGCTGGACATATCGGTGGTGCGGTAGGTGGGGCTTTTCTGGCAGTAGTCTTTCCTGTTAGAAGTGAGAGACGGATCTATAGTTTCGGTCAGCGACTCGGAGCAACCGTTCTTTTTATTGCACTAGCCGTTTTCCTTTTCTACAAAGGAATGAGTTATGTGTAAGGGGGAATAGTTAAAAAGCTACTTAAAAAATGAGTAGCTTTTAATGTGTTTTGGAACCATTCGAAACAACACAGCTCTAAAATGGTTATTAACGTTGTCTAAATTCTGTAATGCCGCCACCAACGTTTCCAAGATGGTTTCCATTGTCATCTCGGATGTCACCATTACTGTGATTTCTGTTAAAGTAGCTGTGATTACCACCAGCATCAATGCTCCAATATCTTGTATAGCCATCATTTCCTCCGCCGCTATTGCTGTTGCCAGATGAATATTGTTCGGCAGCTGGGGCTTCATAATTACTTCCGCCACTATTTGATCCAGAATCAGAAGATGAGTTAGAACTTGAACTGCTTGAACTACTTGATCCACCAGAAGATTCTTGTGTTTTAGCTTCTGATTGTTTCTTCTCTTCTTCTTTAGCTTTTTCAGCTGCTTTTTGTTCTTCTTCTTTCTTCAAAGCTTCGATTTGCTTATTGAATTTATCTACAATATCAGTAAGAGATTTTGTAGTTTCTTCAAGATTATCTTGTTTGAATGTTTCATCAACTTTCTTGATAAAATCAATTTGTTTATTGATTTCTTTTACATTATTTTCTAAGGTTGTTTTATCTTTAAATTTGTCATCTGAATCTTTGATGTCATAAGCCAAACCTTTTTGCAAATGAAAATCTACAATGGCTTTAGATGATTCTTTGACTTTATTATTAAGATAGTCTTTACCTGTATCGGTTTTAAGTGAAGTTTCAGATAATTCTTTCAACTTAGAAATAGATTCATCTGAAGATGCATCAAATGATTCAAATAGTTTATCAACTTGTTCTTTGTCTGATTTGCTATCTTTTTCTAATTGTACAATTTTTGCTTGTTGCTCTGCTTGATGTTGGTAATATGAATACCATCCAAACCCTAATACCAATACAACACCAACTGCAACTGATGAAATGATTACTTTTTTATTGTTTTTGATAAATTCCACAAATTTGTTCTCCATAATCTTTTACTTTGATAGTGTCCGCAATTACTTTAAAATTAAAATTACACCCATCTTTCTCCCTTATTATATTCTTATTAATAGCTTCCACAAAACTAAACAACTTATATTCGACTCGGTTGATTTAATTTAACCATGATTACTCCAACAGTTAAGTCAAATTTAAAATTATTTATTATTTTGGAACCATTCGAAACAACACAGCTCTAAAACTAGGAAATATTGATACTATCAACTCCGCACATCCTACATAGACAGTATACCTAATGTTTTTTAATATTCTTCAAAACTATATCTTATACAAATTATTTAATCTTTCTAACTCTAATACATTCATACATACTTCTACTCCAGTAACTACCCCCTTGCTATGAATAAATCCACAAGAAAACACAATCCTCTCCTTACTCAAAATATTTGACAATATTACTAATGCTTCTAAAACATAATCCTCTATGGTAATGAAACTATTGTTTTTATCTTTGAAAAACTTTATAAATCCAATATCCTTACACCTATCACCAAAATAAAAACTAAGTGATTTTAAATAATAATCAAAAAAAACATCAATCTCCATAGAAACCCCCTTCATTTTTAAAATATTCTGTTATATCATACAAAAAAGTTTTGGAACCATTCGAAACAACACAGCCAAAAGATTTTTCTTTTGAGTTAAAATATGGTTATCCATAATCAGTAATGCGCACCGATTCGGTGCTTTTTATTTTATTATACTAATTCATTGTACTCCTATTTTTATAAAAAAACAAATAATATCGTAACGCTTTCATGAAGTTTGAGACCATTTCAATGGAGTTTATAAGTAAGTGAACTGAGAAATACAGATTCCTTTTTAAGTAGATGTTCTAAAGAATAGCAATATAAAATAAAAAGAACTGGGATAATTAACTATCCTAGTTCTTCTTTTTATATGGAATATTCTTCTATTCCTCCTCAGATAACTCTTTTCCAAGTTGGATGAGGTAGTCTTTCAAATCGTCTTTAACTTGTGGGTGTTTGAGAGCGTAGTCGATGGAGGTTTTCATAAAGCCAAACTTGTCTCCGACATCGTAACGAGCCCCTTTGAACTCACGAGCAAATACACGTTGTGTTTTATTGAGGGTGTCGATTGCATCTGTCAGCTGAATTTCATTTCCTGCACCTGGAGCTTGGTTTTCGAGGATTTGGAAAATTTCAGGCGTGAGGAGGTAGCGTCCGATGATAGCAAGGTCGCTAGGAGCGTCCTCTGGAGCTGGTTTTTCAACGAAGGTTTCAACGCTGTAAAGACCGTCTTTTCCTTCGCCTTGCGGAGCAATAACCCCGTAAGCAGAGACTTCGTCGTGAGGGACTGGCATGACAGCGATAGTAGACGCGTGGGTACGCTCGTAGTCATCCATGAGTTGTTTGGTAAGTGGAACAGCCTTTTCGTTGGTGATATCCATCAAGTCATCACCAAGCATAACGACAAAAGGTTCATTTCCAACGAAAGCTTTTGCCTGCAAAACAGCATCTCCGAGACCACGTGGATGAGTTTGACGAATAAAATGCAGGCGCATGCCAGTTGTTTCATCAACCAGCTTCAAAAGATCCGTTTTTCCTTTTTCTTTGAGGTTATATTCCAATTCGAAGTTTGAATCGAAGTGGTCCTCGATAGAACGTTTTGACTTACCTGTAACAACCAAGATATCTTCGATACCAGATTTGAGAGCTTCTTCAACGATAAACTGGATAGTAGGTTTGTCTACGATTGGCAACATTTCCTTGGCCAAGGCCTTAGTTGCTGGGAGGAAACGAGTTCCCAATCCGGCGGCAGGGATGACTGCTTTTCTGACTTTTTGTTTCATAAATGTTCCTTTCTATAAAGGTCTACGACCATTCGTTTTCTGCTTTAAATTCATTGTTCATGATGTCAGTGATTGCTTCTTTGATATTGACACCTTCATAGATAACTCGGTAAATAGCTTGTGTGATCGGCATGTAGACACCCAATTCCTGAGCCAGTTCGTAAGCTGCTCGAGTTGTTGAAATGCCTTCAATGACCATGCCCATGTTTGCTTCGATGTCTGCGAGGGATTCTCCACGGCCGAGAGCATCACCTGCCCTCCAGTTACGAGAGTGGACAGATGTCCCCGTTACGATCAAATCACCGACTCCAGAAAGACCGCTGTAAGTCAGAGGATTTGCTCCAAGAGCTACCCCTAGTCGGGTGATTTCTGCTAATCCTCGAGCGATGATGGCTGCCTTGGCATTATCGCCAAATCCTAGGCCATGTAATGCCCCAGCACCAACTGCAATGATGTTTTTAAGAGCACCAGCTGTTTCAACTCCGATAACATCCGTATTGGTATAGAGGCGGAAGTAGTGGTTGCTAAAGAGATTTTGGACGTACTGGGCAGTTTCAAGATCTTTGGAGGCTGCCGTAATCAAGGTGATATCCCGCACAATAGTTTCCTCAGCGTGGCTAGGTCCTGAAACAACGACGACTTCACTACGGAGATCGGCTGGAATTTCCTCTTCAAGAATGGTTGAGAGACGTTTGTGGCTATCTGGTTCCAAGCCTTTGGAGGCATGCATGATGACAACCTTGTGATCAAGTACCTTTGCTACTTGTTGGGCAACCAGTCTCGTTACTTTTGTTGGGACAACAAATAGAACAGCATCCACATCCTTGAGTGTTTCTTCTAAGTCATGATAAGCTTTGATTTTTTCGTCGAGTAGGATATCTTTGAAATAGCGTTTGTTTGTATGTTGGTTATTGATTTCATCAATTTGGTCAGAAATATTTCCCCAAATTCGAACTTCGTGTCCATTGTCGTTTAGTACCTGCGAAAGGGCAGTTCCCCAAGAACCAGGACCCAAGACAGCGATGGTTTGTTTCTTCATCTTTTCCTCCTTGTAAGAGTTCTTCCTTTCATTTTACCATAAAAAGCCTTTTCATGCATCATCTGTAGATGAAAGCGCACTAATTTATAATAAGGAGACTTCTTTGACAAGATGCCTCTTTTTTGCTAGAATAGCATCAATATGAACGAATGAGAAGGAGCTGACGCAGGATGTCGCTCCCTTTATCTATTTTATTAGGAGGAATTATGCTCATTAAAAAAATAAAAACCTATAAATGGCAGGCCTTGGCATCCCTAATGATGACAGGTTTGATGGTTGCGAGTTCACTCTTGCAACCGCGCTATTTGCAAGAGGTGTTAGAGGCTTTGTTGGCCGGTCAACATGAGGCTATCTATAGTATTGGCGCTTGGTTGATAGGGGTAGCCCTAGTCGGTCTAGTTGCAGGCGGGGTCAATGTAACGCTTGCAGCCTACATTGCTCAAGGAGTGTCTTCGGACCTTCGTGAAGACGCTTTTCGCAAGATCCAGACTTTTTCTTATGCCAATATCGAGCAGTTTAATGCGGGTAATCTTGTCGTTCGTATGACCAATGATATCAACCAAATTCAGAACGTGGTGATGATGGCTTTTCAAATCCTTTTCCGTCTCCCTCTTCTCTTTATCGGTTCCTTTATCTTGGCGGTTCACACTCTCCCGTCACTTTGGTGGGTGATTGTCCTCATGGTGCTCCTCATCTTTGCACTAACAGGCATCATGATGGGGATGATGGGGCCACGATTTGCTAAGTTTCAAACCCTTCTTGAACGGATCAATGCTATTGCCAAAGAAAATCTACGTGGTGTCCGCGTAGTCAAATCCTTTGTACAAGAAAAAGCACAATTTAACAAATTTACCGAGGTTTCAGATGAACTTCTCGGCCAAAATCTTTATATCGGTTATGCCTTCTCAGTTATAGAACCCGTTATGATGCTAGTCGGCTATGGAGCGGTTTTCCTCTCAATCTGGTTAGTGGCTGGAATGGCTCAGTCAGATCCATCTGTAGTGGGTTCGATTGCTTCCTTTATCAATTATCTCAGCCAGATTATCTTTACTATTATCATGGTTGGCTTTTTAGGAAATTCTGTCAGTCGTGCCATGATTTCTTTGCGTCGCATCCGCGAGATTCTAGATACCGAGCCAGCGATGACCTTTAAAGATCTCCCAGATGAAGAGTTAGAAGGAAGTCTCTCTTTTGAAAATGTGACCTTCACCTATCCTAATGATGATGAGCCTATGCTGAAGAATGTAACCTTTGATATTGCGCCTGGTCAGATGGTCGGTGTGGTTGGGGCGACTGGAGCAGGGAAGTCCACTCTAGCTCAGTTAATTCCACGACTGTTTGATCCACAGGAGGGATCTATCAAGATTGGTGGCAAGGATATTCGAGACGTCAGCGAGGGAACCTTGCGTAAAACAGTTTCCATCGTCTTGCAACGTGCTATTCTCTTTAGCGGGACCATTGCAGATAATCTTCGTCAAGGGAAAGGCAATGCCAGCGTGTCAGAAATGGAACGTGCAGCACGGATTGCCCAAGCCAGTGAATTTATCGGACGCATGGAAAACAAATTTGAGAGTCAGGTCGAAGAACGTGGAACCAACTTTTCTGGTGGACAAAAGCAACGGATGTCCATTGCCCGTGGGATTGTCAGCAATCCCCGTATCCTGATTTTTGACGATTCGACTTCGGCCTTGGATGCCAAGTCAGAAAGACTCGTACAGGAAGCTTTGAATAAAGATCTGAAAGGGACGACAACCATTATCATCGCTCAAAAGATCAGTTCAGTCGTCCATGCAGACAAGATTTTGGTCTTGGACCAAGGACGCTTGATTGGAGAAGGAAGGCATGCAGACTTGGTAGCTAACAATGCCGTCTACCGCGAAATCTACGAAACACAAAAGGGAAAGGAGGAATAAAATGAAAACCGTTCGATTTTTCTGGAATTATTTTAAAGTTTACAAGCTCTCCTTTGTCATTGTGATTCTGATGGTTGCAGTGGCGACAATTGCCCAAGCCCTCTTTCCAGTTTTTTCAGGTCAAGCAGTGACGGAGCTCGCTAACCTAGTTCTGGCTTATCAAAATGGAACTTCCGAACTAGCCTGGCAGAGTTTGTCAGCTCTGATGCTGAATCTAGCTCTAGTTGTCCTCGCCTTAGTGGTATCCAGTTTGATTTACATGACCTTGATGACCCGTGTGATTGCTGAGTCAACAAATGAGATGCGTAAGGGCCTCTTTGGCAAACTCTCTCGTTTGACGGTTTCTTTCTTTGACCGCCATCAGGATGGCGATATCCTTTCTCGCTTCACGAGTGACTTGGACAACATCCTTCAAGCCTTCAATGAAAGCCTAGTTCAGGTTATGAGCAATATTGCTCTTTACATCGGTTTGATTTTTGTCATGTTTTCAAGAAATGTGACGCTCGCCCTGATAACAGTAGCCAGTACTCCAGTAGCCTTTCTCATGTTGGTTTTCATCGTGAAAATGGCCCGCAAGTACACTAATCTCCAGCAAAAAGAGGTAGGGAAACTCAACGCCTACATGGACGAAAGTATTTCAGGGCAGAAAGCTGTTATCGTACAAGGAATTCAAGACGACATCGTAGCAGGCTTTGTGGAGCAAAATGAGCGCGTGCGCAAGGCAACCTTTAAAGGGAGAATGTTCTCAGGCATCCTCTTTCCTGTTATGAATGGGATGAGCTTGGTCAATACGGCCATCGTCATTTTTGCAGGTTCGGCTGTCTTGCTGAACGATCCAAGTATCGAAACAACGACAGCCCTAGGTTTGATTGTCATGTTTACCCAATTTTCTCAGCAGTACTACCAGCCAATTATCCAGGTGGCTGCGAGTTGGGGGAGCCTCCAGTTGGCCTTTACCGGAGCGGATCGTATCCAAGAAATGTTCGATGCAGAAGAAGAGATGCGCCCACAAAATGCACCTGCCTTTACGGAATTGCGAGAAGGTGTTGAAATCAGTCACATTGATTTCTCTTATGTGCCAGACAAGCCGATTTTAAAAGATGTTAGCATTTCAGCTCCTAAGGGGCAGATGATAGCAGTTGTAGGCCCGACTGGTTCGGGGAAAACAACCATCATGAACCTCATCAATCGTTTCTACGATGTGGATGCAGGTAGCATTTCTTTTGATGGCAAAGACATTCGTGACTACGACTTGGACAGCCTGCGGAGCAAGGTCGGGATTGTCTTGCAGGATTCGGTCTTGTTTAGTGGAACGATTCGGGATAATATCCGCTTCGGTGTGCCAGATGCCAGTCAGGAAATGGTCGAAGCAGCTGCAAAGGCAACTCATATTCATGACTACATCGAAAGCTTGCCTGACAAGTATGATACCCTTATTGATGATGAGCAAAATATCTTCTCGACTGGGCAGAAACAATTGATTTCCATCGCTCGGACCTTGATGACAGATCCTCAAGTCCTAATTTTAGATGAAGCGACTTCCAATGTGGACACCGTAACAGAAAGCAAGATTCAACATGCCATGGAGGCAGTTGTAGCAGGACGAACCAGTTTTGTCATTGCCCATCGTCTCAAGACCATCCTCAATGCCGATCAGATTATTGTCCTCAAAGATGGAGAGGTCATTGAACGTGGAAATCATCACGAGTTGCTCAAACTCGGCGGTTTCTATTCAGAACTGTATCACAATCAATTTGTCTTTGAATAAAAAAGAAGTTGTCCTCGTTGGGCAGCTTTTTCTTGTCCATAAAAAATACTTATCACGGTCTTTAAAAAAACATATTAGACAGGAAAGGGGTGGAGTGATAAGATAAGACTGTCGCAAGAAAATCGAAAGGAGACACATCATGGCTAGAACGGTTGTAGGAGTTGCTGCAAACCTATGTCCTGTAGATGCAGAAGGGAAAAACATCCACTCATCTGTATCCTGTAAATTTGCAGAGAGCATTCGTCAAGTCGGTGGTCTTCCTTTAGTAATTCCTGTAGGGGATGAGTCCATTGTTCGCGATTATGTAGAAATGATTGACAAACTCATCTTGACAGGTGGGCAAAACGTCCATCCTCAGTTTTATGGAGAGAAAAAGACCATTGAGAGCGATGATTACAACCTTGTACGCGATGAGTTTGAACTAGCCCTCTTGAAAGAAGCGCTTCGTCAGAATAAACCAATTATGGCAATCTGTCGTGGGGTTCAGCTGGTCAATGTTGCTTTTGGTGGCACTCTCCACCAAGAAATTGAAGGTCACTGGCAAGGCTTGCCTTTTGGGACATCTCATACTATTGAGACAGTAGAAGGAAGCGTGGTGGCTAAGTTGTTTGGCAAAGAAAGTCAAGTCAATTCAGTCCATCGTCAAAGCATCAAAGACCTGGCGCCTAATTTCCGTGTGACTGCTATTGATCCAAGAGACCAGACCATCGAAGCGATTGAGTCTGTCGACGAGCATCGTATCATCGGCTTGCAGTGGCACCCAGAGTTCCTGGTCAATGAAGAAGACGGCAATTTAGAACTATTTGAGTATTTATTAAATGAATTGTAACGGTTAGAGTCTCTAGCCGTTTTTATTCGCCCTTTCAGATTTTTTATATTTTAGCAAATTTACGCAAACGTTTGAATTCTGATAAAAATTGGGCAAATTCAATAAAAAAGCTTGAAAAAATCGAAGGTAAGCGTTATGATAGAAAAGAAGAAATTTTGGAGGATTATCATGTCACATATTAAATTTGATTATTCAAAAGTTTTAGACAAATTTGTTGCCCCACATGAAGTGGAATACATGCAAGCACAAGTAACAGCTGCAGACGAATTGATCCGTAAAGGAACTGGTGCTGGTAGCGACTTTTTGGGTTGGTTGGACCTTCCTGAAAATTATGACCGCGAAGAATTCGACCGCATATTGAAAGCTGCTGAGCAAATCAAATCAGACAGCGAAGTTTTGGTTGTAATCGGTATCGGTGGATCTTACCTTGGTGCCAAAGCAGCTATCGACTTCTTGAACCACCACTTTGCGAACTTGCAAACAAAAGAAGAACGCAAAGCGCCACAAATCCTTTACGCTGGAAACTCAATCTCATCTACTTACCTTGCTGACTTGGTAGAGTACGTAGCTGACAAAGACTTTTCAGTAAACGTGATTTCTAAATCAGGTACAACAACAGAACCAGCTATCGCTTTCCGTGTCTTCAAAGAACTCTTGGTTAAGAAATACGGTCAAGAAGAAGCCAACAAACGTATCTACGCAACAACTGACCGCCAAAAAGGTGCTGTTAAGGTTGAAGCAGATGCTAATGGTTGGGAAACATTTGTAGTTCCAGATGACATCGGTGGACGCTTCTCAGTATTGACAGCAGTTGGATTGCTTCCAATCGCTGCATCAGGTGCAGATATCAAAGCCCTTATGGAAGGTGCGAACGCAGCTCGTAAAGACTACACTTCAGACAAGATTGCTGAAAATGAAGCTTACCAATACGCAGCGGTTCGTAACATCCTTTACCGTAAAGGCTACGCTACTGAAATCTTGGTAAACTACGAACCATCACTTCAATACTTCTCAGAATGGTGGAAACAATTGGCTGGTGAGTCAGAAGGGAAAGACCAAAAAGGAATCTACCCAACTTCAGCTAACTTCTCAACTGACTTGCACTCATTGGGTCAATTTATCCAAGAAGGAACTCGTATCATGTTTGAAACAGTTGTCCGTGTTGACAAACCACGTAAGAACGTGATCATTCCTACTTTGGAAGAAGACCTTGACGGACTTGGTTACCTTCAAGGAAAAGACGTTGACTTTGTAAACAAAAAAGCGACTGACGGTGTTCTTCTTGCTCACACTGACGGTGACGTACCAAACATGTACGTAACTCTTCCTGAGCAAGATGCTTTCACTCTTGGTTACACTATCTACTTCTTCGAATTGGCAATTGCCCTTTCAGGTTACTTGAATGCCATCAACCCATTTGACCAACCAGGTGTTGAAGCCTACAAACGTAACATGTTTGCCCTTCTTGGAAAACCAGGATTTGAAGAATTGAGCAAAGAGCTTAACGCACGTCTATAATAGAAGAAAAGAGTGGTTTGACCACTCTTTTTACTCTCTTTATTCCTAGACATTGGACTCAAGCGAGACTTGTGATATAATATAGAAAGCAAAAAGGCAGACGCCTAGAGACTTTATAGGAGAAACTATGTCAAAAGATATCCGCGTACGCTACGCACCAAGTCCAACAGGACTACTACACATCGGAAATGCCCGTACAGCATTGTTTAACTACCTTTACGCACGCCATCATGGTGGAACTTTTATCATTCGTATCGAAGATACTGACCGTAAACGTCACGTTGAGGATGGGGAACGCTCACAGCTTGAAAATCTTCGCTGGTTGGGCATGGATTGGGATGAAAGTCCAGAAACTCATGAAAACTATCGCCAATCAGAGCGTTTGGAACTCTATCAAAAATACATCGACCAATTGCTAGCCGAAGGAAAAGCCTACAAATCTTACGTTACAGAAGAAGAGTTGGCGGCTGAGCGCGAACGCCAAGAAGCAGCTGGCGAAACACCACGTTACATCAATGAATACCTTGGCATGAGTGAAGAGGAAAAAGCAGCTTACATCGCAGAACGTGAAGCAGCTGGGATCATCCCAACTGTTCGTTTGGCTGTCAATGAGTGTGGTATCTACAAATGGCATGATATGGTCAAAGGTGATATCGAGTTTGAAGGTGGCAACATCGGTGGCGACTGGGTTATCCAAAAGAAAGATGGTTATCCAACTTACAACTTTGCAGTTGTCATCGATGACCACGACATGCAGATTTCCCATGTTATCCGTGGTGATGACCACATTGCCAACACACCCAAACAGCTTATGGTTTATGAGGCTCTTGGTTGGGAAGCCCCAGAATTCGGTCACATGACTTTGATTATCAACTCTGAAACGGGTAAAAAATTGTCTAAACGTGATACCAATACCCTTCAGTTTATCGAAGACTACCGTAAAAAAGGCTATTTGCCAGAAGCCGTCTTTAACTTTATCGCCCTTCTTGGTTGGAACCCAGGTGGCGAAGACGAAATCTTCTCTCGTGAAGAACTCATTAAACTTTTCGATGAAAACCGCCTCAGCAAGTCTCCAGCAGCCTTCGATCAGAAGAAACTTGACTGGATGAGCAACGACTACATCAAGAGAGCAGAACTTGCTACTATCTTTGAAATGGCAAAACCATACTTAGAAGAAGCAGGGCGTTTGACTGACAAGTCTGAAAAAATGGTAGAACTCTACAAGCCACAGATGAAGTCAGTTGATGAGATTGTTCCGCTGACAGATCTTTTCTTCTCAGATTTCCCAGAGTTGACAGACGCTGAGCGCGAGGTCATGGCAGGAGAAACCGTTCCTGTTGTTCTAGAAGCCTTCAAAGCGAAACTAGAAGCAATGACAGATGAGGAATTTGTGACAGAAAACATCTTCCCACAAATCAAAGCAGTTCAAAAAGAAACAGGTATTAAAGGGAAAAACCTCTTCATGCCGATTCGTATTGCCGTTTCAGGTGAAATGCATGGACCAGAATTACCAGACACCATTTTCTTACTCGGACGTGAAAAGTCAATCCAGCATATCGATAATATGCTGAAAGAGATTTCTAAATAAGTAGGAAAAATATAGGGATATGAGCTCATCCTTTCTTGGAGAGTAAGGGAAGGCCCTTTGAATTAAAAATCAAAAGAGTCAGTTTAACTGGCTCTTTTCCCTTATCTTTTCAGGATTTCGATAAAGAGGTAAAAAAGTTCTTGACAAAGGGAGAAAAGTAGGTATAATAGAAAGAGTCGAAAAGCTCAGGTCCGTTGGTCAAGGGGTTAAGACACCGCCTTTTCACGGCGGTAACACGGGTTCGAATCCCGTACGGACTATGGGTATATTGTGGTTAGAAAAAACTTGGAAAAAAGTTTAAAAAACTTGTTGACAGAGAGAGCTAGCTGTGATATACTAATATAGTTGTCGCTCATGAGAGAAGTGAGAGACAAAGACCTTTGAAAACTGAACAAGACGAACCAATGTGCAGGGCACTATAACTGAAGTTATAGTACTGAACAATGAAAAAAACAATAAATCTGTCAGTGACAGAAATGAGTGAGAACTCAAACTTTTAATGAGAGTTTGATCCTGGCTCAGGACGAACGCTGGCGGCGTGCCTAATACATGCAAGTAGAACGCTGAAGGAGGAGCTTGCTTCTCTGGATGAGTTGCGAACGGGTGAGTAACGCGTAGGTAACCTGCCTGGTAGCGGGGGATAACTATTGGAAACGATAGCTAATACCGCATAAAATTGATTATTGCATGATAGTCAATTAAAAGGTGCAATTGCATCACTACCAGATGGACCTGCGTTGTATTAGCTAGTTGGTGGGGTAACGGCTCACCAAGGCAACGATACATAGCCGACCTGAGAGGGTGATCGGCCACACTGGGACTGAGACACGGCCCAGACTCCTACGGGAGGCAGCAGTAGGGAATCTTCGGCAATGGACGGAAGTCTGACCGAGCAACGCCGCGTGAGTGAAGAAGGTTTTCGGATCGTAAAGCTCTGTTGTAAGAGAAGAACGAGTGTGAGAGTGGAAAGTTCACACTGTGACGGTATCTTACCAGAAAGGGACGGCTAACTACGTGCCAGCAGCCGCGGTAATACGTAGGTCCCGAGCGTTGTCCGGATTTATTGGGCGTAAAGCGAGCGCAGGCGGTTAGATAAGTCTGAAGTTAAAGGCTGTGGCTTAACCATAGTACGCTTTGGAAACTGTTTAACTTGAGTGCAAGAGGGGAGAGTGGAATTCCATGTGTAGCGGTGAAATGCGTAGATATATGGAGGAACACCGGTGGCGAAAGCGGCTCTCTGGCTTGTAACTGACGCTGAGGCTCGAAAGCGTGGGGAGCAAACAGGATTAGATACCCTGGTAGTCCACGCCGTAAACGATGAGTGCTAGGTGTTAGACCCTTTCCGGGGTTTAGTGCCGCAGCTAACGCATTAAGCACTCCGCCTGGGGAGTACGACCGCAAGGTTGAAACTCAAAGGAATTGACGGGGGCCCGCACAAGCGGTGGAGCATGTGGTTTAATTCGAAGCAACGCGAAGAACCTTACCAGGTCTTGACATCCCTCTGACCGCTCTAGAGATAGAGTTTTCCTTCGGGACAGAGGTGACAGGTGGTGCATGGTTGTCGTCAGCTCGTGTCGTGAGATGTTGGGTTAAGTCCCGCAACGAGCGCAACCCCTATTGTTAGTTGCCATCATTCAGTTGGGCACTCTAGCGAGACTGCCGGTAATAAACCGGAGGAAGGTGGGGATGACGTCAAATCATCATGCCCCTTATGACCTGGGCTACACACGTGCTACAATGGCTGGTACAACGAGTCGCAAGCCGGTGACGGCAAGCTAATCTCTTAAAGCCAGTCTCAGTTCGGATTGTAGGCTGCAACTCGCCTACATGAAGTCGGAATCGCTAGTAATCGCGGATCAGCACGCCGCGGTGAATACGTTCCCGGGCCTTGTACACACCGCCCGTCACACCACGAGAGTTTGTAACACCCGAAGTCGGTGAGGTAACCTTTTAGGAGCCAGCCGCCTAAGGTGGGATAGATGATTGGGGTGAAGTCGTAACAAGGTAGCCGTATCGGAAGGTGCGGCTGGATCACCTCCTTTCTAAGGATAAGGAACTGCACATTGGTCTTGTTTAGTCTTGAGAGGTCTTGTGGGGCCTTAGCTCAGCTGGGAGAGCGCCTGCTTTGCACGCAGGAGGTCAGCGGTTCGATCCCGCTAGGCTCCATTGGTGAGAGATCACCAAGTAATGCACATTGAAAATTGAATATCTATATCAAATAGTAACAAGAAAATAAACCGAAAACGCTGTAGTATTAATAAGAGTTTATGACTGAAAGGTCAAAAAATAAGGTTAAGTTAATAAGGGCGCACGGTGGATGCCTTGGCACTAGGAGCCGAAGAAGGACGTGACAAACGACGATATGCCTTGGGTAGCTGTAAGTAAGCGATGATCCAGGGATTTCCGAATGGGGGAACCCAACAGGTACTACCTGTTACCCATATCTGTTAAGGATATGAGGAGGAAGACGCAGTGAACTGAAACATCTAAGTAGCTGCAGGAAGAGAAAGCAAAAGCGATTGCCTTAGTAGCGGCGAGCGAAACGGCAGGAGGGCAAACCGAAGAGTTTACTCTTCGGGGTTGTAGGACTGCGATGTGGACTCAAAGATTATAGAAGAATGATTTGGGAAGATCAGCCAAAGAGAGTAATAGCCTCGTATTTAAAATAGTCTTTGTACCTAGCAGTATCCTGAGTACGGCGGGACACGTGAAATCCCGTCGGAATCTGGGAGGACCATCTCCCAACCCTAAATACTCCCTAGTGACCGATAGTGAACCAGTACCGTGAGGGAAAGGTGAAAAGCACCCCGGGAGGGGAGTGAAATAGAACCTGAAACCGTGTGCCTACAACAAGTTCGAGCCCGTTAATGGGTGAGAGCGTGCCTTTTGTAGAATGAACCGGCGAGTTACGATATGATGCGAGGTTAAGTTGAAGAGACGGAGCCGCAGGGAAACCGAGTCTGAATAGGGCGCATTAGTATCATGTCGTAGACCCGAAACCATGTGACCTACCCATGAGCAGGTTGAAGGTGCGGTAAGACGCACTGGAGGACCGAACCAGGGCACGTTGAAAAGTGCTTGGATGACTTGTGGGTAGCGGAGAAATTCCAAACGAACTTGGAGATAGCTGGTTCTCTCCGAAATAGCTTTAGGGCTAGCGTCGACATAAAGATTCTTGGAGGTAGAGCACTGTTTGGGTGAGGGGTCCATCCCGGATTACCAATCTCAGATAAACTCCGAATGCCAAAGAATTATGGTCGGCAGTCAGACTGCGAGTGCTAAGATCCGTAGTCGAAAGGGAAACAGCCCAGACCACCAGCTAAGGTCCCAAAATAATTGTTAAGTGGAAAAGGATGTGGGGTTGCACAGACAACTAGGATGTTAGCTTAGAAGCAGCTATTCATTCAAAGAGTGCGTAATAGCTCACTAGTCGAGTGACCCTGCGCCGAAAATGTACCGGGGCTAAAACAATTTACCGAAGCTGTGGATACCTTTATAGGTATGGTAGGAGAGCGTTCTATGTGTGATGAAGGTATACCGTGAGGAGTGCTGGAACGCATAGAAGTGAGAATGCCGGTATGAGTAGCGAAAGACAGGTGAGAATCCTGTCCACCGTAAGACTAAGGTTTCCAGGGGAAGGCTCGTCCGCCCTGGGTTAGTCGGGACCTAAGGAGAGACCGAAAGGTGTATCCGATGGACAACAGGTTGATATTCCTGTACTAGAGTATGTAGTGATGGAGGGACGCAGTAGGCTAACTAAAGCAGACGAATGGAAGTGTCTGTCTAAGCAGTGAGGTGTGATATGAGTCAAATGCTTATATCTGTAACATTGAGCTGTGATGGGGAGCGAAGTTTAGTAGCGAAGTTAGTGACGTCACACTGCCAAGAAAAGCTTCTAGCGTTTAAACATACTCTACCCGTACCGCAAACCGACACAGGTAGTCGAGGCGAG
>NZ_AP017652.1:190000-400000 GCF_002355895.1 Streptococcus sp. NPS 308
TTTTGCACCTTGTCTTTTTTTATCAGTTTTTGTTGAGTTAGCAATTTTTCCATTTTAAAATAAATCATCAAGTTTATTAGCCAATGTTTTCTGTTTGCTAGGGTACAAATGAGAATAAGTATCAATTGTTGTTGTAATAGATGCGTGTCCTAATCTTTCTTTGACAACAAGATAATCCTCTCCTTGATTTATAAGTAATGATGTATGAGAGTGTCTCAAATCATGTATTCTTATTTTCTTTAAATCTTTACCCCTTTCTAGTATTTGCTTAAACTTCTTATCAATCATATTTTTTGTAATTGTTATTCCTTGAGGTTATCCGAACGTTAAATTATCTTCAGCATGTATTTACAAAAGAGTATAATCCCTTTCATCAACAGAGCATTTTTGATATACTATATTTAATTAGAATATAAAAACTTTTGGAGAGAAGGAGGTAAAAGAGTGGACAAACAAACCATTTTTTACTGCTATAGAATGACTCATGATTATGGTATCAATCCTTGTGTCTTTACAGAAAATTATGATACAACTCCTCATCTTCTTACCGAAGGAGGATGTATGCTTCAGCTAAGAAGGAATATTAAAAAGAACTGGGCGGATAAAATAAACTCTAAGTCTGTAGATGCTTACATAATGGCTGTAGCAGGGCATTCAAATGATGGGAAAAAATGGAGAGATGATCAAGGAATGTTTATCACTCCAAAATATAATCATCTAATTTTTGTTGCTAAAATTAGTGAAATTTTAACAATGAAAGAATATTTACTTTCTCCAAAATCTAATAATAGAAGAGATGCTTATACTTATCAATGGCTGATTGAAAAGTATGGATTAAACCAATCAAGTTTTATGAAAGAAATAGTGATTCTTGCAGACCGTTTTAATTATTTTGGCAAGTCTCCACTTAAAATTCCTAAAGAAATTTTAGACTTTTTTCCGATGGGAGAACGAGCAAGAATGAATGGGAAACCATTCCCAAGATGGAATGCTAAAAATGGATTTTATAATTCGGAAGAGAGATTTACTGATGTGTTAGAATTAATGGAATTTGCTGAAACTATACTAGGTTCACAAAACAAAGTAATGGATTTGCCCTATCATCCATTCTTTATACGAGGAAAAGAATTGTGAAAATAATTTTATCAAGAAAGGGATTTGATTCATCCAATGGTTCCATCCCGAGTCCTATATTACCTGACGGGACGCTACTTTCATTGCCAATACCTGCCAAGTTTGATAGTATCTCTTTTGACGACTTAAACTATAACGGAGTATTATTTTCAGATATCTTAAGACAACTAAAAGGGAAAGAAGATAAAACAAATCATTATAATTGTCATCTTGATCCAGATATAAGAGGAAATCTTAGGAATACTCCTGTTTCTAACTGGAGAGCAGCATTTGGTCAAATTAAAAGCTCACAGGGATTATTAAGAAATCAAAATGTTTCTATCGGCGATCTTTTTCTATTTTTCGGATGGTTTAGACAAACCGAAGGAGATATTTACAACGGAACATTGCATTTTAAAAAAGATGCCCCGGATCTAAATATCATTTATGGTTATTTGCAAATTGGTAATATGATGAATGATAAAGAATCTCTGCAAAATATGTATCCATTTCATCCTCATTCTTGCGACCATATGAGTAATTTGCAATCAAATATGCTTTATATCCCAAGTGAAAACTTATCATTTTTACCTCAAGAAAAAGGATATGGAACTTTTAATTTTCACGATGACAGAGTATTAACAATGAATGGTAAATCAAGAAGTGTATGGAAAGAGATACCAGCGCTCATGCCTGAAAATATAAATGGGAATCATAAAAATTCTGCTAAAGATTGTGGTTTAAAATATTCTGGTATATGGCAAGAAAAAGTTTTGTTAGAAAATGAATTATCAAATTTTTGGGCTAAAGAGTTATTTTTGTTATAATAAAAAAACACTTACCCTAATTAAAGGAGAAAATAAAATGATTACATTAACTGTTGAAAAAGATTGGACTGGGAAATACACGTTTATAGTTTCGAATGGATTTGATAGTCAAAGTTTGACACCAGGAACATTTGTTTCAGATTTTCAAATCGACCAAGCTAAACAAAACATTCAGTATGCCGGAAGTATTGATGATGGTATTAGAGTAGTAAAAAATGCTTTAGGAATTATCTAAAAGAAAAATATTAGAGTCATTTATACAAAAATTAGACCTAATTTATGTCTAGTTTGTTAATATTCTATATACCTCAAATAATCGTACAAGTGTCTTGAATACCTCTGGATGAATATAACCTGTTGGGATATATCGTCTATTCTCTGATGATGCTCTTAGAACGATACGGTATGGAGTGTTACCAAAAAGTTACAAAAATTTGAAAAATGAGTCTATTTTGCAAGATTCAAAAGTCCTAAAACCCTATTAAATCAAGGTTATAAGAGTTAAAAAATGTATTCATAGAACTCAAAATCCAGTGTCCATTAGGACGTGCCGGTTCGACCCCAGCCGCCGGTATAGTATGAAATACAAGGTTTTCGGACCTTGTTTTTTGATTTAGTGAAGATTTTGATATTTTTCTTTAAGTACAGATAACTGATGAATGATCTTTTTCTTCTTATTCTAGTCATTTTTAGTGTATTTTTGGTATAATATTACTTATTCACAATTTATTTTGATTATGAAAGAGTTTGGTGATTAATGTCTCGGTCTGTTGAATTACTAAAGAAACGTTACTTAAAGAATATAAAAGAGAACCCAGATTTATTTATTGGGATTGAGTTAGAATTTCCGATTGTAAATTTAGAGGGTAAAGCTACAGATGGTGAAGTTGGTAAGGATCTCTTTCGGTATTTACCATCAGTACTGGGATTTACTATCGAAAAAGTGGATGATTTTGGGAATCCAATTCAGTTACTTGATCCAGTTAGCCAAGATACTATCTTATTCGAAGTCTCCTATACAACTATCGAGTTTGCATTCGGAAAGGCCGAATCTATCCAAGAGGTAGAAGAACGCTTTAACTTCTATATGGCTACGATTCAGAATAAGTTGGGCGAAGCTAATCATGCTATTGTTGGTTGTGGTATTCATCCCAACTGGGATAAAAATGAGAATTGTCCAGTGGCTTATCCCCGCTATCAGATGTTGATGGATTATTTGAATTTGAGTAGAAATGTTACTAAATCAGATTTACATCAATTCCCTGAGTATGGAGCCTTTATCTGTGGGAGTCAGGTTCAACTAGACGTTTCAAGGTCCAACTACCTGCGTGTTATCAATGCTTTTACGCAAATTGAAGCAGCAAAAGCCTATTTGTTTGCAAACTCTGAGTTTTCAGGGGCAGATTGGGATACTAAGATTTCCAGGGATATTTTTTGGGAAGAATCCATGCATGGTATCTATCCAGAGAATGTCGGTGTCAATACTAGACTCTTTAAAGACGAGGATGATTTTTTTGACTATCTAAATTATTCTGCGATTTTTACTGCGGAGCGTGATGGGCAGACCTATTATTTTTATCCGATTCAGGCTAGAGATTATTTGGCTACACCTGAAATTCAGGCATTTACCCTTAATGGGGATGAAGTTCTTATTTACCCTCGGGAGAAGGATTTTGAAACCCATCGTAGTTACCAGTACCAAGACTTAACGACTCGAGGAACAGTTGAATTTCGTAGTGTTTGTACGCAAGCTCTAGATAGAACTTTTACTTCTGCTGCCTTTCACTTGGGATTGTTGGTTCATTTAGACAAGCTTGAAGCTTACTTGCGAACTGCTCCATTTTTTACCACAGCTGGTCGTGATTATAAGTTTTTAAGACGACATTTTTCTAAAAAACAACTCACAGGTGAGGAAGAAGCTGCGATTCGAGAATTTTCTAAAGACTTACTCATCCTAGCTGAGGAAGGACTGGAGAAGAGAGGCAAGCAAGAAATGACCTACTTACAGCCTTTGAAAGAAGAATTGGGCCTATAATTTCTCTGATAAAGGGAGAATTTTCTGAAAAATCATGATATAATGGAAAAGACTATAGATAAAGGATAGAGATTCATGACATTAGTTTATCAATCAACGCGTGATGCGAACAATACAGTAACTGCCAGCCAAGCGATTTTGCAAGGTTTGGCGACGGATGGTGGTTTGTTTACACCGCTTACTTATCCAAAGGTGGATTTGGACTTTGAAACATTAAAAGATGCTTCTTACCAAGAAGTGGCTAAGTTAGTTTTGTCAGCCTTTTTAGATGACTTTACAGCTGAGGAGTTGGACTACTGTATCAACAATGCCTACGATAGCAAGTTTGATACTCCAGCTATTGCGCCATTGGTGAAACTGGATGGGCAATACAACTTGGAATTGTTCCATGGTTCAACGATTGCCTTTAAGGATATGGCCTTGTCTATCTTGCCATACTTTATGACGACGGCTGCTAAAAAGCATGGTTTGGAGAACAAGATTGTCATTTTGACAGCGACATCGGGTGATACTGGGAAAGCTGCTATGGCAGGATTTGCCGATGTGCCTGGAACTGAGATTATCGTCTTTTATCCAAAGGATGGTGTCAGCAAGGTGCAAGAGTTGCAAATGACTACTCAGACTGGCGACAATACTCATGTTATTGCTATTGATGGTAACTTTGACGATGCGCAAACTAACGTCAAACATATGTTTAACGATGTAGCTCTGCGTGAAAAGTTGGCTGCCAATAAACTGCAATTTTCATCAGCTAACTCTATGAACATTGGTCGTTTGGTACCACAGATTGTCTACTATGTTTATGCCTACGCTCAGTTGGTCAAGTCTGGTGAGATTGTGGCTGGTGATAAGGTCAACTTCACAGTACCAACAGGAAACTTTGGAAATATCTTGGCTGCCTTTTATGCTAAACAAATCGGTCTGCCAGTTGGTAAATTGATCTGTGCTTCAAATGACAATAATGTTTTAACTGACTTCTTCAAGACACGTGTTTACGATAAGAAACGTGAGTTTAAAGTAACAACTAGTCCATCTATGGATATCTTGGTATCTTCAAACTTGGAGCGTTTGATTTTCCATCTTTTGGGGAATGATGCGGTTAAGACAGCTGAACTCATGAATGCCTTGAGTACACAAGGACAATATGAATTGACAGACTTTGATGCAGCGATTCTGGAACTCTTTGTAGCTGAATATGCGACTGAGGAAGAAACTGCGACAGAAATTAAACGTGTTTATGATACAGATGCCTACATCGAGGACCCACACACAGCTGTTGCCTCAGCTGTTTATAGAAAATACCAAGTGGCTACTGGCGATGCGACTAAGACAGTGATTGCTTCAACAGCTAGTCCATACAAGTTCCCAGTGGTTGCCGTAGAAGCGGTAACAGGAAAATCAGGCTTGACTGACTTTGAAGCCTTGGCTCAATTACATGACATTTCAGGAGTGGCAGTGCCACCAGCGGTTGATGGGCTTGAAACAGCTCCGGTTCGTCATAAAACAACAGTGGCAGCTGCTGACATGCAAGCAGCGGTGGAGACTTATCTAGGACTTTAAGACAGAGGAAGTAAACTCGGTTGGGAAACCAACTGAGTTTCTTTTCATCAGGAGGAGAGATTGTTTAAGAAAAATAAAGACATTCTTAATATTGCCTTGCCAGCTATGGGTGAAAACTTTTTGCAGATGCTCATGGGGATGGTGGACAGCTACTTGGTCGCCCACTTGGGCTTGATCGCTATTTCGGGTGTTTCAGTAGCTGGCAATGTTATCACGATTTACCAGGCCATTTTCATCGCTTTGGGGGCTGCTATTTCCAGTGTTATTTCAAAAAGCATGGGGCAGAAAGACCAGTCCAAGCTAGCTTATCATGTGACTGAAGCGCTGAAGATTACCTTGCTACTGAGTTTGCTTTTAGGAGCCTTGTCTATCTTTGCTGGGAAAGAGATGATAGGACTTTTGGGGACTGAACAGGCTGTAGCCGAAAGTGGAGGACTCTACCTTTCTTTGGTGGGAGGTTCAATTGTTCTTTTGGGCTTGATGACCAGTTTTGGGGCCTTGATTCGTGCAACGCATAATCCACGTCTACCCCTCTATGTTAGTTTTTTATCCAATGCCTTGAATATTCTCTTTTCGAGTCTAGCTATTTTTGTCCTTGATATGGGGATAGCTGGTGTTGCATGGGGGACTATTCTGTCTCGCTTGGTTGGTCTTGTGATTTTATGGTCGCAATTAAAACTGCCTTATGAGAAGCCATCTTTTGGTCTAGATAAGGAACTATTGACCTTAGCTTTACCAGCAGCTGGAGAGCGGCTTATGATGAGGGCTGGAGATGTCGTCATCATTGCTTTGGTCGTTTCTTTTGGGACGGAGGCAGTAGCGGGAAATGCAGTCGGGGAGGTTTTAACCCAGTTTAACTATATGCCTGCCTTTGGCGTCGCTACGGCAACGGTCATGCTGGTGGCTCGAGCAGTTGGAGAGGATAATTGGAAAAGAGTAGATAATTTGAGTAAACAAACCTTTTGGCTTTCTCTGCTTCTCATGTTGCCCTTAACTTTCAGTATCTATGCCTTAGGGACACCACTGACACACCTCTATACGACGGATCCTGTTGCGGTTGAAGCTAGCGTTTTGGTGGCACTTTTCTCACTACTAGGGACTCCCATGGCGACAGGGACAGTTATTTATACGGCGGTTTGGCAGGGCTTAGGAAATGCTCGTCTCCCCTTTTATGCGACAAGTATCGGGATGTGGTGTATCCGCATTGGGACAGCCTATCTGATGGGGATTGTGCTTGGTTGGGGCTTACCTGGTATTTGGGCAGGAACCCTTTTGGATAATGGTTTTCGATGGTTATTTCTACGCTACCGTTACCAGCGTTATATGAGTTTGAAAGGATAGGAAATGCAAAGAACAGCTTTCATTTGGGATTTAGATGGAACCTTATTGGACTCTTACGAAGCGATTTTGTCAGGAATTGAGGAAACCTTTGGTCAGTTTTCTATTCCTTATGATAAGGAGAGCGTGAGAGAGTTTATCCTCAAGTATTCGGTGCAGGATTTGCTGGAGCAGGTGGCAGAAGAGCGAAAGCTGGATGCGGAAGTACTCAATCAGGTACGTGCCCAGAGCTTGTCTGAGAAAAATGCCCAGGTAGTTTTGATGCCAGGTGCGCGTGAAGTGCTAGCTTGGGCAGATCAAGCAGGGATTCAGCAGTTTGTTTATACCCATAAAGGGGGCAATGCCTTTACCATTTTAAGAGACTTGGGGTTGGAATCCTATTTTACAGAGATTTTAACCAGTCAGAGTGGTTTTGCGCGCAAGCCCAGTCCAGAAGCAGCGACATATCTGCTAGACAAATATCAGCTGGATCCTGATAACACTTATTATATAGGAGACCGGACTTTGGATGTGGAATTTGCCCAGAATAGTGGCATTCAAAGCATTAACTTTTTAGAGTCGTCTTATGAAGGGAATCAGAGGATTCAAGTACTAGCTGACATTCCTTATATTTTTGAGGATAAGTGATGAGAAGATTGTGTCAGTTTTGTGACAGAAACCTAACAAACTATTTCAAGTAATAGTGTTTGTTACAAGGAATAGACAGTTCTGTTAAATAGGCCCGAGGGGGCTTTTTTTGTGCTTTTTTTGTGTTATGATAGACAGGTACTCATTTGAAAGGAATGTGAAAGAATGAAGAAAAGAATTATTTTAGCCTCAACAGTAGCCTTGTCTTTTGCGCCAGCATTGGCAACTCAAGCGAAAGAAATTGCATGGACAGCACGTACCGTTGAGCAAATCCAAAATGACGTGACGAAAAACGAGAACAAAAACAGCTATACAGTTCAGTATGGTGATACCCTGAGCACGATTGCAGAAGCTTTGGGGATAGATGTGACGGTTCTTGCCAATTTGAACAAAATCACTAATATGGACTTGATTTTCCCAGATACTGTCCTCACTACAACTGTCAATGAGGCAGAAGAGGTGACGGAAGTTGAAATCCAAACTCCTCAAACAGATGCTAGTGAAGAAGTGACGACTGCGACAGCTGATTTGACGACTAATCAAGTGACCGTCGATGAACAAACAGTTCAAGTAGAAGACCTTTCTCAACCAATTGAGGATGCTCCAACTGCAACAGAGACTGAAAAACCAGTAGAAGTAGCGCCAAGTTCAGAAGTTTCTGAGACAGCGACAGTTGCTGAAGAGACACCATCTACAGAAACACCTGTAGCTGAAGAAACAGCTGAAACGACTCCAGCGGAAGCACCAGTAGCAGCAACAACTCGCCCAGTTGAAGAAGCTCCTCAAGCAGCGACTACAGTAACCGAAGAAACGGCAGCAACAACTCCAGCAGAAGCACCAGTAGCAGCTGCTCCAGCAACTGAAACACCTGCTGATACAGCAGGATCAAGTGCAACAGAAGAAGCAGCATCAACAGCAACTTCTGACACTGCAACTTCGACTTATCAAGCAGAGCAAAGCCAAACTCCTTCAAGAACGTATTCAGCTCCAGCGGCTCCTGACTATGCAGGACTTGCTGTAGCTAAGTCTGAGAATGCTGGTCTTCAACCGCAAACGGCAGCCTTTAAGGAAGAAGTAGCCAACTTGTTTGGGATTACATCCTTTAGTGGCTACCGTCCTGGTGACAGTGGGGACCATGGTAAAGGTTTGGCCATCGACTTCATGGTTCCAGTGAGTTCAGCACTAGGGGATCAAATTGCAGAATATGCAGTCAAAAATATGGCTAGCCGTGGTATCAACTATATCATTTGGAAACAACGTTTCTACGCTCCATATGATAGTAAATATGGGCCAGCCTATACGTGGAATCCAATGCCAGACCGTGGAAGTGTGACCGAAAACCACTATGACCACGTTCACGTTTCAATGAACTAATCATTAAAATGGAAGTTGGGAACTGATTAAGTTCCCGCTTCTTTTTTGTGTGTAAATTCTTCAGGATAATAAGAAAAGCCGCATCCTGCAAGATGCTGCTTTTTTAGGTTTTTATCCATTTCGACGTTTACGAGCTAGTAGGGCTCTGTAAAAGAAGATATGATTGTTTTGTATATAGGGAAGGATTGAAAAACTAGCAATTCCAAAAGTGAGCCAGTTGAGGAAGTACCAAGGGAGTAGTTGCAAGTCGAGGACAAAGCGCTGGAATTTGTAACCCTTCATCAAGAAACGGCTGGTTTTCAGGATTTGACGGGGTTTAGCCTGTCCTAAATCCAGAGTGTCGCAGAGGAGGAATTCTACCTGCGAGTAGGCATAATGTTGCGGAACGTAGAGGATGTTCCCTACAATCATCAAGATGAGACTCGCGAAAAAGTAGAGACCAAAGGTCATAAGGAATTGCTCTGTTTCAACTGATGAGAGGTCTAATTTTGGAAATTCAGGATGTAGGGCGACAAATCTCCGAGCTAAGAGATTGCTATAAAAGAGAAAATAAACGCCTACTAAGTTTGGAATGCTCCATAAAAAGAGGTAGAAACGTTTGAGGAGCAGAGTTAGGAAGGTTTGCGAGAAGCGCTCTTCAGCAAAGAGAGCCAGGCTTGATTTTACTGAGAGTTCTGTATCAGGATCCTTGAGGAGTCTGAGTGTCGCAAAAGCAGCACCTGCTAGAAAAATCGTGCTCATAAAAGAAACCACTAGCGGGAAGAGATAGGCTTGGAGAACTTGTGCCAGCATGCTGAAAAAGGATTGCTCTAAAACACTTTCTTCGAGACGAGCCAAGGGGTTGAGAAAGCCTGACAAGATGACCAGCATACTAGGTAAGAGATAGACGAGAAAGAGGCGGGGATTTTCAGCCTGAAATTGCCTCGTCTGCAGACGAATGGTTTTTAAATCAATTTTTGGGTATTTCATTCTCTCATTATACCATAGTTCGTGACAGTTCCTAGTTTTTTTGATAAAATCATACAGTATGCCTTTGGGCACAAAGTATGAACTGGGACTGTTTTTCCCAGCTTCGGAGGTAAAAAATGTCAGATTCACCAATCAAATACCGTTTGATTAAGAAAGAGAAACACACGGGAGCTCGTCTGGGAGAAATCATCACCCCGCACGGTACCTTCCCGACACCTATGTTTATGCCAGTTGGGACCCAAGCTACTGTAAAAACCCAGTCACCAGAGGAGTTGAAGGAGATGGGATCAGGGATTATCCTCTCTAATACCTATCATCTCTGGCTTCGCCCAGGGGACGAACTCATTGCACGCGCAGGTGGTCTCCACAAATTTATGAACTGGGACCAGCCAATCTTGACGGATAGTGGTGGTTTCCAGGTTTATTCCCTAGCAGATAGCCGAAATATCACCGAAGAAGGCGTAACCTTTAAAAACCATCTCAATGGCTCCAAGATGTTCCTATCCCCAGAAAAGGCCATCTCTATTCAGAACAATCTGGGCTCAGACATCATGATGTCCTTTGACGAATGTCCTCAATTTTATCAACCTTATGACTACGTTAAGAAATCAATCGAGCGTACTAGCCGTTGGGCTGAGCGTGGTTTGAAGGCTCACCGTCGCCCACATGACCAAGGTTTGTTTGGAATTGTACAGGGGGCAGGCTTTGAAGATCTTCGCCGTCAGTCAGCTCATGACCTTGTCAGCATGGACTTCCCTGGCTACTCTATCGGTGGTTTGGCAGTAGGAGAAACGCACGAAGAAATGAATACAGTCTTGGACTTCACAACTCAACTTCTTCCTGAAAACAAACCTCGCTATTTGATGGGTGTGGGAGCACCAGATAGCTTGATCGATGGAGTTATTCGTGGTGTGGATATGTTTGACTGTGTCTTGCCGACTCGTATCGCTCGTAACGGGACTTGTATGACCAGTCAAGGTCGTTTGGTTGTCAAAAATGCCCAGTTTGCTGAGGACTTTACACCACTGGATCCTGAGTGTGATTGCTACACATGTAAGAACTACACACGCGCCTACCTTCGTCATTTGCTCAAGGCTGATGAAACCTTCGGTATCCGCTTGACTAGCTACCATAATCTCTACTTCTTGCTTAATCTGATGAAGCAAGTACGTCAAGCCATTATGGATGACAATCTCTTGGAATTTCGTGAGTATTTTGTGGAAAAATATGGCTACAATAAGTCGGGCCGCAATTTCTAAAATGGAATTTATAGAAGCTAAAAAATCCTGCGTTTTCTCGTAGGATTTTTCTTCTTTTTTTGATAGAATAAAGTGTATAACGAAAGGGAGAATAAACTCGTATGCGCATTAAATGGTTTTCCTTGATTAGGATTACAGGTTTACTACTGGTACTCTTGTACCACTTCTTTCAGACCATCTTTCCTGGAGGCTTTTTCGGGGTAGATGTCTTTTTCACATTTTCAGGATTCTTGATTACCTCTCTCCTCTTGGAAGAGTTTGGTAAGAAAAGCCAGATTGATTTGCTGGGCTTTTTTAAGAGACGGTTTTACCGTATCGTACCACCTGTGGTTTTGATGGTTTTGGTGACCATGCCCTTTACTCTCTTAGTTCGTCAAGACTATGTTGCAGGTATTGGCGGTCAGATTGCTGGAGTTTTCGGCTTTGTGACCAACTTCTATGAAATGCTTACGGGGGGCAGTTACGAATCTCAGTTCATTCCCCACCTCTTTGTTCATAACTGGAGTTTGGCTGTTGAGGTTCACTACTACATCCTTTGGGGTTTGGCTGTCTGGTTCTTGTCTAAACGATCAAAATCTAGTAGTCAGTTGAGAGGAACCGTCTTTCTCCTGTCTGCGGGAGCATTCATCCTTAGCTTCTTCTCTATGTTTATTGGTAGTCTCATGGCTAGTTCCTATTCGTCTGTCTATTTTTCAAGTCTAACCCATGTCTACCCTTTCTTTTTAGGAAGTATCCTTGCGACAGTTGTGGGAGTTCGTCAGACGACTGATTTGGTCAAACAATTTGATCGAATGTGGAATCTTCGTCAGAATCTACTGGTGTTTGCTGCAGGGCTTTTGGTATTGTTGCTTCTGACTTTCTTTGTTAAGTTTACCTACCTGTTCGCTTACTTGTTTGGTTTCTTACTTGCCAGCTTAGCAGCCGTGGTCATGATTTTCGCTGCACGTGTCTTGCATGAGAAGACTCCAGAGATACAAGAACCTAGGATAATCACCTTTCTAGCGGATACCAGCTATGCGGTTTATCTCTTCCACTGGCCTTTCTATATTATCTTTTCTCAATTAATGGGGAATCTATTAGCTGTTATCCTGACAGTTATCTTTTCCTATTTCTTTGCTATCTTGTCCTTTTATATTATTGAGCCATTGATTGCTGGTAGGACCAATCCTATCATTAGGAAAATCAGTAAACTGCCTCATATCAAATCCATTAGTGCTTCTAGTGTGGGAATCCTTGTAGTGATTGCCTTAGTGATTACTATTGTATCTCCTCAGGTTGGAGCCTTTGAAACAGACTTGATGGTCAATGGTTTTAAACAAGCGCAAACCAATATAGGACAAACAAAGACTCTTGCTGAACAAGCCGAACTGAGTCGTTTGGGAATTTCTGAGGGAACGAGTCTGATTGGAGATTCGGTAGCCTTGCGTGCTAATACAGCCTTACAAGAGGCACTTCCTGAAGCAAATATTAACGCTCAGGTTAGTCGGACGACCAAGCAAGCCAATGACATTATGCTTCTTAACAACCAGAACAAGGCACTGCTAAAAACAGTTGTCATTGCAACAGGGGTTAATAATCCTGAAGGTTATAAGAATGATTTGGACAGCATCGTTAACAATCTGCCCAAAGGACACCATCTGATATTGGTGACACCTTATGAGGGAGACAAGAGCAAGGATACTTATACATCAGTAGAGCAGTATGCGGCTTATGCGCGAGAATTAGCTGAAAAGAATCCTTATGTGAGCATCGCAGACTGGAATAAGGTCGCTAAGGAGCACCCTGAAATCTGGGCTGGAACTGACCAAGTCCACTTTGGAAATGATAGCAACATGATTGAAGAAGGTGCTAAATTATACGCAGAGACGATTGCAGCTGCTGTTAAGGCTGCTCAAGAACTACCTGTGAAATCAAAATAAGATCAAAGAGTTGGAGAAATCCAGCTCTTTTAAAATATCTCCAGAAAATAGGTCTATACCATTTACAAATGAAAAAGAAAGGTTTATAATGTAATTGACATAATAAATTCTAGAAACAATCTATCAAGGAGGTTATCATTATGCCTAATTATATTAAAGCGGATCAGTTTTTCTACCCACACGGAGTTCGTCGTGGCGGTTACTTGGAACTTGTGGATGGCAAGTTTGGAAAGCATGTAGAAGAGATTCCTGAAGGAGCTGAGGTGATTGACTATACAGGCTACAGCATTGCCCCAGGACTTGTGGATACCCACATTCATGGATTTGGTGGTGTGGATGTTATGGATAATAACATCGAAGGAACCCTTCATACCATGAGTGAAGGGCTCCTTAGCATGGGAGTAACGAGTTTCTTGCCAACTACTTTGACCTCTTCTTATGAGCAATTGCTCGCAGTAACAGAAAATATCGGTGCCCGTTACCAGGAAGCAACTGGAGCGAAAATTCGGGGTATCTATTTTGAAGGTCCGTATTTCACAGAAAAATACAAGGGGGCTCAAAACCCTACCTACATGAAAGATCCTCGTATGGATGAGTTTCGTGCTTGGCAAAAAGCAGCAAATGGCTTGCTCAATAAAATTGCCCTTGCGCCAGAACGTGAAGGTGTAGAAGACTTTGTACGTACGGTTACGGGAGAAGGTGTGACAGTTGCTCTTGGTCACTCAGATGCAACATTTGACGAAGCTAAAAAGGCAGTAGATGCTGGGGCTAGTGTTTGGGTACATGCCTACAATGGGATGCGTGGTTTGACTCACCGTGAACTCGGTATGGTTGGAGCCATGTATCAATTACCTCATACCTATGCAGAGTTGATCTGTGACGGTCACCATGTGGATCCGAAAGCCTGCGAAATCCTTATCAAACAAAAAGGAACAGAAAATATTGCTCTTATCACAGACTGTATGACAGCTGGTGGATTGGAAGACGGCGACTACATGTTGGGAGAATTCCCAGTTGTCGTTGCAAATGGAACTGCTCGTCTCAAATCCACAGGTAACTTGGCGGGTTCTATTCTCAAACTCAAAGACGGTTTGAAGAATGTGGTTGACTGGAACATTGCCTCTCCACATGAAGCAGTCATGATGGCGAGCTTCAACCCAGCAAAATCTGTTCACATTGATGATGTTTGTGGCCAAATCCGTGAAGGCTACGATGCTGACTTTATCGTGCTAGATAAAGATTTGGAATTGGTAGCTACCTATCTAGATGGTGTGAAACGTTATCAAGCATAAGATGATAAAATAGGGGTCGGCAAAGGACTCCTATTTTTATGATAGTCTCAAAATAGGTTTTAATAAGTTTCTCTGATAGGGCACTTAAGCAAAATTCTTTCCTTGTTTTGAAAAATTCGTTATAATATACGGTACAAAGGAAGTAGTGAAAATGTATCGTGTTATAGAAATGTATGGGGACTTTGAGCCTTGGTGGTTCATGGAAGGTTGGGAAGAAGATGTCATCATGAGTCAACGGTTTGACAAGTACTATGATGCTCTAAAATATTACAAAACTTGCTGGTTTGAGTTAGAAAGCAAAACTCCTTTCTATAAGAGTCGGAGTGACCTTATGACCATTTTTTGGGATCCTGCGGACCAGCGTTGGTGTGATGAGTGTGATGAGTATTTGCAACAATATCACTCCCTCCTCCTTCTAGAAGACGAAGGCATCATACCCGATGAAAAACTACGCCCAGGTTATGAAAAACAAACAGGTCAAGAAAAGCACCGTTCTTGCCGCATAAAATGGAGATAAAAAAGTAACTTTTTAAGTTGCTTTTTTTATTTTTTTGCGAATAGTTAGATAAGGAGGGAGCTATGGTACAAGAAATTGCACAGAAAATGATTGCGACTGCTAAGGAAAAAGGAGCTCAGGATATCTATTTCATTCCCAAGGAAGCTACTTATGAACTTCATATGCGAATTGGTGATGAGAGGTGTCTCATTGACTCCTATGATTTTGAGGTTTTAGCTGCAGTGATTAGTCATTTCAAGTTTGTGGCGGGTATGAATGTAGGAGAAAAACGCCGTAGTCAGCTGGGCTCTTGCGACTACCAGCATGGAAAGAAGGTATCTTCTCTGCGCTTGTCAACCGTAGGAGATTATCGGGGACATGAGAGTTTGGTCATTCGTTTGTTGCACGACGAGGAAAGGGAGTTGCGCTTTTGGTTTCAGGATCTAGTTGAGTTAGGAGAGCAGTACAGGCAACGGGGCCTCTATCTCTTTGCAGGTCCAGTCGGCAGTGGTAAGACGACCTTGATGCACGAATTAGCTAAGTCCCTCTTTAAGGGACAGCAGGTCATGTCTATCGAAGATCCAGTAGAAATCAAGCAGGACGACATGCTCCAGTTGCAGTTGAATGAGGCGATTGGACTGACCTATGAAAATCTAATCAAACTGTCTCTCCGACATCGCCCAGACCTCTTGATTATCGGTGAAATTCGGGACAGTGAGACGGCGCGTGCAGTTGTCAGAGCCAGTTTGACAGGTGCGACGGTCTTTTCAACCATTCATGCCAAAAGTATCCGAGGTGTTTATGAGCGCCTTCTGGAGTTAGGTGTGACGGAGGAGGAACTAGCAGTTGTTCTGCAAGGCGTCTGCTACCAGAGATTAATCGGGGGAGGAGGAATCCTTGACTTTGCAAACAAAGACTATCAAGAACACCAGCCAACTAGCTGGAATGAGCAGATTGACCAGCTTCTTAAAGATGGACATATCACAAGTCTTCAGGCTGAAACGGAAAAAATTACCTACCGCTAAGCAGAAGAAAATTATCACCCTGTTTCATAATCTCTTCTCTAGTGGATTTCACTTGGTGGAAATTATTTCTTTCTTGGGCAGAAGTGCGCTGCTGGAAAAGGACTATGTGGCCCAGATGCACCAAGGCTTGTCTCAGGGAAAATCTTTCTCAGAAATGATGAACAGCTTGGGCTTTTCAAGTGCTATTGTGACCCAGCTATCCCTAGCTGAAGTTCATGGAAATCTTCATCTGAGTTTGGGCAAGATAGAAGAATATCTGGATAATTTGGCCAAGGTTAAGAAAAAGTTAATCGAAGTGGCGACTTATCCCTTGATTTTGCTGGGATTTCTCCTGCTAATCATGCTGGGGTTGAGGAACTATTTGCTCCCTCAACTAGATAGTAGCAATATTGCTACCCAAATCATCGGCAATCTGCCACAAATTTTTCTGGTACTCGTGCTGATTTTCTCTCTAATTCTACTTTTAGCCCTCACTTTCTATAAAAGAAGTTCCAAAATGTGCGTCTTTTCTATTTTGGCACGGATTCCTTTCCTTGGAATCTTTGTTCAGACCTATCTGACGGCCTATTACGCGCGTGAATGGGGCAATATGATTTCGCAGGGGATGGAGCTGATGCAGATTTTTCAGATTATGCAGGAACAAGGCTCTCAGCTCTTTAAAGAAATCGGTCAAGATCTGGCTCAAGCCCTGCAAAATGGTCGTGAATTTTCCCAAATCATAGCAACCTATCCCTTCTTTAAAAAGGAGTTGAGTCTCATCATCGAGTATGGGGAAGTCAAGTCCAAGCTGGGGAGCGAGTTGGAAATCTATGCCGAAAAAACTTGGGAAGCCTTTTTTACCCGAGTCAATCGCACCATGAACTTAGTACAGCCACTGGTTTTTATTTTTGTGGCCCTGATTATCGTTTTACTTTATGCGGCAATGCTTATGCCCATGTATCAAAATATGGAGGTAAATTTTTAAAATGAACAAACTCATGACAAAATTAAAAAAAGCCAAAGTTCAAGCTTTCACTCTGGTAGAGATGTTAGTCGTCTTGCTCATCATCAGCGTTCTTCTCTTGCTCTTTGTACCCAATTTGACCAAGCAAAAGGATGCCGTAGATGACAAAGGAAAAGCTGCTGTTGTCAAGGTGGTGGAAAGTCAGGCAGAACT
Organism: Streptococcus sp. NPS 308; assembly: GCF_002355895.1. Classification (NCBI taxonomy): domain Bacteria; kingdom Bacillati; phylum Bacillota; class Bacilli; order Lactobacillales; family Streptococcaceae; genus Streptococcus; species Streptococcus sp. NPS 308. The sequence continues at coordinate 206,991 of NZ_AP017652.1, forward strand.
TTATCGTTTGGATAAAAATGATGATGCTACCCTCAGCAAATTACAAGCGGACGGTCGTATCACAGCTGAGCAAGCCAAAGCTTATAAAGACTACCATGCAAAACAAAAAACAAGTCAAACGGTTGCAGATTAAGGCCTTTACCATGTTTGAAAGTCTCTTGGTTTTAGGACTTGTGAGTATCCTTGCCTTGGGCTTATCCGGCTCTGTCCAGTCCACTTTTGCGGCGGTAGAGGAGCAGATTTTCTTTATGGAGTTTGAAGAACTCTATCGGGAAACCCAAAAACGCAGTGTAGCCAGCCAGCAAAAGACTAGTCTAAACTTGGATGGGCAGACGATTAGCAATGGCAGTCAAAAGTTGACCGTTCCTAAAGGAATTCAAGCACCATCGGGACAAAGTATCACATTTGACCGAGCTGGGGGCAATTCGTCCTTGGCTAAGGTTGAATTTCAGACCAGTAAAGGAGCGATTCGCTATCAGTTATATCTAGGAAATGGAAAAATTAAACGCATTAAGGAAACAAAAAATTAGGGCAGTGATTTTACTGGAAGCAGTAGTTGCTTTAGCTATCTTTGCCAGCATTGCGACGCTTCTTTTGGGACAAATTCAGAAAAATAGGCAAGAAGAAGCAAAAATCTTACAAAAGGAAGAAGTCTTGAGGGTAGCTAAGATGGCACTGCAGACAGGTCAAAATCAGGTAAAGATAAACGGAGTTGAGATTCAGGTGTTTTCTAGTGAAAAGGGATTGGAGGTCTACCATGGTTCAGAGAAGTTACTCGACCTTAAAGAGCAGTAAGGTAAGAGCTTTCACTCTTTTAGAATCTCTGATTGCCCTTATCGTCATTAGCGGTGGCTTGCTTCTCTTTCAAGCCATGAGTCAGCTCCTCATTACAGAAGTTCGCTATCAGCAACAAAGCGAGCAAAAGGAGTGGCTCTTGTTTGTGGACCAGCTAGAGGCTGAGTTAGAGCGTTCGCAGTTTGAGAAGGTGGAAGACAATCGCCTCTATATGAAGCAAGACGGCAAGGCTATCGCTATGGGCACATTCAAATCGGATGATTTTCGAAAAACCGATAGCAGTGGACGGGGTTACCAGCCGATGGTTTATGGCCTCAAATCAGCACAAATCACAGAGGATAATCAACTGGTTCGCTTTCGTTTCCAGTTTCAAAAAGGCTTAGAAAGGGAATTCATCTATCGTGTGGAAAAAGCAAAAAGTTAAGGCAGGAGTTCTCCTATATGCGGTCACCATGGCAGCCATTTTTAGCCTTTTGTTGCAGTTTTATTTGAATCGGCAAGTTGCCCATCACAAAGACTTTGCCCTAAACAAAGAAAAGTTGGCCGCTTTTGCCATGGCCAAGCGAAGCAAAGATAAGGCTGAGCAAGAAAGTGGGGAACGAGTCTTTAACCTAGGAAAAGTCACTTATCAAAATACCAAAACAGGTTTTGCAACAAGTGTTCATATGAATAAGGGCAACTATGAATTTCTCTTTCCGTCGATGAAAGCCAAGGAAAATAAAACGGATAAAAAGCAACAGCTAGCGACTGATTCAAATCCAAAACAAAATCAGAAAAAAACAGAAGACAAGGCAGATAAGAAAGCCAATTCCTAGGCAATTCAACTTCTTTGTGTTACACTAAAAGCATGAAACACGATTTTAATCACAAAGCAGAAACCTTTGATTCGCCCAAAAATATCTTTCTCGCAAACTTGGTTTGTCAAGCAATTGAAAAACAGATTGATTTTCTATCAGACAAGGCAATACTGGACTTTGGTGGTGGGACGGGTCTGTTAGCCTTGCCTCTAGCTAAGCAAGCCCAGTCGGTTACCCTTGTAGACATCTCGGAAAAAATGCTGGAGCAAGCCCGTTTGAAAGCAGAGGACCAAGAAATCAGGAATCTTCAACTCTTGGAGCAGGATTTACTGGCAAATCCCTTGGATCAGCAATTTGATCTGATTGTTGTCAGTCGGGTTCTTCATCATATGCCTGATCTAGATGCGACTCTTGCCATGTTTCACCATCATCTTAGGGAGAATGGACAGGTCCTCATTGCTGATTTTGTCAAGACAGATACCAACCACCACGGATTTGAATTGGCTGAACTAGAAACCAAGCTAACCCAGTTTGGTTTTTCGAGCATTGACAGTCAGATTCTTTACAGTGCTGAAGATCTTTTCCTAGGAAATTACGCAGAGCTCTTTTTAACTGTAGCCCAAAAATCACTCGCTCACTAAAGCAGTGATTTTTTCTCTTCAGATGGAAAAAATAGGGGAATTTTGATAAGATAGGAATATGGATTTTGAAAAAATTGAACAAGCTTATACGTATTTACTAGAGAATGTCCAAATCATCCAAAGTGATTTGGCGACCAACTTTTATGACGCCTTGGTAGAGCAAAACAGCATTTATCTGGATGGCGAGACTGAGCTAAAGCAGGTCAAGGAGAACAATCAAGCCCTTAGGCGCTTAGCACTTCGCAAGGAAGAGTGGCTCAAGACCTACCAGTTTCTCTTGATGAAGGCAGGGCAAACGGAGCCTTTACAAGCCAATCACCAGTTTACACCGGATGCCATTGCCCTCCTCTTGGTACTTATTGTGGAAGAGTTGCTTCATAAAGAGGAAATTAGCATCCTCGAAATGGGTTCTGGCATGGGGATTCTGGGGGCTACCTTCTTGACTTCTCTTGCTAAAAAAGTGGATTACTTGGGAGTCGAAGTGGATGATTTGCTAATTGATCTGGCAGCCAGTATGGCAGATGTGATTGGTTTGCAGGCAGGTTTTGTTCAAGGTGATGCCGTTCGACCGCAAATGCTTAAAGAAAGCGATGTGGTCATCAGCGATTTGCCTGTCGGCTATTACCCAGACGATGCCATCGCTTCACGCTATCAAGTGGCTTCTAGTCAAGAACATACCTATGCCCATCATTTGCTGATGGAACAAGGTCTTAAGTACCTCAAGTCAGATGGCTATGCTATTTTTATGGCTCCGAGTGATTTGTTGACCAGTCCTCAAAGTGATTTGTTAAAAGATTGGCTCAAAGACGAAGTGAGTCTGGCTGCTATCATCGCCTTACCAGAGGATATTTTTTCAACGGCCAGTCAGGCCAAGAGTATTTTTGTCTTACAAAAGAAAAGAGACAAGGAAACAGAACCTTTTGTCTATCCTCTAACAAGTCTGCAAGATCCGTCAGTATTGTTGACCTTTAAAGAAAATTTTCAAAATTGGAGCAAAGGTACTGAAATATAAGGTAGATTTTGTTATAATAGATGAAAACGCTTAAAAGGGGTATCATCTTATGACAAAAACAATTGCAATCAATGCTGGAAGTTCGAGTTTGAAATGGCAACTATACCAAATGCCAGAAGAAACTGTATTGGCGAAAGGCTTGATTGAACGTATTGGCTTGAAGGATTCAATCTCAACTGTAAAATTTGACGACCGTTCTGAAAAACAAATTCTTGATATTGACGATCACACACAAGCCGTTAAAATTTTATTGGATGATTTGATTCGTTTCGATATCATCAAATCTTATGATGAGATTACAGGTGTTGGACACCGCGTTGTAGCTGGTGGTGAATACTTCAAGGAATCAACGGTCGTTGAGGGCGATGTTTTAGAGAAAGTCGAAGAGTTGGGACTTTTGGCTCCTCTCCACAATCCAGCCAACGCAGCAGGAATTCGTGCATTCAAGGAATTGCTTCCGGATATTACCAGCGTTGTTGTATTTGATACCTCATTCCACACAACCATGCCAGAGAAGGCTTACCGCTATCCTCTACCAACTAAATACTACACAGAGAACAAGGTTCGTAAATACGGAGCCCACGGGACAAGTCATCAGTTTGTAGCTGGAGAAGCAGCAAAACTTTTGGGACGCCCTCTAGAAGATTTGAAATTGATTACCTGCCACATCGGTAATGGTGTTTCGATTACGGCAGTTAAGGGCGGTCGTTCGGTTGACACTTCTATGGGCTTCACACCACTTGGTGGAGTGATGATGGGAACTCGTACAGGAGATATTGACCCAGCTATCATCCCTTATTTGATGCAGTATACTGAGGACTTCAACACGCCAGAAGATATCAGTCGTATTCTCAATCGTGAATCAGGACTCATGGGTGTTTCAGGCAAGTCAAGTGATATGCGTGATATCGAAGCGGCTGTAGCAGAAGGTAACCACGATGCGAAATTGGCTTATGAAATCTATGTTGACCGTATCCAAAAACATATCGGTCAATACCTTGCTGTCCTAAACGGAGCAGACGCAATCATCTTTACAGCAGGTGTTGGTGAAAATGCAGTAAATTTCCGTCGTGATGTTATTTCAGGCATCTCTTGGTTTGGATGTGATGTAGATTCAGAGAAGAACGTCTTTGGCGTAACTGGAGATATCTCAACAGATGCAGCATCTGTTCGTGTCTTGGTTATCCCAACTGATGAAGAATTAGTGATTGCGCGTGATGTGGAACGCTTGAAAAAATAAGCTGTTTAACATTTTATTGAGCAAAGAATAGAAGAAAAGAAGGTCGGAAAACGTAGTTTCCCACCTTTTTTTATGGAGAAAATCTCTAAAACCTTGCTGTTATTGGCTTTTTGGAAAAATATGGTATAATAGTAGTAATTTAATAGATGGAGTTGAGTTTTGAAGAAAAACTTTCGTGTAAAAAGAGAGAAAGATTTTAAGGCAATTTTCAAGGAAGGGACAAGTTTTGCCAATCGAAAATTTGTTGTCTACCAATTGGAAAACCAGCAAAACCATTTTCGAGTAGGACTGTCCGTTAGTAAAAAACTGGGGAATGCAGTTACCAGAAATCAAATTAAGAGACGAATCCGACATATCATACAAAATGCAAAGGGGAGTCTGGTAGATCATGTCGATTTTGTTGTGATTGCTCGAAAAGGGGTGGAAACCTTGGAATATGCAGAGATGGAGAAAAATCTACTCCACGTATTAAAGTTATCAAAGATATACCAGGAAGGAAATGGGAGTGAAAAAGAAACTACAGTTGACTAGTTTGTTGGGTCTGTCCTTGTTTATCATGACGGCCTGTGCAACAAATGGTACAGCTAGCGATATAACGGCAGATTCGACAGATCTTTGGAGCAAATTTGTCTACTTTTTTGCTGAAATTATCCGCTTTTTGTCCTTTGACATTAGTATCGGAGTGGGGATTATCCTCTTTACAATCCTGATTCGTACGATTCTATTACCAGTCTTTCAGACTCAGATGGTTGCCTCTAGAAAAATGCAAGAGGCTCAACCACGCATCAAGGCTCTGCAAGAACAATATCCGGGTCGTGATATGGAAAGTAGAACCAAGCTAGACCAGGAGATGCGGAAGGTCTATAAAGAATTGGGAGTCAAACATTCGTCCTCTATTTGGCCGATTCTAATACAAATGCCGGTCCTCTTGGCTTTGTTCCAAGCCTTGAGTCGAGTGGAATTTTTAAAAACAGGGCACTTCTTATGGGTGAACCTAGGGGGAGTAGACACAAGCTTTATCCTTCCGATTTTGGCGGCAGTCTTTACCTTCTTGAGCAGTTGGTTATCAAATAAGGCCTTGCCTGAAAGAAGTGGAGCTATGACAGGGATGATGTACGGGATGCCGGTACTGATCTTTATCTTTGCCATCTCTGCACCTAGTGGAGTTGCCTTGTACTGGGCTGTATCCAATGCTTATCAAGTTTTGCAAACCTATTTCTTGAACAATCCTTTCAAGATTATTGCTGAAAGAGAAGCAGTAGTCCAAGCAGAAAGAGATTTAGAAGGCAAGAAGAGAAGAGCCTTGAAGAAAGCACAGAAAAAGAAAAAATAAGGAGGAATCTGGTAATGGTATTATTTACAGGTTCAACGGTTGAAGAAGCAATCCAAAAAGGGTTGAAAGAATTAAATATTTCAAGAATGAAGGCCCACATCAAGGTCGTTTCAAAAGAGAAAAAAGGTTTCTTGGGCTTGTTTGGTAAGAAGCCAGCTCAAGTTGATATCGAAGCAATCAGTGAAACAACAGTGATTAAAGCCAATCAACAGGCTGTCAAAGGTGTTCCAAAAGAAGTCAATGAAAAGAATGAGCCAGTGAAAACCGTCAGCGAAGCGACTGTTGATTTGGGATATGTGGTTGAAGCCATCAAGAAAATTGAAGAAGAAGGTCAAGGTGTCTCTGAAGAGGTCAAGGCTGAAATCCTGAAAAATGAAAAACATGCCAGCACGATTTTGGAAGAAACAGGTCATATTTCAATTTTAAATGAACTGCAAGTAGAAGATGCTACTGAGGAAGTTAAGCCTGCTCCAGAAAAAGAAGCTGAAACGCAAGAAGTAGCGAGCCAATCGTTGGAAGATTTGGGCTTAAAAGTAGAGCCAAGTTATGATACCGAACAAGTGGCAACAGAAGTAGCTAACTACGTTCAAACCATTGTGGATGATATGGATGTTGAAGGAACGATTTCGAGCGACTACAATCGTCGTACCATCAATCTTCAAATTGACACCAACGAACCAGGCCGTATTATCGGCTATCATGGAAAAGTCTTGAAGGCCCTTCAACTCTTGGCACAAAATTATCTTTACAATCGCTATTCAAGAACGTTCTACATTACGATTAATGTCAATGATTATGTTGAACACCGTGCAGAAGTCTTGCAAACCTACGCTCAAAAATTGGCGACTCGCGTTTTAGAGGAAGGGCGTAGTCAACAAACTGATCCAATGTCAAATAGCGAACGCAAGATAATCCATCGCATTATTTCACGCATGGATGGCGTGACGAGTTACTCTGAAGGTGACGAGCCAAATCGCTATGTTGTCGTAGATGCAGAATAAGCAAAGCAAAATCAGGTTCATCCTGATTTTTTGCTAGGAAAGGAAAGATTCAGATATGCTGAAAGCAGTTAGAGAATACCTATCATTTGCAGGAATCCAGTATCGTAATCCAGATAAGTCTGGAGATGAGCGAGAGAAGATGCTGGAATTACGCCACAAAGGGCAGGAGGCTCGTAAGGCTTTTACAAACCTGGTCAAGACCTTCCAAGCAAGTCATCCCGAATGGCAATTGCAACAGACTAGTCAGTGGATGAATCAAGCGCAGCGTTTGCGACCGCATTTCTGGGCCTATCTACAGAGAGAGGGGCAGGTAACAGAACCCATGTTAGCCTTGCGTTTGTATGGCGAAACCTCAGATTTTGGGATTTCCTTAGAAGTCAGTTTCATCGAGCGCAAGAAGGATGAGCAGACGCTGAGCAAACAAGCCAAGATTTTAGATATTCCACCAGTAGAAGGAATCTATTATCTAGCATATACCGATGGTCAAAGTCAAAAGGTAGAAGCTAATGAAGAAAACCGTCTGCTCTTACGCGAGAAGGTGCGCAATCAGGAAGTCCGTAAAGTTTTGGTTAAGGCAGATGTTTCCTTCATTGCAAATCAGTCAGTAAAAGCGATATTGGAGAAGCTAGAAGACGCTTATACTCGCTTGCTCCCGTACTATGAAGTGACGAGGGGATAGACAAATCAAATGTGATAGATGAACGCAAATTGTTTTATTGCTATTCTATACATTTTTTCATATAATAGTAAAATAGGATGTGTGATTCATTAATCACCTCAAAGAGAAAGGAAATTCTATGTCAAATCTATCTGTTAATGCAATTCGTTTCCTAGGAATTGACGCTATCAACAAAGCCAACTCAGGTCACCCAGGGGTGGTTATGGGGGCTGCTCCTATGGCCTATAGCCTCTTTACAAAGCAACTTCGTATCAATCCTGCACAACCAAACTGGATCAACCGTGATCGCTTTATCCTCTCAGCAGGTCACGGTTCTATGCTTCTCTATGCCCTTCTTCACCTTTCTGGTTTTGAAGATGTTAGCATGGATGAGGTCAAGAACTTCCGTCAATGGGGTTCCAAAACACCAGGTCACCCAGAATTTGGCCATACTGCAGGGGTTGATGCTACAACTGGTCCTCTAGGACAAGGGATTTCGACTGCCACTGGTTTTGCCCAAGCAGAACGATTCCTTGCAGCGAAGTATAACCGCGAGGGCTTCAATATCTTTGACCACTATACTTATGTGATCTGTGGTGACGGAGATTTGATGGAAGGTGTTTCAAGCGAGGCAGCTTCATACGCAGGTTTGCAAAAACTCGACAAGTTGGTTGTTCTTTATGATTCAAATGACATTAACTTGGATGGTGAAACAAAGGATTCCTTTACTGAAAGTGTTCGTGACCGCTACAATGCCTACGGTTGGCATACAGCCTTGGTTGAAGATGGAACAGACTTGGAAGCAATCCATGCTGCTATCGAAGCAGCTAAAGCTTCAGGAAAACCATCTTTGATTGAAGTGAAGACTGTTATTGGATACGGTTCTCCAAATAAACAAGGAACGAATGCGGTACACGGTGCTCCTCTTGGAGCAGATGAAACTGTGGCTACTCGCCAAGCTCTCGGTTGGGACTATGAACCATTTGAAATCCCAGAGCAAGTTTACGCTGATTTCAAAGAAAATGTTGCAGATCGTGGCGCATCAGCTTATCAAGCTTGGACAAAACTAGTTGCTGATTATAAAGAAGCTCATCCCGAACTGGCTGCAGAAGTCGAAGCCATCATCGACGGACGCGACCCAGTTGAGGTAACTCCAGCAGACTTCCCAGCCTTAGAAAACGGCTTCTCTCAAGCAACTCGTAATTCAAGCCAAGATGCTTTGAATGTTGTAGCTGCCAAGTTACCAACTTTCTTAGGTGGATCCGCTGACCTCGCTCACTCAAACATGACTTATATCAAGACTGACGGACTTCAAGATGATGCCAATCGCTTGAACCGCAACATTCAGTTTGGTGTTCGTGAATTTGCAATGGGAACGATTTTGAACGGGATGGCCCTTCATGGTGGACTTCGTGTATACGGTGGTACTTTCTTTGTCTTCTCTGACTATGTGAAAGCAGCTGTCCGTTTGTCAGCATTGCAAGGACTTCCTGTGACTTATGTCTTCACCCATGACTCTATTGCGGTTGGTGAAGATGGTCCAACTCATGAACCAGTTGAACACCTAGCAGGTCTTCGTGCTATGCCAAATCTCAATGTTTTCCGCCCAGCAGATGCGCGTGAAACTCAAGCAGCTTGGTACCTTGCAGTGACAAGCGAAAAGACACCAACTGCCCTTGTCTTGACACGTCAAAACTTGACTGTTGAAGAGGGAACAGACTTTGGCAAGGTTGCTAAAGGTGCCTATGTTGTCTATGAAAATGCAGCTGACTTTGACACTATCTTGATTGCAACAGGTTCTGAGGTAAATCTCGCTGTCGCAGCTGCCAAAGAATTGGCTGGTCAAGGTGCAAAAGTCCGCGTAGTCAGCATGCCATCTACAGATGTCTTTGACGCACAAGACGCAGCTTATAAAGAAGAAATCCTTCCAAATGCAGTTCGTCGTCGCGTTGCAGTCGAAATGGGAGCAACCCAAAACTGGTACAAATATGTTGGTCTTGATGGAGCAGTTCTCGGTATTGATACCTTTGGAGCATCTGCCCCAGCACCAAAAGTATTGGCAGAGTATGGATTTACAGTTGAGAATCTAGTCAAAGTCGTTCAAAACTTGAAATAATCGCAGAAATCAGAGTGAAAACTCTGATTTTTTATAACCATAAAAACAAGGCACAACCTTGTAAAAGTAGCTGAAATTTGATATAGTAGTCCTATGTAAAATACAAAGGAGAAAATACTATGGAAAATATTAGTCCAAATTTAACATTTGTGATCATGCTTGTAGGTATGTTTGCCTTGATGTTCTTTATGCAACGTTCTCAAAAGAAACAAGCACAAAAGCGTATGGAAAGCTTGAACAAGCTTCAAAAAGGCTATGAAGTGATCACAATCGGTGGACTCTACGGAACAGTGGATGAAGTAGATACTGAGAAACGAACAATCGTACTGGACGTAGATGGTGTTTATTTGACTTTTGAATTAGCTGCTATCAAGACAGTGTTGCCCCTCAAAGAAGCTGTGACACCAGAAGGAGCAGTTATCGACGAAAGTGGAGCAATCGAAGAATAAAACGGGATCCTATCACTCCCGTTTTTCTATGATATGAGAGGAAAAGGGATGAAAAAAATAGTATTTGTGTGCTTAGGAAATATCTGTCGCAGTCCTATGGCAGAGTTTGTGATGAAGTCCATGACGAGTGATTATCAAGTTGAGAGTCGTGCAACTTCGTCTTGGGAACATGGCAATCCGATTCATAAGGGAACGCAAGGGATTTTCCAGCAGTATCAGATTCCTTATGACAAAGACAAAACATCGCTTCAGATTGGCAGAGAAGACTTTGAGTCGTTTGATTATATTATCGGTATGGATGCTTCAAACGTTGCAGATTTGCGTCAAATGTGTCCTCAGGAACAAGAGCACAAGATTTATGCTTTTGCATCTGAAAGTGTTCCAGATCCATGGTACACAGGAGATTTTGAGGAAACCTATGCACGCATCACAAGTGGATGCCAAAGCTGGTTAGACCGTTTAGAAAATGAGAATGACAATGGAAAAGTTTAAAGAAATCTTCGAAAAATATCGAGTATATCTAACTCGCTCGCGTATAGAGATTGCAACCGTTCTTCTAATCGCTATCTGTGCCGTATCAGTTTTTCTACTAAACATACCAAAAAAAGGAGTACTGATACTTGACAATGGTGCGCTTGTTTATGATGGAACCTTGGTAAGAGGAAAGATGAATGGTCAGGGGACTATGACTTTTGAAAACGGGGACCAATACACAGGAGAGTTCAATAATGGGGCTTTCAATGGTAAAGGAACCTTCCAGTCCAAATCTGGCTGGAAATACGAAGGCGATTTTGTAAACGGCCAGGCCGAAGGTCAAGGGAAATTGACAACCGAGCAAGAAGTTGTCTATGAAGGAAGCTTTAAACAAGGCGTTTTCCAACAAAAACAATAACCTCCTGATTAGGGGGTATTCTTACAGACGAAAAAGAAAGCGCTTACCAGAATGCTTGTTAGAGAAGACCCCTCAATGTAGAAAAAGTTTGTGAAATAAAAATATTTTTATTCTAATTTCACAATCATTAGAGTAAAATCCCGTAGCACCGCGATATTGATAATAAATTCACAAATGAATAAAATTTCTTTGTGAAATCTACATGAAACTGTTTACAAAGTCTGAAAAAAGAGTTATAATAAACTTGTGAAAAAATTAACAAAGGGTTTAAATCCTTTAAGGCTATGGAGGAAAATATGGCTGATAAAAAAACTGTAACACCTGAGCAAAAACAACTCGCTGCTGAAAAGCATGTAGACGGACTAGTACAAAAAGCTTTGGTTGCGCTTGATGAAATGCGCAAGTTGAACCAAGAACAAGTTGACTACATCGTAGCGAAAGCTTCGGTTGCAGCTCTTGATGCGCACGGTATCCTAGCACAACACGCAATTGAAGAAACTGGTCGTGGTGTATTTGAAGATAAGGCGACAAAAAACCTTTTTGCCTGTGAACATGTTGTGAATAACATGCGCGGAGTTAAAACTGTCGGAGTTATCGAAGATGATCCCGTTACAGGATTGACTAAGATTGCAGAACCTGTCGGTGTTGTGTGTGGTGTCACTCCAACAACAAACCCAACATCAACAGCAATTTTCAAATCATTGATTGCTTTGAAAACACGTAATCCAATCGTGTTTGCCTTCCACCCATCAGCTCAAGAATCTTCTGCCCATGCAGCACAAATCGTTCGTGATGCGGCAATCGCAGCTGGAGCTCCTGAAAACTGTGTTCAATGGATTACAGAGCCATCTATGGAGGCAACTGGAGCGCTTATGAACCACGAAGGTATTGCGACTATCCTTGCAACTGGTGGTAATGCCATGGTTAAGGCTGCTTACTCATGTGGGAAGCCAGCTCTTGGGGTAGGTGCCGGAAACGTTCCAGCCTATGTAGAAAAATCTGCCGACCTTCGTCAAGCTGCCCATGACATCGTTATGTCTAAATCATTTGATAATGGTATGGTCTGTGCATCAGAGCAAGCGGTTATCATTGATAAAGAAGTGTATGACGAATTTGTAGAAGAATTCAAATCATACCACACTTACTTTGTAAACAAAAAAGAAAAAGCCCTTCTTGAAGAATTCTGTTTCGGTGTGAAAGCAAACAGCAAAAACTGTGCTGGTGCTAAACTAAATGCCAACATCGTTGGTAAACCAGCAACATGGATTGCAGAACAAGCAGGATTCAGCGTTCCAGAAGGAACAAACATCTTGGCTGCAGAATGTGCAGAAGTAGGACCAAAAGAACCATTGACTCGTGAGAAATTGTCACCAGTTATTGCTGTCCTAAAAGCTGAAGACACAGAAGATGGTCTTACAAAAGCTCGTCAAATGGTTGAGTTTAACGGACTTGGTCACTCAGCAGCTATCCATACAAAAGACGAAGAGCTTGCTAAACGCTTTGGTACAGAAATCAAAGCTATGCGTATTATCTGGAACTCTCCATCTACTTTCGGTGGTATTGGTGATGTTTACAATGCCTTCATCCCATCATTGACACTTGGATGTGGTTCATACGGACGCAACTCAGTTGGTGATAACGTGAGCGCTATTAACCTTCTAAACATCAAGAAAGTAGGGAAACGTAGAAATAATATGCAATGGTTTAAAGTTCCTTCAAAAATTTACTTCGAACGCAACTCTATCCAATATCTTCAAACATGTGAAGATATTGAGCGCGTTCTGATTGTTACAGACAAATCTATCGAAAAACTTGGCTTTGTTCAACGTGTTATTGATCAATTGAACGCACGTAGCAACCGTGTAACTATTCAAGTCTTCTCAGATGTTGAACCAGATCCAGACATCACAACTGTAGAACGTGGTGCTGAAGTGATGAAAGCATTTGAACCAGATACAATTATCGCTCTTGGTGGTGGTTCTCCAATGGACGCTGCGAAAGTGATGTGGCTCTTCTACGAACAACCAGAAATCGACTTCCGTGACTTGGTTCAAAAATTCATGGATATCCGTAAACGTGCCTTCCGCTTCCCATCACTTGGTAAGAAAGCGAAGTACATCGGTATCCCAACAACTTCAGGTACAGGTTCAGAAGTAACACCATTTGCCGTTATCTCTGACAAGAAAAACAACCGCAAATACCCATTGGCTGACTACTCATTGACACCAACGATTGCGATTGTTGATCCTGCTTTGGTTGAATCAGTTCCAGACTTCATCGCAGCTGACACTGGTATGGACGTCTTGACTCACGCTACTGAAGCTTACACTTCAAACTTTGCCAACGACTACACAGACGGTATTGCGCTTCAAACAATCAAACTTGTCTTTGAATGGTTGGAAAAATCTGTTAAGACAGCTGACCCAGAAGCACGTGAAAAAATGCATAATGCGTCTACAATGGCTGGTATGGCCTTCGCCAATGCCTTCCTTGGTATGAGCCACTCAATGGCCCACAAGATCGGTGGTGTTCACCATACTGTTCACGGACGTACAAACGCAATCTTGCTTCCATACGTTATCCGTTACAACGGAACTCGTCCATCTAAGACGACTACATGGCCTAAATACAACTACTGGAAAGCTGATGAGAAATTCCAAGACATCGCGAAAATGCTTGGCTTGCCTCACTCAACTCCAGAAGAAGCAGTTGAAGCATACGCTAAAGCTGTTTACGAACTTGGTGTTGCAGTAGGTATCAAGATGAACTTCAAGGATCAAGGGATTGATGAAAAAGCTTGGAAAGACAGCTTGCATGAAATTGCCTTGCTTGCTTATGAAGACCAATGTTCACCTGCTAACCCTCGCTTGCCAATGGTAGCTGACATGGAAGAAATCATGGCAGATGCTTACTATGGTTATGCAGAACGTCCAGGACGTCGTAAATAATCGTTTATCAGCCTAGAGACAGGAGAAATCCTGTCTCTTTTTTGTACATTTTTTTGAAAAATGGTATAATAAGCGTATATATTTATTTGAAAATCAAACATTTTTATGGCATTGTGAGGAAGACATGGGACAAGTGAATGAATTAGGAGAGAAGGTACGAATCCTTAGAGAGGAGAAAGGTCTTAGTCGTCCAGTTTTTTGTGGGGATGAGTCAGAATTGTCAGTCCGTCAGTTGGTCCGCATCGAAAAAGGAGAATTTCGTCCTACGATAAAAACACTAGAATATATAGCGAATACACTAGGTATTCCATCTTATGTCTTGATGCCAGACTATAAGGAATTACCCAAGCGTTACCAAGAATTAAAGTACTTTCTTCTTCATCATCCTGACTACGGCGACAAAGAGTTGCAGGAACAGAAGGAAGAATATTTTGATGAGATTTTTGAATATTTTTATGATGGTTTGCCACATGATGAGAAAGTGCTAGTGGATTGTCTTCAAGCTATAGATGCAGTGAGAGCGACTGGTAATTCCTTGTATGGTGATAGTGTGCTTGAGAATGGTTTACAAGATTTACTATCCAGAGATGTATATAAGGCTGAGGATTTATTGAAATTGAGGCTGTATTTTGTATGTAAGTTAATGGATGGTTTAAACGAGGGTGAGATAAAAAAGTCTGAGCATGAAACTATTCTTTATTTTCATGATAAATTAAGTTCTCAGGTTGATAAGATAGAGTTCGATTGTTTGGACTTACTTAGAGACTCCTTGTTAGCTTCTTTAACTTGTATAGAGATTATGGGGCTATTTCATTATTTTAAGAGAGCAGTTGAGACCTTAAATAGAATAGGACAGAAAACACGAGATTTTCAAAAACAACCGATTGTCTTGATGGTGGAGTGGAAATATTATATTCAGACGGATTATGAAACAGCCAAACAAAAGTATGAAGAAGCAAAAATGATGGCAAGGATGTTTGGCAATGAGAAGTTAATTGTTAGTTTAGATAATGAATGGGCCGAGGATCTAGAAAGATATCGTTAAAGGGTTTATAGGAGTGACATTTCTGTTATAGGGAATGTCTCTTTTTGTACATTTTTTGATAAAATGTTATAATAAATGCATATATTTGTTTGAGTATCAAAGTTTTTGGAATGATCCTAGAGGTAAAGAGAAGTGAATGAATTAGGAGAGAAGGTACGAATCCTTAGAGAGGAGAAAGGTCTTAGTCGTCCAGTTTTTTGTGGGGATGAGTCAGAGTTGTCCGTTCGTCAGTTGGTCCGCATTGAAAAAGGAGAATTTCGTCCTACGATAAAAACACTGGAATATATTGCGGATAGGCTAGGTATTCCATCGTATGTCTTGATGCCAGACTATAAGGAATTACCCAAGCGTTACCAAGAATTAAAGTACTTTCTTCTTCATCATCCTGACTATGGAGACAAAGAGTTGCAGGAACAAAAGGAAGAATATTTTGATGAGATTTTTGAGAGTTTTTATGATGATTTACCACGTGATGAGAAAGTGATAGTGGATTGTCTTCAAGCCATAGATGCAGTGAGAGCGACTGATGATGAACAGTATGGGCTTGCGCTAGTAGATGAGTATTTGGACGAACTTTGTAATCAAAGTGAGTTTTCGTTTTCAGACCTTTTGAAAATTCGATTGTATTTTTTATGTAGTTATTTAGAAAATATAAAAAAAGGATACTTATCTATTAGCGAGCAGATAAAACTTCAATCAATGTTTCAAAAGGTTTGTGATAAAGTAGAGAAAAGTAATACCGAAGATTTATTTCTAGTTCGAGACGTATTATTTGCAGGATTAGGTAGTTGTGAACTGCTTAACAACCTAGAGTTATTTAAGTTGGCGGTGGAAAAACTCAATTGGATTGCTGAAAAAACACGAGATTTTCAAAAACAACCGATTGTCTTGATGGTGGAGTGGAAATATTATATTCAGACGGATTATGAAACAGCCAAACAAAAGTATGAAGAAGCAAAAATGATGGCAAGGATGTTTGGTAATGAGCAGTTACTCATTAGTTTAGATAATGAATGGGCCGAGGATCTAGAAAGATATCTTTAAATGCTTTATAGGAGTGACATTTCTGTCATTGGGGAAATGTCACTTTTTTGTTACAATGGATTCGAAAAAAGAAGGAATTTTTTTGAATCTGATTCTGTTAGATTAATTTATATTAGCATTGTTTATTGTAGTTTGTATCGGTACACGATAACACAAGTGATTAAAGGAGATTATAATGTCTATTTTATCCATGAAAAATATTTCAAAATTTTACGCTTTGGACGGCAAACATAAAGAGCAGGCTCTAAGAAATATTAATCTACAGATTGCAGAAGGAAAAATTACAGCGATTTATGGTCCGTCAGGCTGTGGCAAAACCAGTCTATTGAATATTATCAGTGGTCTTGATAGAGAGTATGAGGGAATTTTAGCTTTTAAAGGGGAGTCTCTCAGAGAACTATCGGAGATTGAATTAACTCAATTCCGTAAAGATAATATTGGATTTGTCTTTCAAAACTTCAATCTCATTCCTCACCAGTCTGTTTTGGACAATGTTAAGTTGCCTCTCTATGTCAAAGATTTATCCGATAAAGAAATGACAAGGATCGCTCAGGAGCAACTTCATAGTCTAGGGATGGAGCCTTTTATGGCTAAGAATGTAAAACAGCTTTCTGGTGGGCAAAAGCAACGTGTAGCCATTGCACGTGCTTTGGTCAATCAACCAGATATGATTGTAGCTGATGAGCCAACTGGGTCACTCGATTCTCAATCTCAGGAGATGGTTTTGGAAGTGTTCAAAAATTTGGCCCAAGCTGGGAAAACAGTTCTGATTGTTACTCATAACCCGGAGGTTGCTGAGTATGCAGATGTGATTATCAAAATGAAGGATGGTGAAGTCGTTGAAGAAGTCAAAAAATAAAGGATTATCCTTTAAAAATAAATTCAAGCTTTCTTTAAGTAACTTTATGGAAAGAAAGTGGCGTAACTTGTTGATTGCAGTAGCAACCTCGATTGGTTTTGTAGGCGTGTTGATTTCTTTTGGTTTAGGAAATGCCTTGATTTCGATGATTGATGAAAATACCAACGGGGGCAAGCTTCCTTCCCAAGTTCAGATTGCACTGAATTCTAGTGTTGCTGGAAGAGGTTTTCTAAACCAAGATGATAAGAACTACATCACAGATACGATTGGGAAAGAAAATATTAAATATCTAGAGAGTCCTTTTGGTATGACCATGTCAAAGATCAGCATAGACGGACACGAAGTGGATTTTAGCCAAGCCCTGCCTTCTTATGCTCAAATCGTGAGTTTATATGAAGATACAAGTATTTCTGTTAGTAGCAATGAAAAAGAAAAAGTGCTAGCAGGCTCTCTTTATACGGATGTTAACGAGCAGGGATTGACGATTCCGATGAGTTTGCTCAAAAATTGGAATGAACAAACCGGGAACAATCTGACGGCTAGTGATGTGATTGGTAAACCAGTATCGGCAACCATTGTAGAAAATGCTGCTGAAGGTAGCAAGTTGGCAGGTTTTCAGACTCATATTGTGCGTGTCATCAATGACGAAGATGATACAGAAGATAGTAATAGTTTTATGGCATCCAAGCAGATAGAAACGATTTTAAAAGAAGCTGAATTCACAAAGGCCGTATCCTATTTTATTTTGGAGCTTAAAGACCCATCTCGTACGAAAACAGTAACAGAAGAATTGCAGAAAAATAAGAAGTATACAGTTCTCTCTCAACAGGCTGTTCTTGATATTGTGATTACCTTTATTCGTGTCATCCAGGGATTACTGATTGTGCTTTCTTCACAAGCGATTGTGGTGGCAGCAGTTATGATAGGCATCATCATTTATATCAATATCATGCAACGTTCTAAGGAAATCGGTGTCATGAAGGCTGTTGGCTATCAAAATAGAGATGTGAAAGGAATCTTTATCTACGAAGCTCTTTGGATTGTAGGAATTGCCTTGTTTATAGCTTTCATCATTGCTCAAGGGATAGGCAGTCTAGCGAATGTTATTGTTCACCATTTCTATCCATCAATCTCTAAAGTTTTTGAATTAAATCTTCTCTCTATTTTAGGGACTTTGGTTTTTGCTTTGTTTCTTGGCTATATTTCTGCCTTCTTCCCAGCACGTAAGATTAGCAAAATGGATCCAGTGGAATCCTTACGCTATGAGTAGAGAAAGAAATTACAGAGGCATCCTATCAAAAAGAAACTGACATAGAAAATCAAGGTCAGCACTTGCAATTAAGCTCAAATAGTTATATAATAGGTTCGTTGAAAGGTGATTTGTAGTGATTCAAGTTACTCTTTTCACAATAAAAATTTCATGATTTTCATAAGGAGGAAATCACTAATGGTAGTTAAAGTTGGTATTAACGGTTTCGGCCGTATCGGTCGTCTTGCTTTCCGCCGTATCCAAAACGTAGAAGGTGTTGAAGTTACTCGCATCAACGACCTTACAGATCCAGTTATGCTTGCTCACTTGTTGAAATACGACACAACTCAAGGTCGTTTCGACGGTACTGTAGAAGTTAAAGAAGGTGGATTCGAAGTTAACGGTAAATTCGTTAAAGTTTCTGCTGAACGTGATCCAGAACAAATCGACTGGGCTACTGACGGTGTAGAAATCGTTCTTGAAGCAACTGGTTTCTTTGCTAAGAAAGATGCAGCTGAAAAACACCTTAAAGGTGGAGCTAAGAAAGTTGTTATCACTGCTCCTGGTGGAAACGACGTTAAAACAGTTGTATTTAACACTAACCACGACGTTCTTGACGGTACTGAAACAGTTATCTCAGGTGCTTCATGTACTACAAACTGCTTGGCTCCAATGGCTAAAGCTCTTCAAGACAACTTCGGTGTTGTTGAAGGATTGATGACTACTATCCACGCTTACACTGGTGACCAAATGATCCTTGACGGACCACACCGTGGTGGTGACCTTCGCCGTGCTCGTGCTGGTGCTGCAAACATCGTTCCTAACTCAACTGGTGCTGCTAAAGCTATCGGTCTTGTAATCCCAGAATTGAATGGTAAATTGGACGGATCTGCACAACGCGTTCCAACTCCAACTGGATCAGTTACTGAATTGGTAGCAGTTCTTGAAAAGAACGTTACTGTTGATGAAGTAAACGCAGCTATGAAAGCAGCAGCTAACGAATCATACGGATACACTGAAGATCCAATCGTATCTTCAGATATCGTAGGTATGGCTTACGGTTCATTGTTCGACGCAACTCAAACTAAAGTTCTTGATGTTGACGGCAAACAATTGGTTAAAGTTGTATCATGGTACGACAACGAAATGTCATACACTGCACAACTTGTACGTACTCTTGAATACTTCGCAAAAATCGCTAAATAATTCATGAGTTGATAAAAGCAAGACTAATAGGTCTTGCTTTTTCTATTTTTAGATAAAACAAAATGGATGATTTAGCGGTCATCCATTCTTTTTTAATTCTCTCTCAAATGTATCAGAAAGGGCAGTGAAGCTCAACTTTTCTAAGGTGAGTGGATGGGTAAGGGATAGTCGGAAGGCATGGAGCATGAGCCGGCTTGTCTTTGATTGACTATTATAGAGAGGGTCGCCTAGGATAGGGTGTTTATGGTGAGAGAGGTGAACACGAATCTGATGCGTTCGACCGGTCTTTAGTTTGCAACGAACAAGAGAAGTCTTATTTGGAAATTGTTTTAATCGACTTAACTGTGTTTCAGCATATTGCCCATTTTTGGAATCTACCACTCGTTTTCTGCGATCATGTCGATCGCGACCAATTTTATCTCGGAAGATAAGTTTTTTACTCCCTACTTGCCCCTCTACGAGTGCCCAGTACTCACGAGCGATTTCCTTTTTCTCCAACAAACGATTAAGAATGGGAAGGATAAAAGGATTTTTTGCAAAAAGCACTAGGCCGCTTGTTTCCATATCCAGACGATGAACAATATAGCAAGTTTGACCAACGTAGGCAGAGACGTGGTTGAGAAGGGCGATTTCATCTGGTTGATTGCCGTGTGTTTTCATGCCTTCGGGTTTGTTGACAACAATGAGATGTTGATCTTGATAAATTTCTTGAACGAGGTCTGGCTTGCCCCAAAGAATTTCCTTTGGGGGATAATCTTCCTCGTCAAAAGTCAATTGGCAAATATCCCCTGACTTGACCATCTCGTTCCAGTGAACTTCTTCGTGGTTAATTAAGATGTTCTTCTTTATTCTCAAAAAATGACGGATCTTTCTGGGAATGAGGAGTTGTTCCTCTAGGAATTGCTTGACCGTCATTTGAGGCAAGGATTCGGGTAGTGTAAATATGAATTGCATACAGATATTGTAACAAAAAAAGCCCTATTTGGATAGGGAGTAGCTAAATTCTTGAGTTCCTATGGTGAAGATGATAAAATAAACGCATGAAATTAGATAAATTATTTGAGAAGTTCCTTTCTCTTTTTAAAAAAGAAACGAGTGAATCAGCAGAGTCTGATTCTACTAGTATGCGTCGTTCACGGAGCGATAGAAAAAAATTAGGCCATGTAGGTCCGATTCGGAAATTTTGGCGTCGCTATCATTTAACAAAAATTGTGCTTATCATCGGATTGAGTACAGGATTGTTGGTGGGCACCTATCTGTTTGCTATAGCCAAGTCTACTAATGTTAATGACTTGCAGAGTGCCTTGAAAACAAGAACTCTGATTTTTGACCGCGAAGAAAAAGAGGCTGGCGCCCTATCCGGTCAAAAGGGAACTTATGTTGAGTTGACGGATATAAGTAAAGACTTGCAGAATGCTGTCGTCGCGACAGAGGACCGTTCCTTCTATAAAAATGACGGGATTAACTATGGTCGTTTCTTCCTAGCTATTGTAACAGCAGGTCGTTCTGGAGGCGGTTCTACCATCACCCAACAGTTGGCGAAAAATGCCTATCTGTCTCAGGACCAAACCGTTGAACGGAAGGCCAAGGAGTTTTTCCTAGCTTTAGAGTTGACAAAGAAATACAGCAAGGAGCAAATCCTTACTATGTACCTCAATAACGCCTACTTTGGGAATGGTGTCTGGGGTGTAGAGGATGCGAGTAAGAAATATTTCGGTGTATCGGCTGCAGAATTAACCCTTGATCAAGCGGCAACTCTAGCTGGGATGCTCAAGGGGCCAGAGTTGTATAATCCTTTGAATTCCATTGAAGATTCAACTAACCGCAGGGATACGGTGCTACAAAATATGGTTGCAGCAGGCTATATTGATAAAAATCAAGAAACGGAAGCAGCTGGAGTAGATATGGCTTCTCAACTCCAAGATAAGTATGAAGGTAAGATTTCTGATTATCGTTATCCATCCTATTTTGACGCGGTTGTCAACGAGGCAGTCTCTAAGTACAATCTAACAGAAGAAGAGATTGTCAACAACGGTTATCGAATCTATACAGAACTTGACCAAAACTATCAAGCAAACATGCAGGTTATTTACGAAAACACTGCGCTATTTCCAACGGCAGAAGACGGAACGCATGCCGAATCAGGTAGTGTTGCTCTAGAGCCTAAAACGGGTGGAGTGCGTGGAGTTGTTGGTCGCGTAGCTGGTGATGACAAATCAGGCTTCCGTAATTTTAACTATGCAACTCAGTCTAAACGCAGTCCAGGTTCGACGATTAAGCCTTTGGTCGTTTACACTCCAGCCGTGGAATCTGGATGGGCTCTGAACAAGCAACTGGACAACCACACCATGCAGTATGACAGTTATCAAGTAGACAACTATGCTGGCATTAAGACTTCTCCTGAAGTACCTATGTATCAAGCCTTGGCAGAATCACTCAACCTACCAGCGGTTGCGACTGTAAATGATTTGGGGATCAATAAGGCTTTTGAAGCTGGAACGAGATTTGGTCTGAATATGGAGAAAGTTGACCGCGTTCTCGGAGTTGCCCTAGGTGGAGGAGTAGAGACAAATCCTCTCCAAATGGCACAAGCCTATGCAGCCTTTGCTAACGAAGGTCTGATGCCCGAGGCGCATTTTATCACTCGTATCGAAAATGCCAGCGGTCAGGTCATTAAGAGTCATAAGAACTCTCAAAAACGAGTGATTGATAAGTCGGTAGCCGATAAAATGACTAGTATGATGCTAGGAACATTTACTAATGGGACAGGGATTAGTTCATCGCCAGCAGATTATGTCATGGCAGGGAAGACAGGTACTACTGAGGCTGTTTTCGATCCGGAATATACCAGTGACCAGTGGGTGATTGGTTATACTCCAGATGTGATAATTAGCCACTGGCTTGGCTTCCCAACGACAGATGAGAACCATTATCTAGCAGGTTCAACCTCAAATGGAGCAGCCCATGTCTTTAGAAGTATGGCTAATACCATTTTGCCCTACACTCCAGGTAGCACTTTTACAGTTGAGAATGCTTATAAACAAAATGGGATTGAACCAGAAAATACGAAGCAGCAAGTCGTTGAAAATGAAACAAATCAGACGGAAGATCCGCTAGGAGATATTCGTAGTCGTGCTCAAAATCTTGTAGATGAAGCAGGCCGGGCAATTTCAGAAGCCAAGATAAAAGAAAAAGCTCAGACAATATGGGACTCAATCCTCAATCTATTTCGCTAAGAGGCTTGTCAAAGCCTAGGTTTCTTGTTATAATAGATAAGATGGAGGCGTTATGGCACTAAAAAAAGCAAGCCTAGCATGTGCAGTTTGCGGTTCAAGAAATTACTCAATCAAAATTAGTGGGAACCCCAAGCCAACACGACTAGAAGTAAATAAATTTTGTAAACATTGTGGAAAATATACAACACATAGAGAAACGAGATAGGAGAGAACGATGGGTTTTATTAAGGATATTTTTAAACTTCTTAAAGAAACAACTTGGCCAACTCGCAAAGAAAGCTGGAGAGATTTTCGCTCTATTATGGAATATACAGCCTTCTTTGTGGTCATCATTTACATTTTTGACCAGTTGATTGTTTCAGGTTTGATTCGATTTATTAACATTTTTTAGAAGAAAAGCGGAGAACTTCTGCTAGCTTTCTTCTATTATGAAAGGAAATATCATGGATAGTTTTGACAAGGGATGGTTTGTTCTACAAACTTATTCTGGCTATGAAAATAAGGTAAAAGAAAATCTATTGCAACGTGCGCAAACTTATAACATGTTGGATAATATTCTACGCGTTGAGATTCCAACACAAACTGTGCAAGTTGAGAAAAATGGAAAGAAAAAAGAAATTGAAGAGAATCGCTTTCCGGGTTATGTCCTTGTAGAAATGGTCATGACAGATGAAGCATGGTTCGTTGTTCGAAACACACCTAACGTAACAGGATTCGTCGGGTCACACGGGAACAGATCAAAACCAACTCCACTATTGGAACAAGAAATCCGTGATATTCTGGTTTCAATGGGACAAACTGTTCAGGAGTTCGACATTGACGTTGAAGTTGGTCAAACCGTCCGCATCATTGATGGTGCTTTTGCAGACTGCACAGGTAAAATTACTGAAATTGATAACAACAAAGTGAAGATGATGATTTCTATGTTTGGTAATGATACGATTGCAGAAGTGAATCTCAACCAAATTGCAGAATTATAACCCCCGAGAGGCTATGCCTCTCTTTTTATGTGCCGTTGAGGGCGGAAGAAGTATAGAATAGAGGAAAGAGCCCCATAGGCTCTCGCATTCTGCTAGACTAAAGGCAGAAAGGAGAGATCTATGAATCTAAAAGAATTGTACGAAGAAAGCAAAGGGATTGTCCATAAGTGTCGGAAAGATTATCACCTCCATCTGTGGGAGAAAGAGGACTGGGACCAGGAAGGTATGATGTGCCTGTATGAGTTGGTCAGTCACCATCCAGAGTTACTAGCGGGTGAACGTCACCAACTATATGTATATTTCAAAACCAAGTTTAGAAATCGTATCCTAGATTACATCCGTAAACAGGAAAGTCACAAGCGTCGTTTCGATAAAGAACCCTATGAGGAGGTAAGCGAGATTAGTCACCGCTTAGGAGAAAAAGGGCTGAGACTGGATGATTATTATCTCTTTCACGAACTTCTGAAGACATACAAATCCGAGCAGAGTAAGGAAAAACAAGAGTTGGTGGACCGTCTCATGGGAGGAGAAATCTTCAGAGGACGCAAGGCCCTACTGAGGGAGCTTTCTATCGTCTTCCAAGAATTTGTATAGGTTTGAAAAAAGTTCTTGACAAAGGGAGAAAAGTAGGTATAATAGAAAGAGTCGAAAAGCTCAGGTCCGTTGGTCAAGGGGTTAAGACACCGCCTTTTCACGGCGGTAACACGGGTTCGAATCCCGTACGGACTATGGGTATATTGTGGTTAGAAAAAACTTGGAAAAAAGTTTAAAAAACTTGTTGACAGAGAGAGCTAGCTGTGATATACTAATATAGTTGTCGCTCATGAGAGAAGTGAGAGACAAAGACCTTTGAAAACTGAACAAGACGAACCAATGTGCAGGGCACTATAACTGAAGTTATAGTACTGAACAATGAAAAAAACAATAAATCTGTCAGTGACAGAAATGAGTGAGAACTCAAACTTTTAATGAGAGTTTGATCCTGGCTCAGGACGAACGCTGGCGGCGTGCCTAATACATGCAAGTAGAACGCTGAAGGAGGAGCTTGCTTCTCTGGATGAGTTGCGAACGGGTGAGTAACGCGTAGGTAACCTGCCTGGTAGCGGGGGATAACTATTGGAAACGATAGCTAATACCGCATAAAATTGATTATTGCATGATAGTCAATTAAAAGGTGCAATTGCATCACTACCAGATGGACCTGCGTTGTATTAGCTAGTTGGTGGGGTAACGGCTCACCAAGGCAACGATACATAGCCGACCTGAGAGGGTGATCGGCCACACTGGGACTGAGACACGGCCCAGACTCCTACGGGAGGCAGCAGTAGGGAATCTTCGGCAATGGACGGAAGTCTGACCGAGCAACGCCGCGTGAGTGAAGAAGGTTTTCGGATCGTAAAGCTCTGTTGTAAGAGAAGAACGAGTGTGAGAGTGGAAAGTTCACACTGTGACGGTATCTTACCAGAAAGGGACGGCTAACTACGTGCCAGCAGCCGCGGTAATACGTAGGTCCCGAGCGTTGTCCGGATTTATTGGGCGTAAAGCGAGCGCAGGCGGTTAGATAAGTCTGAAGTTAAAGGCTGTGGCTTAACCATAGTACGCTTTGGAAACTGTTTAACTTGAGTGCAAGAGGGGAGAGTGGAATTCCATGTGTAGCGGTGAAATGCGTAGATATATGGAGGAACACCGGTGGCGAAAGCGGCTCTCTGGCTTGTAACTGACGCTGAGGCTCGAAAGCGTGGGGAGCAAACAGGATTAGATACCCTGGTAGTCCACGCCGTAAACGATGAGTGCTAGGTGTTAGACCCTTTCCGGGGTTTAGTGCCGCAGCTAACGCATTAAGCACTCCGCCTGGGGAGTACGACCGCAAGGTTGAAACTCAAAGGAATTGACGGGGGCCCGCACAAGCGGTGGAGCATGTGGTTTAATTCGAAGCAACGCGAAGAACCTTACCAGGTCTTGACATCCCTCTGACCGCTCTAGAGATAGAGTTTTCCTTCGGGACAGAGGTGACAGGTGGTGCATGGTTGTCGTCAGCTCGTGTCGTGAGATGTTGGGTTAAGTCCCGCAACGAGCGCAACCCCTATTGTTAGTTGCCATCATTCAGTTGGGCACTCTAGCGAGACTGCCGGTAATAAACCGGAGGAAGGTGGGGATGACGTCAAATCATCATGCCCCTTATGACCTGGGCTACACACGTGCTACAATGGCTGGTACAACGAGTCGCAAGCCGGTGACGGCAAGCTAATCTCTTAAAGCCAGTCTCAGTTCGGATTGTAGGCTGCAACTCGCCTACATGAAGTCGGAATCGCTAGTAATCGCGGATCAGCACGCCGCGGTGAATACGTTCCCGGGCCTTGTACACACCGCCCGTCACACCACGAGAGTTTGTAACACCCGAAGTCGGTGAGGTAACCTTTTAGGAGCCAGCCGCCTAAGGTGGGATAGATGATTGGGGTGAAGTCGTAACAAGGTAGCCGTATCGGAAGGTGCGGCTGGATCACCTCCTTTCTAAGGATAAGGAACTGCACATTGGTCTTGTTTAGTCTTGAGAGGTCTTGTGGGGCCTTAGCTCAGCTGGGAGAGCGCCTGCTTTGCACGCAGGAGGTCAGCGGTTCGATCCCGCTAGGCTCCATTGGTGAGAGATCACCAAGTAATGCACATTGAAAATTGAATATCTATATCAAATAGTAACAAGAAAATAAACCGAAAACGCTGTAGTATTAATAAGAGTTTATGACTGAAAGGTCAAAAAATAAGGTTAAGTTAATAAGGGCGCACGGTGGATGCCTTGGCACTAGGAGCCGAAGAAGGACGTGACAAACGACGATATGCCTTGGGTAGCTGTAAGTAAGCGATGATCCAGGGATTTCCGAATGGGGGAACCCAACAGGTACTACCTGTTACCCATATCTGTTAAGGATATGAGGAGGAAGACGCAGTGAACTGAAACATCTAAGTAGCTGCAGGAAGAGAAAGCAAAAGCGATTGCCTTAGTAGCGGCGAGCGAAACGGCAGGAGGGCAAACCGAAGAGTTTACTCTTCGGGGTTGTAGGACTGCGATGTGGACTCAAAGATTATAGAAGAATGATTTGGGAAGATCAGCCAAAGAGAGTAATAGCCTCGTATTTAAAATAGTCTTTGTACCTAGCAGTATCCTGAGTACGGCGGGACACGTGAAATCCCGTCGGAATCTGGGAGGACCATCTCCCAACCCTAAATACTCCCTAGTGACCGATAGTGAACCAGTACCGTGAGGGAAAGGTGAAAAGCACCCCGGGAGGGGAGTGAAATAGAACCTGAAACCGTGTGCCTACAACAAGTTCGAGCCCGTTAATGGGTGAGAGCGTGCCTTTTGTAGAATGAACCGGCGAGTTACGATATGATGCGAGGTTAAGTTGAAGAGACGGAGCCGCAGGGAAACCGAGTCTGAATAGGGCGCATTAGTATCATGTCGTAGACCCGAAACCATGTGACCTACCCATGAGCAGGTTGAAGGTGCGGTAAGACGCACTGGAGGACCGAACCAGGGCACGTTGAAAAGTGCTTGGATGACTTGTGGGTAGCGGAGAAATTCCAAACGAACTTGGAGATAGCTGGTTCTCTCCGAAATAGCTTTAGGGCTAGCGTCGACATAAAGATTCTTGGAGGTAGAGCACTGTTTGGGTGAGGGGTCCATCCCGGATTACCAATCTCAGATAAACTCCGAATGCCAAAGAATTATGGTCGGCAGTCAGACTGCGAGTGCTAAGATCCGTAGTCGAAAGGGAAACAGCCCAGACCACCAGCTAAGGTCCCAAAATAATTGTTAAGTGGAAAAGGATGTGGGGTTGCACAGACAACTAGGATGTTAGCTTAGAAGCAGCTATTCATTCAAAGAGTGCGTAATAGCTCACTAGTCGAGTGACCCTGCGCCGAAAATGTACCGGGGCTAAAACAATTTACCGAAGCTGTGGATACCTTTATAGGTATGGTAGGAGAGCGTTCTATGTGTGATGAAGGTATACCGTGAGGAGTGCTGGAACGCATAGAAGTGAGAATGCCGGTATGAGTAGCGAAAGACAGGTGAGAATCCTGTCCACCGTAAGACTAAGGTTTCCAGGGGAAGGCTCGTCCGCCCTGGGTTAGTCGGGACCTAAGGAGAGACCGAAAGGTGTATCCGATGGACAACAGGTTGATATTCCTGTACTAGAGTATGTAGTGATGGAGGGACGCAGTAGGCTAACTAAAGCAGACGAATGGAAGTGTCTGTCTAAGCAGTGAGGTGTGATATGAGTCAAATGCTTATATCTGTAACATTGAGCTGTGATGGGGAGCGAAGTTTAGTAGCGAAGTTAGTGACGTCACACTGCCAAGAAAAGCTTCTAGCGTTTAAACATACTCTACCCGTACCGCAAACCGACACAGGTAGTCGAGGCGAGTAGCCTCAGGTGAGCGAGAGAACTCTCGTTAAGGAACTCGGCAAAATGACCCCGTAACTTCGGGAGAAGGGGTGCTGACTTTATGTCAGCCGCAGTGAATAGGCCCAAGCAACTGTTTATCAAAAACACAGCTCTCTGCTAAATCGTAAGATGATGTATAGGGGGTGACGCCTGCCCGGTGCTGGAAGGTTAAGAGGAGTGCTTAGGAGTAATCCGAAGGTATGAATTGAAGCCCCAGTAAACGGCGGCCGTAACTATAACGGTCCTAAGGTAGCGAAATTCCTTGTCGGGTAAGTTCCGACCCGCACGAAAGGCGTAATGATTTGGGCACTGTCTCAACGAGAGACTCGGTGAAATTTTAGTACCTGTGAAGATGCAGGTTACCCGCGACAGGACGGAAAGACCCCATGGAGCTTTACTGCAGTTTGATATTGAGTGTCTGTACCACATGTACAGGATAGGTAGGAGTCTACGAGATCGGGACGCCAGTTTCGAAGGAGACGATGTTGGGATACTACCCTTGTGTTATGGCCACTCTAACCCGGATAGGTTATCCCTATCGGAGACAGTGTCTGACGGGCAGTTTGACTGGGGCGGTCGCCTCCTAAAAGGTAACGGAGGCGCCCAAAGGTTCCCTCAGAATGGTTGGAAATCATTCGCAGAGTGTAAAGGTATAAGGGAGCTTGACTGCGAGAGCTACAACTCGAGCAGGGACGAAAGTCGGGCTTAGTGATCCGGTGGTTCCGTATGGAAGGGCCATCGCTCAACGGATAAAAGCTACCCTGGGGATAACAGGCTTATCTCCCCCAAGAGTTCACATCGACGGGGAGGTTTGGCACCTCGATGTCGGCTCGTCGCATCCTGGGGCTGTAGTCGGTCCCAAGGGTTGGGCTGTTCGCCCATTAAAGCGGCACGCGAGCTGGGTTCAGAACGTCGTGAGACAGTTCGGTCCCTATCCGTCGCGGGCGTAGGAAATTTGAGAGGATCTGCTCCTAGTACGAGAGGACCAGAGTGGACTTACCGCTGGTGTACCAGTTGTCTTGCCAAAGGCATCGCTGGGTAGCTATGTAGGGACGGGATAAACGCTGAAAGCATCTAAGTGTGAAACCTACCTCAAGATGAGATTTCCCATGATTTTATATCAGTAAGAGCCCTGAGAGATGATCAGGTAGATAGGTTAGAAGTGGAAGTGTGGCGACACATGTAGCGGACTAATACTAATAGCTCGAGGACTTATCCAAAGTAACTGAGGATACGAAGCGCGAGGTTTACTTGTGATTTGATAGATATTCAATTTTGAGTAGGTATTACTCAGAGTTAAGTGACGATAGCCTAGGAGATACACCTGTACCCATGCCGAACACAGCAGTTAAGCCCTAGAACGCCGGAAGTAGTTGGGGGTTGCCCCCTGTGAGATATGGAAGTCGCTTAGCTCTTTGGGAGTTTAGCTCAGCTGGGAGAGCATCTGCCTTACAAGCAGAGGGTCAGCGGTTCGATCCCGTTAACTCCCATAGGTCCCGTAGTGTAGCGGTTATCACGTCGCCCTGTCACGGCGAAGATCGCGGGTTCGATTCCCGTCGGGACCGTTTAAGATAACGGAAGTTATTTTAGACTCGTTAGCTCAGTTGGTAGAGCAATTGACTTTTAATCAATGGGTCACTGGTTCGAGCCCAGTACGGGTCATCTTTGCGGGTTTGGCGGAATTGGCAGACGCACCAGATTTAGGATCTGGCGCTTAACGGCGTGGGGGTTCAAGTCCCTTAACCCGCATAATAGAAATCAGCCGGCTTAGCTCAGTTGGTAGAGCATCTGATTTGTAATCAGAGGGTCGCGTGTTCAAGTCATGTAGCCGGCATTTTTTTATATAAGAGGTCGATGCGAACGTAGTTCAGTGGTAGAACACCACCTTGCCAAGGTGGGGGTCGCGGGTTCGAATCCCGTCGTTCGCTTAGAGAGGCCGGGGTGGCGGAACTGGCAGACGCACAGGACTTAAAATCCTGCGATTGGTAACGATCGTACCGGTTCGATTCCGGTCCTCGGCATATATTGATGGGCACCCTTAGCTCAACTGGATAGAGTACCTGACTACGAATCAGGCGGTTAGAGGTTCGACTCCTCTAGGGTGCATTTTTTCTATTTAACTCGGGAAGTAGCTCAGCTTGGTAGAGTACTTGGTTTGGGACCAAGGTGTCGCAGGTTCGAATCCTGTCTTCCCGATCAATCACGAGGATACTTTAGGGTATCTTTTTTTGTTTATCAAGGGGATTCTGAGAATCTTCTTTTTTGTTTGTGGGAATCATTTTATGAAAACTGGCAGTACTTAAGGAATGGTAGTGACTATATATTTTCTTTAATTATGGTAAAATAGTAAGAGAATAATGTGAGGGAAATGAATGTCAAGTAAGTTTGAAATTTTAATGAATCAATTAGGAATCTCTGAACAACTAAAACAGGATCCTGCTCTTATTGATGCAAGCATTGAGCGTGTCGTGATTCATAAAATTAGTAGGGTTTGGGAATTTCATTTTGTATTTTCTAAAATTTTGCCTATTGAAATCTTTCTGGGGTTAAAGAAGGGGTTGAGTGAAGAATTTTCTAAGACAGGAAATCAAGCTGTTTTTGAAATCAAGGCTCTGTCTCAAGAATTTTCTAATCAACTCTTACAGGCCTACTACAAGGAGGCTTTTTCTGAAGGTCCGTGTGCCAGCCAAGGATTTAAATCTCTTTATCAGAATTTGCAAGTTCGTGCGGAGGGAAATCAGCTCATTATTGAAGGTTCCGAGGCGATTGATAAGGAACACTTTAAGAAGAATCATCTTCCTAATCTAGCGAAACAACTTGAAAGATTTGGTTTCCCATCCTTTGTATGCCAAATAGAAAAGAACGATGCCCTTACACAAGAGCAGGAGGAAGCCTTTCATGTGGAGAATGAACAGATTGTTCAGGCTGCCAACGAAGAAGCTCTGCGGGCTATGGAGCAACTGGAACAAATGGCTCCTCCACCAGTAGAAGAGAAACCAGCCTTTGATTTTCAGGCTAAAAAGGCTTCGGCCAAGCCAAAGTTAGACAAGGCAGAAGTTACCCAGATGATTGATGTGACGACTGAGGAAAATCGTTTGGTCTTTGAGGGGGTAGTTTTTGATGTCGAGCATAAAGTGACCAGAACAGGCCGTGTCTTGATTAACTTTAAGATGACGGACTATAGTTCGAGCTTCTCAATGCAAAAATGGGTCAAGAATGAAGAAGAGGCTCAGAAATTTGACCTCATCAAAAAGAATTCTTGGCTCCGTGTTCGTGGAAATGTAGAGATGAATAACTTTACAAGAGATTTAACCATGAACGTGCAGGATGTGCAGGAAGTTGTTCACTATGAGCGGAAGGATTTGATGCCAGAAGGTGAGCGTCGGGTTGAGTTTCATGCTCATACAAATATGTCGACTATGGATGCTCTGCCTGAGGTCGAAGAAATCGTTGCGACAGCTGCAAAATGGGGTCATAAGGCGGTAGCAATTACGGACCATGGCAATGTCCAGTCCTTCCCACATGGCTATAAGGCAGCCAAGAAAGCGGGAATCCAGCTAATCTATGGAATGGAAGCTAATATTGTGGAGGATCGTGTTCCTATTGTCTACAATGAGGTTGAGATGAATCTATCTGAAGCAACCTACGTGGTCTTTGACGTGGAAACGACAGGTCTTTCAGCCATCTATAATGATTTGATTCAGGTTGCGGCATCTAAGATGTACAAGGGCAATATCATCGCTGAATTTGATGAATTTATCAATCCTGGCCATCCCTTGTCAGCTTTTACTACTGAGTTGACTGGGATTACAGATGACCATGTTAAAAATGCCAAACAACTGGAACAAGTTTTACTAGAATTCCAAGAATTCTGCAAGGATACGGTCCTAGTCGCCCACAATGCCACCTTTGACGTTGGCTTTATGAATGCTAATTATGAGCGTCATGGTTTGCCTAAGATTAGCCAGCCAGTAATCGACACGCTAGAGTTTGCTAGAAACCTCTACCCTGAGTATAAACGTCATGGTTTGGGCCCTTTGACTAAGCGTTTTGGTGTGGCTCTGGAACACCACCACATGGCCAACTACGATGCGGAAGCTACTGGTCGCCTGCTTTTCATCTTTATCAAAGAGGTAGCAGACAAACATGGTGTGACGGATTTGGCTAGGTTAAATATTGATCTAATCAGTCCAGATTCTTATAAAAAAGCTCGAATCAAGCATGCGACGATTTATGTCAAGAATCAGGTGGGGCTGAAGAATATCTTTAAGCTGGTTTCTTTGTCCAATACCAAGTATTTTGAAGGAGTTCCACGGATTCCGAGAACAGTTCTAGATGCCCACCGGGAAGGTTTGATTTTAGGTTCAGCCTGTTCAGAAGGTGAAGTTTTTGATGCAGTTGTTTCCCAAGGTGTGGATGCAGCGGTTGAGGTGGCCAAGTATTATGACTTTATTGAGGTCATGCCACCTGCCATCTATGCTCCTTTGATTGCCAAGGAGCAAGTCAAGGATATGGAGGAACTTCAGACCATTATCAAGAGTTTGATAGAGGTTGGAGACCGTCTTGGCAAGCCTGTTCTAGCTACGGGAAATGTCCACTATATCGAACCGGAAGAAGAGATTTACCGTGAAATTATCGTCCGTAGTTTAGGTCAGGGGGCGATGATTAACCGAACCATCGGTCACGGTGAACATGCCCAATCAGCACCACTTCCAAAGGCTCATTTTCGAACGACTAATGAGATGTTGGATGAATTTGCCTTCTTGGGAGAGGAACTAGCTCGGAAATTGGTTATTGAAAATACCAATGCCTTAGCAGAAATTTTTGAACCTGTTGAGGTGGTTAAGGGTGACTTGTACACTCCTTTCATTGACAAGGCTGAAGAAACGGTCGCTGAGTTAACTTATAATAAGGCCTTTGAGATTTATGGAAATCCGCTGCCAGATATCGTTGATTTGCGGATTGAAAAAGAATTGACTTCTATTCTGGGGAATGGCTTTGCCGTGATTTATCTGGCTTCCCAGATGCTGGTGCAACGTTCCAATGAACGGGGCTACTTGGTTGGGTCTCGTGGATCTGTCGGATCTAGTTTCGTCGCGACCATGATTGGGATTACGGAGGTTAATCCTCTCTCTCCTCACTATGTCTGTGGTCAGTGTCAGTACAGTGAGTTTATCACCGATGGTTCTTACGGTTCAGGTTTTGATATGCCCAATAAGGACTGTCCAAACTGTGGTCACAAACTCAGCAAAAATGGACAGGATATTCCGTTCGAGACCTTCCTTGGTTTTGATGGGGACAAGGTTCCCGATATTGACTTGAACTTCTCGGGAGAAGACCAGCCTAGCGCCCACTTGGATGTGCGTGATATCTTTGGTGAAGAATATGCCTTCCGTGCAGGAACGGTTGGTACGGTGGCTGCCAAGACTGCCTATGGCTTTGTCAAGGGCTATGAGCGGGACTATGGGAAGTTTTATCGTGATGCGGAGGTGGAACGCCTCGCTCAAGGCGCTGCTGGTGTTAAGCGGACAACAGGACAACACCCGGGGGGGATCGTTGTTATTCCTAACTACATGGACGTCTACGATTTTACGCCTGTCCAGTATCCGGCAGATGACGTGACGGCTGAATGGCAGACCACGCACTTTAACTTCCACGATATCGATGAGAACGTCCTCAAACTTGATGTGCTAGGTCATGATGATCCAACTATGATTCGGAAATTGCAGGACTTGTCTGGGATGGACCCTAATGAAATTCCTATGGATGATGAAGGCGTGATGGCCCTCTTTTCTGGTACGGATGTGCTAGGTGTGACGCCGGAGCAAATCGGAACGCCGACGGGTATGCTGGGGATTCCAGAATTTGGAACCAACTTTGTACGTGGGATGGTAGATGAGACGCATCCAACGACTTTTGCGGAGTTGCTTCAGCTGTCTGGTCTGTCCCATGGTACCGATGTGTGGTTGGGAAATGCTCAGGATTTGATCAAGCAAGGAATTGCGGACCTATCAACTGTTATCGGTTGTCGGGACGACATTATGGTTTACCTCATGCATGCGGGTCTAGAGCCTAAGATGGCCTTTACCATCATGGAGCGCGTACGTAAGGGCTTGTGGTTGAAGATTTCCGAAGAGGAGCGAAATGGCTATATCGAAGCCATGAAGGCCAATAAGGTGCCAGAGTGGTATATCGAATCTTGTGGAAAAATCAAGTATATGTTCCCTAAAGCCCATGCGGCAGCCTACGTTATGATGGCTTTGCGTGTGGCCTACTTCAAGGTTCATCATCCCATTTATTATTACTGCGCTTACTTCTCTATCCGCGCCAAGGCTTTTGATATCAAGACCATGGGGGCAGGTTTAGATGCTATCAAGCGCAGAATGGCAGAAATCGCTGAAAAACGGAAGAACAACGAAGCCTCCAATGTAGAAATTGACCTCTATACAACTCTTGAAATCGTCAATGAGATGTGGGAACGTGGTTTCAAATTTGGCAAGCTAGATCTATACCGTAGTGATGCGACCGAATTCCTCATCGACGGAGATACACTGATTCCACCATTTGTCGCTATGGATGGTCTGGGAGAGAACGTTGCTAAGCAGTTGGTACGAGCGCGTGAAGAGGGCG
Organism: Streptococcus sp. NPS 308; assembly: GCF_002355895.1. Classification (NCBI taxonomy): domain Bacteria; kingdom Bacillati; phylum Bacillota; class Bacilli; order Lactobacillales; family Streptococcaceae; genus Streptococcus; species Streptococcus sp. NPS 308. The sequence goes on from NZ_AP017652.1 coordinate 241,564, forward strand.
AATTCCTTTCTAAGACAGAACTCCGCAAGCGTGGCGGACTGTCATCTACCTTGGTTGAAAAGATGGATGAAATGGGTATTCTCGGCAATATGCCAGAGGATAACCAGTTGAGTTTATTTGATGAGTTTTTCTAAAATATAGAAAGAGATTTTTATGAAACTTACCATTTCCGCTCAGGATAAGCCAGCGCAGAAGGTATTTGATTACCAGCTGGATCTTGACCCTGATACGATTTTGAAAATGACCGCTTTGATTTGCGGCACTGTGGCAGCGGTTAGCCTGTTGTCCCTGTTTAAAGAGAAATAACAATAGAAAAGGAAAAATAAAATGGTTTTACCAAATTTTAAAGAAAATCTAGAAAAATACGCGAAATTGTTGGTTGCGAACGGAATCAACGTGCAACCTGGCCATACTTTGGCCCTCTCTATCGATGTGGAGCAACGTGAGTTGGCTCACTTAATCGTCAAAGAAGCTTATGCCTTGGGTGCGCATGAGGTCATCGTTCAGTGGACAGATGATGTCATCAACCGTGAGAAATTCCTCCACGCGCCAATGGAGCGTTTGGACAATGTGCCAGAGTACAAGATTGCTGAGATGAACTATCTCTTGGAGAACAAGGCTAGCCGTCTTGGTGTCCGTTCTTCTGATCCAGGTGCCCTGAACGGAGTGGATGCGGATAAGCTTTCAGCTTCTGCCAAAGCTATGGGGCTTGCCATGAAACCAATGCGTATCGCAACTCAGTCCAACAAGGTTAGCTGGACAGTGGCTGCCGCTGCTGGGCTTGAGTGGGCTAAGAAAGTCTTCCCAAATGCAGCAAGCGACGAAGAAGCAGTCGATCTCCTTTGGGACCAAATCTTCAAAACTTGCCGTGTCTACGAAGAAGATCCTGTTAAGGCTTGGGAAGAACACGCTGCTATCCTTAAGAGCAAGGCTCAAATGCTCAATAAAGAACAATTCTCAGCCCTTCACTACACAGCGCCAGGGACAGATTTGACACTTGGTTTGCCTAAGAACCACGTTTGGGAATCAGCAGGAGCTATTAATGCTCAAGGGGAAGGTTTTTTGCCAAATATGCCAACAGAAGAGGTCTTTACCGCGCCTGACTTCCGTCGTGCAGATGGGTATGTAACCTCTACAAAACCACTTAGCTATAACGGAAATATCATCGAAGGGATTAAAGTAACCTTTAAAGACGGACAAATCGTTGACATCACTGCTGAGAAGGGTGATCAGGTCATGAAAGACCTTGTCTTTGAAAATGCGGGCGCGCGTGCCTTGGGTGAATGTGCCCTGGTACCAGATCCAAGTCCAATTTCTCAGTCAGGCATTACCTTCTTTAATACCCTTTTCGATGAAAATGCGTCAAACCACTTGGCTATCGGTGCAGCATATGCAACTAGCGTTGTTGGTGGTGCAGAGATGAGTGAAGAAGAGCTTGAAGCTGCTGGACTTAACCGTTCAGATGTTCACGTGGACTTTATGATTGGCTCTAATCAAATGGATATCGATGGTATCCGTGAGGATGGAACACGCGTACCCCTCTTCCGTAATGGAGACTGGGCAATTTAAGGAGAAGCTATGCTTGGAAGTATGTTTGTTGGTCTCCTAGTGGGACTCTTGGCAGGTGCTTTAACCAATCGCGGAGAAAGCATGGGATGCTTTGGGAAAATGTTTCTCGGCTGGATTGGTGCCTTTCTGGGGCACCTGCTCTTTGGAACTTGGGGTCCAATTATAGCAGGAACGGCCATTGTCCCAGCTATTTTAGGAGCTATGATTGTCTTAGCGATTTTCTGGAGACGAGGAAGTTAGTTTCTTGAAAAATTAGAAAAAAGGAGGTTGGTCACTTGGGCCAGCCTCCTTTTGAGTATGATATAATAGTTCTATGAGATTAGATAAATTTTTAGTTGCCTGCGCTGTGGGAAGTCGGACAGAGGTCAAAAACTTGCTCAAGGCTGGACGCGTGACGGTCAATGGCAAGAAAGAAAAATCAGCTAAACTGCAGATTGACGAAGAAAGAGACCAAATTCGTTTTGATGGTCAAGTGCTAGAGTACGAGGAGTTTGTCTACTACATGATGAACAAGCCCCAAGGAGTCATTTCAGCGACTGAGGATAACAAGCATAGAACGGTTTTAGACTTGTTAGATGACTATGCTCGCGCCAAGGAAGTCTTTCCAGTGGGGCGCTTGGATATTGATACCCATGGTCTTTTGCTCTTGACCAATGATGGTCAGCTGGCCCATGCGTTGCTTTCACCCAAACGTCATGTGGATAAAACTTACTTGGCTCAAGTCAAGGGGATTATGACCCAAGAAGATGTGGATACATTTGCCAAGGGCATTCCGCTCAAGGATTTCAGCTGCCAGCCAGCTAAGCTGGAGATTGTGTCGGTGGATCCAGAAAAGAATCAAAGTCTAGTTCGCGTGACCATTGCTGAAGGCAAATTCCACCAGGTCAAACGCATGGTAGCTTACTGTGGTAAGGAAGTCGTGAACCTGCAACGTTTGACGATGGGGACTCTAGTTTTGGATGAGAACTTGAAAAGGGGTGAGTGGCGTCGCTTGACCCAGGAGGAGTTAGAAGTTCTCTTTGCTAGTGTTGCTTAAGTCAATTTACTTTAGTAAAAAGGTGAGTTTATTTGACTTGCTTTTTTCATTTTTCAGTTGCTTCCTTTGTGAAAAGAGTTATAATAGACAGTAGAATAAAAGGAGGAATCTATGAACGCGATTCAAGAATCATTTACAGATAAATTATTTGCTAACTATAAAGCAAATGTAAAATACCAAGCTATTGAAAATGCTGCAAGCCATAACGGAATTTTTGCAGCCCTAGAACGTCGCCAAAGCCATGTTGACAACACCCCTGTTTTCTCATTGGATTTGACCAAGGACAAGGTGACCAACCAGAAAGCATCTGGTCGTTGCTGGATGTTTGCAGCCCTTAATACCTTCCGTCACAAACTCATCTCTCAATACAAGCTCGAAAACTTTGAACTGTCACAAGCCCACACCTTCTTCTGGGACAAGTATGAGAAATCAAACTGGTTCTTGGAGCAAGTCATTGCGACTGCAGACCAAGACTTAACTAGCCGCAAGGTTAGCTTCCTACTCCAAACACCACAACAAGACGGTGGACAGTGGGATATGGTAGTGTCCCTCTTTGAGAAATATGGTGTCGTTCCTAAGTCAGTTTACCCTGAGTCTATCTCATCTAGCAATAGCCGTGAGCTCAATGCCATCCTCAATAAATTGCTCCGTCAAGATGCCCAAATCTTGCGTGACTTGCTCGCTTCTGGTGCAGACCAAGTGACTGTTCAAGCTAAGAAAGAAGACCTCTTGCAAGAAATCTTTAACTTCCTTGCTATGTCACTAGGTCTTCCACCGCGTAAATTTGACTTTGCTTATCGCGACAAGGATGATAACTACCAAAGTGAAAAGGGGATTACTCCACAAGAGTTTTACAAGAAATATGTCAATCTTCCTCTAGAAGATTATGTTTCTGTTATCAACGCTCCAACCGCTGACAAGCCATACGGTAAATCATATACAGTTGAGATGTTGGGAAATGTCGTCGGTAGCCGTGCGGTTCGTTATATTAACGTTCCTATGGAGCGTTTGAAAGAATTGGCGATTGCCCAAATGCAAACAGGAGAAACTGTTTGGTTTGGTTCAGATGTCGGCCAACTCAGCAACCGCAAAGCTGGAATCCTTGCGACTGATGTTTATGACTTTGAATCAAGCATGGATATTCAACTCACTCAAGACAAAGCTGGACGTTTGGATTATAGCGAAAGCTTGATGACCCACGCCATGGTCTTGACGGGTGTGGACTTGGACGAAAATGGTGAATCAATCAAGTGGAAGGTTGAAAACTCATGGGGAGACAAGGTCGGTACAGATGGTTACTTCGTCGCCTCAGACGCTTGGATGGATGAATACACCTACCAAATCGTTGTCCGTAAGGAATTGCTGACAGCAGAAGAACAAGCTGCTTATGAAGCAGAACCAATCGTGTTAGCACCATGGGATCCAATGGGTGCCTTGGCAGAATAAAGTATAGAGAAAAGAGGTTAGGGGAATCCTAGCTTCTTTTTTTCAAGTAATTTCTTAAAGTAGTGATAGATAATGCTTGTCAAGGGAGTTCTTCTTATTTTGAGTCTTTAAGTGACAGAGAAAAAGATATGTGTTATTATAGTAGTACAAAAGGATATCGGAGTAGAAATGAAGTATTTAAGCAGCCAAGACACCAAGGATCGTCAACGAAACATCAGCGACATTAAACCTTATAAAACAACCAAGGAAATCGTCGTTTCAAATATCTTTACCTTCTTTAATGCCATGAACTTGGCTCTGGCAGTTCTGGTAGCCACAACCTTGCGATTTGAGAATATGCTCTTTTTAGGTGTGATTGCTATCAATACAGCCATTGGGATTTTCCAAGAAGTGCGTTCAAAAAATGCTTTGGAAAAGCTAAGTTTGCTTGGTAAAAGTAAGTACAAGGTCAATCGAGATGGTCAAACGATTGAGATTGATCCAGAGGACATCGTACTGGGCGAGTATCTGCATCTCAATCTGGGAGATCAGGTGCCTGTAGATGCAGAAGTGCTTGAAGGGAATATTGAAGTGGATGAGTCCTTGCTGACGGGTGAGAGTGATTCGGTCTTTAAAACAGTTGGTGACAAGCTGATGAGCGGAAGCAATGTTGTCAGCGGTACTTGTCTGGTCCTTGCTACAGCTGTGGGTCCCGATAGTTATATCAACAAACTTGCAAAATCCAGCAAGGAATTCAAAAAATACCCTTCTCAACTGCGCGATTATATGGATAAGATTTTAAAAATCGTCTCTATCCTGCTGGTACCAGTTGCCATTCTGCTCTATGTCAGAGGTTTTAGTCTAGGGCGAACTTATGTTGAGATTGTCTTGGGAAGTTCTGGTGCTTTGGTCGGCATGATTCCAGAGGGATTGATTCTCCTGGTCAGTGTGTCTCTGGCGGTAGCGGCCATGAAGCTGGCTAAAAAGAAGGTTCTAGTGCAGGAACTATACTGTGTGGAGACCTTGGCGCGTGTAGATGTTCTTTGTTTTGATAAGACAGGAACCATCACGACTGGTAATATGAAGGTCCAAGAAATGGATGTTAATTTAGCAGAGAAGCTATCTTCTTATCTAGCTTATTTTGAGGATGAAAATGCGACGTCGCGGGCTCTGAAGACTTACTTAACCTGTGAGAAAAAATGGGAAGTTCAAGAAGTTGGTGCCTTTTCAAGTAAAAACAAGTATTCCTTTGTCCAAGTTAAAGATGGAGGAACTTACTTTTTCGGTGCTTATGAGTTTCTCGGCTTCACCCAGCCGATGGATCCTTACTATGAACATCTGAAACAGCAAGGTTTTCGAATCTTGACACTTGCCCATAGTAAGGACCACATCACGAGTCCAGCTAATATGGAACTACTAGGGCACGTCGTTTTGTCAGATGAAATCAAGGACAATACCAAGGAAACCTTTGACTATTTCGAATCTCAAGGTGTTGAAGTGAAGATTATCAGTGGGGATAATCATGTAGCTGTATATGGGGTGGCTCGTAAGGCAGGTTTTAAGGAAGAAGCCCGTGCGATTGATATGACCCAGGTGAGTGAACAAGACTTTGAAAGAGTGGTCTTGGAACACGAAATCTTTGGGCGTGTGACACCTAAACAGAAGCAAAAGATGGTATCTATTTTGCAAAATGATGGTAAAACAGTTGCCATGAGTGGTGACGGAGTCAACGATGTTCTAGCTCTCAAGAAAGCAGATATCAGCTTTGCTATGAAGGGGGCTACCAGCGCAGCCAAAAGTGTATCCAATATTGTTTTCCTGACAGATGATTTTGCAGTATTTTATGATATCTTGATGGAAGGACGCCGGGTCATTAACAACATCCAAAAGGTAGCCTCTCTTTTTCTAACAAAGACCTTCTTCTCCATCGTTTTTGCCATTTTGAGTGTGGTATTTGGTTTGGAATTTGCCTTTATCCCCATTCAGTTTACAATCATTTCAGCCATTACGATTGGGATTCCATCCTTCTTCCTGACTTTTGAGTCCAATAAAGAAAAGGTTAGCACTCACTTTATGAGAGATATCCTAACCAACGCGGCGATTGGTGGTGGCGTTCTGGTTGCTAGTGTTCTTTTGACCAATTTCTTTATCACTGTCCCAGGTCAGGTCAAATTTATTTGCTTCCTCCTTGCCCTGATCAATGGTCTGTGTCTAGTTGCCAAGGTCAGCTTGCCTTTTAATCGATACAAGATGCTTTTGCTCACGTTTTTGAGCCTTGCAGCCCTTGTTGGTGTACTTGCCAATACTTTTATCCTACAGGGAGCTTTTGTGCCTTTAGAAGCCAAACAGCTACTCTATGTTGCCATACTAGCAGTGGTGATTGGGTGCTTTCATTATCTTACTAGGAGAAAAAGTTGATACATAAAAAGAATCAGGTTTAATCCTGATTCTTTTTTGTTTATATATTCTCACCGAGATTACATGATACCGAAGAAACGAGCTGCGATACCAACTGCAAAGAGGGCAAGGATGATTGTGATTGGAGATACTTTTTTCTTAAGCAACCACATGCAAAGGAAAGTAAGGAGAAGTCCCATCAATCCTGGAATCAATGAGTCCAACTGACCTTGAAGCGTTTGTGGTTGAACTCTATCTAGGCTCATACCACTAAGCGCTTGACCAAGAATGCCCTTCAACTCAGCTCCTGTAACAGGACCTTCTGGGAAGTTGATGTAGGCACCTTCTGACAATTGTTTGCCTGGAAGGTTGATAGTGAAGTTGATGGATACCCAACGTTGTACAAGAACGGCAAGGATGAACATACCAAGGATAGAAGCACCTTTAGTGATGTCTTTCAAGATACCACCAGACATGTCTTTAGTGATCTCAGATCCAGCTTTGTAACCGAACTCTTGTGTGTACCATAGGAAGGCCATACGGATAGCATTCCATCCGAAGAAGAAGAGAAGGGGACCAACAAGGTTACCAGATGCAGCAAGTGATGCACCAAGGGCTCCAAGGATAGGACGAACTGTAAACCAGAAAACTGGGTCACCGATACCAGCAAGAGGTCCCATCATACCGATTTTAACCCCTTGGATAGCCGCGTCATCGATTTCTACACCGTTAGCGCGCTCTTCTTCAAGTGCAAGAGTAACCCCCATGATAGGAGCAGCTACGTATGGGTGAGTGTTGAAGAACTCAAGGTGACGCTCAAGAGCAGCCGCTTGGTCCTCTTTTTTAGTGTACAATTTTTTGATAGCTGGAATCAAAGAGTAAGCCCAACCCAAGTTTTGCATACGCTCGTAGTTCCAAGAACCTTGAAGGAATTGTGAACGCCACCAAACTTTTTGACGATCTGATTTTGATAATTGAATTTTTTCAGCCATGATTGTTCCCCTTTCTAGTAGTCTTCTAGGATATCACCGATTGGGTCGTTAGAAGTCGCAGCTCCGCCGCCACCGTTTCCACCTTGTTTTGTAAGGTTAAGGTAGATGAAGGCAAGGGCAACACCGATGACACCAAGGGCAATCAAAGTCAATTGAGAGATTGCTGCAAGAGCAAAACCGATAGCGAAGAATGGCCATACTTCACGAGTTGCCATCATGTTGATAACCATAGCATAACCTACGGCAACGACCATAGCACCACCGACAGCCATACCACCATTCAACCATTCTGGCATCAATTTAAGAGCATCTTGAACGGCAGAAGCTGGGATAGCGATAAGGAAGGCTGCAGGGATTGCAATACGAAGACCTTGAAGAAGAAGTGCGATAAAGTGAGCACGTTCAACAGCTGCAATATTTCCTTCTTTAGCGGCAGCATCTGCAGTGTGAACCAAACCAACTGAGATTGTACGAACAATCATAGTCAAGAAAAGTCCAGCTACGGCAAGAGGGATAGCTGTGGCTGTTGCGACGGCGATACCTTCAGTAGTAAAGTTACCACCTTTGATCAAGATAATCGCTGCGGCAACAGATGCAAGAGCAGCGTCAGGAGCTACGGCAGCTCCGATGTTTGCCCAACCAAGGGCGATCATTTGAAGAGATCCACCAAGCATAACACCTGCTTCGAGGTTACCAGTTGCAAGTCCGATAAGGGTACATGCGACGATTGGTTGATGGAATTGGAATTGGTCGAGGATACCTTCAAGACCTGCAAGGAAGGCAACAACTACAACCAAGATAGCAGAAATGATTGAAATATCTGACATGGTTTTATTCCTTTTCTATTTAATTATATAAAGTGTAAAATCTTTCTTCCAAGAGTTTGAGAGAAGAAGATTCTAATTATTGAACGTTTGCTTTCTTAATCAAGTCAAACAAATCTTTTTTCGTGTCGTTTGGTACTTTACGTACGTCAAATTCAACACCGAGGTCACGCATTTTTTCAAAGGTTGCAACGTCTTCTTTGTCCATAGACAAAACGTTGTTAATCATTGTTTTACCTGTTGAGTGAGCCATAGAACCAACGTTAAGAGTCTTGATTGGCACGCCACCTTCGATTGCACGAAGTGCATCTTGTGGTGTTTCAAACAAGATAAGGGCATGAGTGTCACCGAAACGTGGGTCTTTTGCAACGTCAATCAATTTTTGGATTGGTACAACGTTGGCTTTTACTCCGTTTGGAGCTGCTTGTTTAATCAATTCTTTACGCAAGTCGTCGTTAGCAACGTTGTCTGAAGCAACGATGATACGGTTTGCTTTTGAATCTGGAGTCCAAGCAGTCGCAACCTGACCGTGAAGGAGACGAGTGTCTAGACGAGCAAGGTTGATTTTCAGTTTACCGTCACCGATAACAGTTCCTTCTGGAATCGCAGCTTGTGCGGCAGGAGCAGCTGCAGCAGTTGCAACTTCCTCAACTGGGTTAAGCTCTTCTGGAAGAGCTTTGATGCCATCTTTGGCTTCTTTAATGATATTCGCAGCGACTTTTTCCACACCTGCATTCGCGTCCATAAGGCGCTCTGTGTAGGCTTGGATCAACATCGGCAAGTTTAGTCCAGTGACGATGGCAAATTTACGTTCTGGATTTTCTCCCATCACGCGACTAGCTTGGTTGAATGGAGATCCACTCCAAAGGTCAGCCAATACTAGAACCTCATCTTCTGCGTCAAATGCAGCAACAGCGTTATTGAGCTTAGCGTATAAATCATCTGGACCTTCATTTGGCATAAAGGTTACAACTTGAACCTTCTCTTGTTCACCAAAAATCATGGATCCGGACTGATGAATACCCGCAGCAAATTCGCCGTGGCTCGCAATAATGATTCCGATACTCATTATTGTCATTCCTCCTTTAAAATGTTTGACTGTGTGTTTAAGAAAACTTTAAGCCTAATTAAGTATAAACCGTTTTCATATAAAAATCAACTACTTTTTCTAAAAACAGGAAAGTTTTCAATAAAAACACCTCTACAAAATGTTAATATAATAATCTTTTTAAAAAATGTATGAAAATAAAGCTAGAAAATTTAATATAAAAATACTGAAAATAAGCCTTAGTTATGAAAACTGAATGAAAACAAAAGGAAAGGTTGAAGAACAGCAACCTTTCCTTTTTATAGGAATAAATCTTGTAAGGCGTGGGCAACACCATCCTCTTCATTGGTTAGTGGGAGTTGTTCATCTGCATAGGGAAGCAAGTCCGGATTGGCATTTTTCATGGCATATCCCTTGCCTGCGAAAGCCAGCATTTCTCTATCGTTTTGCTCATCACCAAAGGCAATTAAGTCTTTTTTGTCACGATTCATCACATTGAGCAAATATTCGAGGGCAAAGGCCTTGTTTACCCCTTTGGGAGTACACTCGAGGATGTTGAGGGGGCCTCCCCAAGTATTGATGGATAGTTGGTGTTGATAAAAACGATTCATCTCGTCTGCTAGAGCGTATTTGTCCTCAGCTCTTGTTTGCAAGAGGATGCAGTTTGGGTCCTTGGTCACCAGTTCAGGCTTGAATTGATTTTCGGGTTGGAAATTTTCCACACCAAATAATTTTGGATCTGCGATTTCTTCATTAGGAGCTGTGATGTAGAATTTCTTACGGTATTCTCCAGCAATAAAGTCAGCTTGGATATCCTCTTTGCGTTGGACCATATCCAAGAGGTATTTTTTGTCCAAGGTCAAGCACTTTTCATGCGCCCAAGTCTGTCCGGGTAGATGAGTGAGGGAACCATTAAAGTTAATCATGGGAGTATGCAACTCTAGTTCACGGTAGAAGTTCTTCGCCATGCGGTAAGGACGGCCTGTCGTGATGACAACATGGTGCCCCTTTTCAGTAATTTTTTTGATTGTCTTTTTGGTAAAATCGGAGAGCTTGCTTTCACCATTGAGCAAGGTTCCGTCCAAATCGACTGCAATAATTTTTTTAGTCATATAAACCTTCCTAGTAGATTCCAGATAAGATGTTTACTATTATATCAAAAAGAAAGAAGAAAAACAGACTCAAAACAAAAAATGAAAATTCCATTTTGTTAAATAATTCAAACAAACATATTGAAAAGGTGAATGATAAATGATATAATACTCATATTGTTCGTAAAAAAACAAAAGGAGATTAAAGATGGACAAACTATTTAAACTAAAAGAGCACGGGACAGATGTCCGTACAGAGGTGCTTGCTGGTTTAACAACATTCTTTGCAATGAGTTATATTCTCTTTGTAAACCCTCAAATGCTTTCCCAAACGGGTATGCCTGTTCAAGGTGTGTTCTTGGCAACGATTATTGGTTCTGTAGTCGGTACTTTGATGATGGCTTTCTATGCTAATTTGCCGTACGCACAAGCACCAGGTATGGGACTAAATGCCTTCTTCACCTTTACAGTTGTATTTGGAATGGGCTATACTTGGAAAGAAGCTCTTGGTATGGTCTTCATTTGTGGAATTATTTCATTGATTATTACCTTGACAAATGTTCGTAAAATGATCATCGAATCTATTCCTACAACACTTCGTTCAGCTATTTCGGCTGGTATTGGTGTTTTCCTTGCCTATGTTGGGATTAAGAATGCCGGTCTCTTGAAATTCTCAATCGATCCAGGTACTTATACGGTAGCAGGCGAAGGAGCAGACAAGGCTCAAGCTGCACTTACAGCAAATTCAGCAGCCGTTCCAGGCTTGGTAGACTTCAATACTCCAGCAGTATTGGTGGCTCTTGCAGGTCTGGCTATTACCATCTTCTTTGTTGTGAAAGGCATCAAAGGTGGAATCATTCTTTCTATTTTAACAACGACTGTCCTTGCTATTGCTGTGGGTGTTGTGAATTTGTCAGGGATTGACTTTGCTAGCAACAATCTTTCATCAGCGATTAATGATTTAGGAACTTTGTTTGGTGCTGCTCTTGGTTCAGAAGGTTTAGGATCTTTGATTTCAAACACTTCGCGTTTACCAGAAACCTTGATGGCTATTCTTGCCTTCTCACTAACGGATATTTTTGATACAATCGGCACTCTTATCGGTACTGGTGAAAAAGTTGGTATTGTTGCGACAAGTGGAGAAAACCATGAGTCCGCTAAATTGGACAAGGCTCTATACTCTGATTTGGTAGCAACTTCGGTAGGTGCCATTGCAGGTACTTCAAACGTAACAACTTATATTGAGTCAGCAGCAGGTATTGGTGCTGGTGGACGTACAGGTTTAACAGCTCTAGTAGTTGCTATCTGCTTCGCCCTATCTAGCTTCTTTAGCCCACTTCTTGCTATTGTTCCTTCAGCAGCAACAGCACCAATTTTGATTATCGTCGGAATTATGATGCTGTCTAATCTTAAAAATATTCCTTGGGATGATATGGCTGAGGCTGTTCCTGCCTTCTTTACATCTATCTTCATGGGATTCAGCTACTCAATCACTCAAGGGATCGCAGTTGGTTTCTTGACATACACCTTGACAAAACTTGTCAAAGGTCAAGCCAAGGATGTGCACGTGATGATTTGGATTTTGGATGCCTTGTTTATCCTTAACTATATCAGTATGGCACTATAAATGGTATAATAGAAAAAGGGGAATTTCCCCTTTTTATTATAAGGAGGTACAAGATGAAAGAAAAGACAATCTGGCAAGAGATTTTGAACAGAGGAATGTGGGTCCTCATCCTTTTAGTGGCTTTAATTCTAGCGCAAGTTCCTTTAGGGCTATCTTTTTGGTTAGCTTCTAATCAATTTCCACTTTTACAATCAGGGCTCTTAGTCGGTGCTCTATCCATTGTTATTTTGACTGTCTTTATTTTAGGTGCTCGAAAAACACAACTTGCTACTTTTAATCTGTCCTTTTTTAAGGCCAAAGACTTGGCTCGCTTGGTGTTGAGTTACCTAGTGATTTTTGCTAACAATTTGTTTGGTGCAGCTTTGCTTCGCATGACGAATGAGACGACAACGAGCAATCAATCAACTATTAACAGTCTGGTTGAAAATAGTTCCTTGATTGCCACTTTTTTCATGCTAGTCTTGATTGCGCCGATTTGTGAGGAAATTTTGTGTCGTGGGATTATTCCTAAAAAAATCTTCCGAGGTAAGGAAAAACTTGGCTTTGTTGTTGGGGCAATTGTCTTTGCCTTACTCCATACTCCAACCAATCTGCCTTCTGTGATTATTTATGGTGGGATGTCAACAGTTCTAACTTGGACAGCCTATAAGACAGAACGTTTAGAGATGTCCATCCTGCTTCATATGATTCTCAATGGTGTAGCTTTTTGTTTGATAGCTATATTGGTATTGATTAGTAGAAATCTGGGCCTATAATTCTAGACCCTTGGCCGCTTGGAAAAGATGAATGCTTGCGTATCCATCTTTTTCTTTTTATGGTAAAATAGAGAAATAATGTGGTGAAAAACCTTGAGGAGTGACCCTATGTCCAATAAAGCTAGTCAGGCAAAAACAGCCATTTGCGGAATTATCAATGTAACCCCAGATTCCTTTTCGGATGGTGGTCAGTTTTTTGCTGTTGACCAGGCGCTTCAGCAAGCCCGTAAATTGATAGATGAAGGGGCGAGTATGCTAGATATCGGAGGAGAATCGACTCGTCCTGGAAGTCGCTATGTTGAGATAGAAGAAGAGATCCAACGTGTTGTTCCAGTTATCAAAGCTATTCGCAAGGAAAGTGATATCCTCATTTCCATCGATACTTGGAAAAGTCAGGTAGCAGAGGCTGCTTTGGAAGCTGGTGCCAATTTGGTCAATGATATCACTGGTCTCATGGGTGACGAAAAAATGGCTCAGGTGGTTGCCAAAGCGGGAGCACAAGTGGTCATCATGTTTAATCCAGTCATGGCTCGACCTCAACACCCTAGTTCGCTCATATTTCCTCGTTTTGGCTTTGGGGAACCTTTTACAAATGAAGACTTGGCGGACTTTGAACAACTACCAGTAGAAGAATTGATGACAGCTTTCTTTGAACGAGCTTTGGCGAGAGCGGATCAAGCTGGGATTGCAAAAGATAAGATCATGTTGGATCCGGGGATTGGTTTTGGTCTCACCAAGAAGGAAAATCTACTTCTTCTACGGGACCTAGACAAATTGCATCAGCAGGGCTATCCAATCTTTCTTGGTGTTTCGCGCAAGCGGTTTGTTATCAATATCCTTGAGGAGAATGGCTTCGAAGTCAATCCTGAGACGGAAGTCGGTTTCCGAAATCGGGACACCGCTTCGGCTCATGTAACGACTATCGCTGCGAGACAGGGTGTAGAAGTGGTGCGCGTGCATGATGTAGCCAGTCACAGGATGGCAGTTGAAATTGCGACAGCTATTCGTTTGGCAGATGATGCAGAAAATTTAGATTTAAAACAATACAAGTAAGATGAACGAAATTGAAAACAATCAGTGGATCGCCCACTATCGAACAGACCAACCAAATTTTGGTTTGGAAAGAATGGTGGAACTCTTGGAACTGAGAGGCAATCCCCATCTCAAACTCAAGGTCATCCATATTGGAGGGACCAATGGCAAGGGATCGACCATTGCTTTTTTGAAAAACATGCTCGTAAAGCTAGGTCTGAGAGTAGGTGTGTTCAGTTCACCCTATCTCATTCATTACACAGACCAGATTAGCATCAACGGGGAATCCATCCCAGAAGCTAGACTAGAAGCCCTGATGGCAGACTATGAGTCTTTGCTTGAGGGGGAGAAGAGCGCTGTTTTACAAGGAACGACCGAGTTTGAGATAATCACAGCCCTAGCCTATGATTATTTTGCCGCCGAAAAAGTTGATGTGGCCATCATGGAAGTCGGCATGGGTGGACTTCTGGATAGTACCAATGTCTGTCAGCCCATTCTGACAGGTATCACGACTATTGGCTTGGACCATGTAGCCCTGCTTGGTGATACTGTAGAGGCCATAGCAGAACAGAAAGCTGGTATTATCAAACAAGGCATTCCTTTGGTGACAGGTCGCATTGCTCCAGAAGCCTTGGCTGTTATTGACCGCATTGCGGAAGGGAAAGATGCGCCGAGAATTGCCTATGGGACAGATTATCAGGTTGGTCATCAAGAAAGTGTGGTGACAGGCGAGGTCTTTGATTATACCAGTTCTGTCAGACAAGGTCGCTTTCAAACAGGTCTGCTTGGTTTGCATCAGATCGAGAATGCAGGGATGGCACTTGCTCTTCTAGACATTTATTGCCAAGAGATTGGGCAAGAATTAGCTAGCAATGACTTGCTTGCTCAAGCCTTGGAAGAAACAAGATGGCCAGGGCGTTTGGAGGTTCTGTCTAGCGAACCTATGATGATTTTGGATGGGGCTCATAATCCCCATGCTATCAAGGCTTTGTTAACTACTTTACAAGAACGCTTTGCGGATTATCATAAGGAAATCCTCTTTACTTGTATCAAAACCAAGGCTTTGGAGGATATGTTGGATTTGCTAGAGACGGTGCCAAATAGTCAACTGACTCTGACTTGTTTTGATGATAGTCGGGCGACGGATGAGAAAGTGATGCGAGAAGTTGCAGCTTCTCGAAATCTCAACTACCAAAGTTGGCAGGATTTTCTAGAGCAGAAATTGACAGATAAAAATGAAGAGAAACAAACAGTTAGGATTGTCACGGGTTCCTTGTATTTCTTGAGCCAAGTGAGAGCCTATCTGATGGAGAGGAAGAACGAGAATGGATACACAAAAGATTGAAACGGCTGTAAAAATGATTATCGAGGCTGTTGGTGAGGATGCTAACCGTGAGGGCTTGCAGGAAACACCTGCTCGTGTAGCCCGTATGTACCAAGAGATTTTTTCAGGTCTTGGCCAAACTGCTGAGGAACACCTGTCAAAATCCTTTGAGATTATTGATGATAATATGGTAGTGGAAAAGGATATTTTTTTCCATACTATGTGTGAGCACCACTTCTTGCCCTTTTATGGGAGAGCGCACATTGCCTACATTCCAGATGGACGTGTAGCAGGCTTGTCCAAACTTGCCCGTACGGTTGAAGTTTATTCTAAAAAACCACAAATTCAAGAGCGTTTGAATATTGAGGTGGCCGATGCCTTGATGGACTATCTGGGTGCTAAAGGAGCCTTTGTTGTCATTGAGGCCGAGCATATGTGTATGAGCATGCGTGGTGTCAGAAAGCCAGGCACGGCAACCTTGACGACAGTAGCTCGTGGTCTATTTGAAACAGATAAGGACCTCCGAGACCAGGCTTATCGTTTAATGGGACTATAAAAAGAATCCGCTTCATGCGGATTTTTCTAGAAAGGACTAGTTATGGATCAACTGCAGATTAAAGATTTGGAAATTTTTGCCTATCATGGTCTTTTTTCAAGTGAGAAAGAATTGGGGCAGAAGTTTGTTATTTCCGCAAGCTTATCCTATGATATGACTAAGGCGGCGACAGACTTGGATTTAACAGCATCTGTCCATTACGGAGAACTGTGTCAGCAGTGGACGACTTGGTTTCAGGAAACCACTGAGGACTTGATTGAAACGGTAGCCTACAAACTAGTAGAGCGTACCTTTGAGACCTATCCTTTGGTCCAAGAAATTGAACTGGAACTCAAAAAACCTTGGGCACCAGTGCACTTGCCGCTGGATACTTGCTCAGTGACCATTCATCGCTGTAAGCAACGTGCCTTTATCGCTCTAGGAAGCAATATGGGCGATAAGCAGGCGAACTTGGAACAAGCTATCGATAAACTGCGAGCTCGCGGCATCCATATTCTCAAAGAGTCCAGTGTCTTAACGACGGAACCTTGGGGTGGTGTGGAGCAAGATACTTTTGCCAATCAGGTGATTGAAGTAGAAACCTGGCTACCAGCACCAGTCTTGTTAGAGAACTTGTTAAGCATTGAGGCAGAGATGGGACGGGTTCGAGAAGTGCATTGGGGACCACGTTTGATTGATTTGGACTTGCTCTTCGTGGAGGACCAAGTCATTTATACAGACGACCTCATCTTGCCTCACCCTTATGTAGCAGAACGCCTCTTTGTCCTTGAGTCTCTGCAAGAAATAGCTCCCCATTTTATCCATCCGAACTTAAAACAATCAATTCGTTGCTTGGTTGACCAGTTGGAGCAAGGAGATGCCTAAACTTTCCGATAGCTATAGCAAGTGGAAGAGTATAGGGGAGGGGCTACTTGCTATTGTTTTAGGCTTTCTCTTGATTTATTTCGGACAGGTGATTCCAAGGATAGGTTATCAGTTGCTGATGACTTACTTTTCCTTGTCAGCAGTTTGGCACTTGTTGACTCGTTGGTTACAGGATAAACAGCGTAGGGAAAACATCTTTGTAACCTTGGCCAAGCTGGTGGTTGCTGCTCTCTTATTTGATTCTATCATTTTACAAGACCTGACCCTCTACCTCCTGGTGTTTATCATTGCGAGTTACCAGCTGTTTACGGGCGTCATTAGTCTTGTGACTTGGTTTCTCTATCGAAAAAATGCCATTCATCCTCGGCTTCATCATTTCTTCGATGCTGTATGGATGATAGGATTCGGGCTTTATAGCATCTCTCCTTTTCACGATGCAGCGAATTTTGAATTGCTCTTGCTTGGGTTTTACTTGCTCATGCTAGGAGCCAGTAGCCTCTGGGACGGTTTCTTTTTTGAAAGGATAGAAAACAATCCCAAGCTAAAACGGCGAATGCGAATGACCTTGCCGATTTTTGTGACGGCTCTGATCCCTATCAGCACCTTGCGTAAACTGAATGAGTGGCTGTCAAATCATGAAAGCCAGGAAGGTGAAGTTCATTCAGAAAGAAAAAACGACCAGACGGTTGATCTAGAAATTTTTATTCATACCTCAGAAACATCTTTCTTCCTTGCTATGGGGCATGTGGATATTTGCTATCAAGGGATGGTTATTTCCTATGGCTCGTATGATCCTCACTCGGAGCGTTTATTCGGCATGGTTGGAGATGGTGTCTTGTTTAAAGCCAATCGGGAAAAATACATCGAGCTCTGTAAGAGAGAAAGTCAGAAGACCTTGTTTGCTTATGGTCTGAGTTTGACAGAACAACAGAAAGCTGCTATCCAAGCTCGTTTAGAAGAAATAGAAGATTTGTTAATTCCTTGGGAGCCGAGCTCTCAGTTGATGAAAAGAAGAGAAGGTGAGGTCAAGCATGCCTACTCCTACCAACTGAAGCAAGAAGCGGATGCGGTCCTCTATAAATTTAGCTCATCTGAGTTTAAGACCTACTTTGTTCTCAGTACCAATTGTGTCTTGCTGGCAGACTCAATCGTGGGAAAAGCTGGGACGGATATATTAAGTCCCCAAGGTTTCATTGTACCGGGGACTTACCAGGATTACCTTGATTTAGAGTACACAAAACCCAATGGTCTAGTTGTTAGTCGCTCCATTTATTAGAAAAAGAAAACTCTAGTTCCTCAGCAGTTTACGCCAAGAAGCTAGAGTTTTTAAAATAGGTCATTTTCTTCTGGAAGGAGGATGGTTTCTTTACCGTCCGTGTCTAAAACAAGGACCCTAGGAGGGTAAAGGGGATCGAAAGGATGATTGAAATCAAAATCGATGCTAGTCGGAAGGTTTTGACTAGAGAAATGGAAGGTAATGGTCCCCTCGTTGTTGAGAATCTGAAATTCGAGTTCTTCTTCTAATTCAAAGACATTTTTCAAAAAATGATCGATAATGAACCATAAAGAGTCAATAACATCGTCGGGTAGACTGGTCACAACACCAAAACTGGCGGAACGTCTCTGTGTATTTGTAAAAGCCATGTTTCCTTCCTCCTTTTATTTTTCTTATCATACAGTAAAAAGGCTGAAAAATCAAGGAATCCTACTTGTTTTTTCAAAATGAGAATAGACTGTGAAATTTTTTCAAAGTTTCTCTTAAAAATACTTGAAAGTGTTTACAATAAGTGATAAAATGGAGTAAGCAGATGCGTGAAAGCGAAATTTTCAATATAGAAAGGAAACGGAATGAACACAGATGATACAGTAACGATTTATGACGTTGCCCGTGAAGCAGGAGTTTCAATGGCAACAGTTAGCCGTGTCGTTAATGGCAACAAGAATGTTAAAGAGAACACTCGAAAAAAAGTCCTCGAAGTGATTGAACGCTTGGACTATCGTCCAAATGCGGTCGCTCGTGGTTTGGCTAGCAAGAAAACAACGACAGTCGGAGTTGTGATTCCTAACATTACCAATGGTTATTTCTCAACACTTGCTAAGGGGATTGATGACATTGCTGAAATGTACAAGTATAACATTGTCCTAGCAAATAGTGATGAGGATGATGAAAAGGAAGTTTCAGTGGTTAACACGCTCTTTTCAAAACAAGTCGATGGGATTATCTTTATGGGCTATCACTTGACTGAAAAGATTCGTTCAGAATTCTCTCGTTCACGGACGCCGGTTGTTCTTGCAGGTACGGTGGATGTAGAACACCAACTTCCAAGTGTGAATATTGACTACAAACAAGCCACGATTGACGCAGTGAGCTATCTTCTTAAAGAAAATGAGAAAATTGCCTTTGTGAGTGGCCCGCTTGTCGATGATATCAATGGCAAGGTTCGTTTGATTGGTTATAAGGAAGCTTTGAAAAAAGCAGGAATCCCTTATAGCGAGGGCTTGGTTTTTGAATCAAAATATAGCTATAACGATGGTTATGCCTTGGCAGAACGGTTGGTTTCATCACAAGCTACAGCTGCAGTTGTGACTGGTGACGAATTGGCAGCAGGTGTGCTAAATGGTTTATCAGATCATGGTGTTTCAGTGCCAGAAGAGTTTGAAATCATTACGACGGATGACTCTCAAATTGCACGATACACTCGTCCAAACTTGACGACAGTTGCCCAACCGCTTTATGATTTGGGTGCTATCAGCATGCGTATGTTGACTAAGATTATGCATAAGGAAGAATTGGAAGAGCGCGAAGTTCTCCTACCTCATGGTTTGACAGAACGTCGTTCTACACGAAAACGCAAATAAAAAAATCAGGGAATCGTGAAGATTTCCTGATTTGCTTTCTAGAGAAGAGGTTTAGCCTTCCATATAGTCTTTCAATGCTTGTCCTTTTAGTCCTGCGTTGATGGCGATCAATAGTTTGAGGCGAGCTTTTTGGGCGTTGAGTTCTTTGACAAAGAGAACGCCAGACTCTTGCAACTGCACTCCCCCCCCTTGGTAGGCGTAGACGGGCTCGGCAATCCCATTAAAGCAACGTGAAACCAAGGCGACTGGAATTCCTTTTTGGAGGAGAGTTTCTAATTTTTGGGCTGTTTCTTTGGGAACATTTCCAGCTCCAAAAGCTTGAATGACTAGCCCATCTAGGTGCTCTAAATCCAGCATGTCAATCAATTCATCAGTCATACCTGCATAAGCGGAGATGATAGGCACCAGACCTTGAATATGCTCAAGATCAAACCGGACACGAGGTTCAGCCGTTTTGAAGTAGAGGATTTCTTGCTTCATGACGAGGCCGAGAGGCCCGTGAGTAGGAGTTTGAAAGGTCCCGACGTTGGTGGTATGGGTTTTTGTGACGTACTTAGCTGCGTGGATTTCATCGTTCATGACGACCAGGACACCCTTGTCAGCTGATTTGTCATCGCTGGCGACTCGTAAAGCGCTCAGATAGTTATAAACGCCATCGCTACCGAGTTCGTTGGAACTACGCATAGCTCCTGTTAGAACGATGGGCATGTTGGGGATTTTCATGGTATCAAGGAAGTAGGCTGTTTCTTCCAAAGTGTCTGTCCCATGTGTAATCACAACCCCATCGTAGTTGTCTGCTTCCTCTTTAATCTTATGGTAGAGGGCTAGCATGTGTTTGGGTTTGATATGGGGGCTCGGTAGGTTAAAAAAGTCTATGGCCTGGACCTCTATCCCTTTAAGAGGATTGGTGACATGGTTCATGGGATTGTCCTGGCTGGTCACAACTGCGCCAGAAGCGTCTGCTTGCATGGAAATAGTCCCACCTGTATGTAAAACAAGGATTTTCTTAGGCATGAATTACTCACTCTTTCTGAAATGTGGTATAATCATTGTAACACAAAAGGGGAGAATGGGATAGGATGGAAGTCAAAGCTGTTTTTTTTGATATCGATGGAACGCTAGTCAACGATCGTAAGAGTGTTTTGAAATCCACTAAGGACGCAATTCGGATCGTGAAAGAACAAGGGGTGCTTGTTGGAGTGGCGACAGGACGGGGACCTTTCTTTGTCAAGGAATTGATGGAAGACTTGGACTTGGATTTTGCAGTGACCTACAACGGCCAATACATCTTTAATAAAGAAAAGGTGCTCTTTGCTAGTCCGATTGCTAAGTCAAGTCTACGCCAACTGATTGCTTATGCTAAAAAGGAGCGTAAAGAAATCGCTCTTGGAACGGAGCATGCAGTAGTTGGCTCTAAAATTATGTCCTTTGGTCTTGGATCCTTTTCACAGCTGGTGAGCCGTTTTATCCCGACTGTCTTAACAAGAACCGTTAGCCGTTCCTTTAATCGAATGGTTAGCAAGGCAGTCCCTCAAAAGGAAGATGACCTGCTTCGTTTGATAAATGAGCCAATCTATCAAGTGTTAATGCTGATGACTCCAGAAGAATCTGAGAAAGCTGCCAGTGATTTTGAAGATTTGAAATTGACTCGAAGCAATCCTTTCGCAGCAGATATCATCAACCAAGGGAATTCAAAATTAGAAGGCATTCGCCTAATTGGGAAAGAATATGGTTTCGACCTCAACCAAGTCATGGCCTTCGGAGATTCAGACAATGACCTGGAAATGTTGGCGGGTGTCGGCATGTCTGTGGCTATGGGAAATGGCAGTAACAGCGTCAAAGAGGTTGCCAAACACATCACTGCAAGTAACCAACAAGATGGTATCCACAAGGCACTCGAACATTTTGGTGTTTTAGCAGCAGAAAAGGTATTTGTTAGTCGGGACTACCACTTCAATAAAGTCAAAACCTTCCACCACATGATGGATGAACGAACCCAAGAAGAACCACGGGCCTGGGATGTTGAAGGAGCAACCCACCGTGCAGACTTTAAAATTGAAGAATTAGTAGAGTTTGTTCGTGCAGCAAGTTCTTCAGAGGAAGAATTCCAGCAGTCGCTTGCAAGTATGCACGAGGCGATTGATAAAGCTGCAGAGAAAGTGGTGAAAAAGACACCGGCCCAAAAAGATTTGATTGGGCAAGTTGATGCCTTGATTGATACTCTCTACTTTACCTATGGTAGCTTTGTCTTGATGGGAGTAGATCCGGAACGTATCTTTGATATTGTTCACGAGGCGAATATGGGGAAAATGTTCCCTGATGGAAAAGCTCATTTTGATCCAGTTACACATAAAATTTTAAAACCAGATGACTGGGATGAGCATTATGCCCCAGAAGCTGCGATTCGAAAAGAGATCCAACGCCAGATGAAGGCCTATGAGCGCCACAAAGAAAAACAGAAATAAGTCATAAAAAAAGGAGCTCCGTGCTCCTTTTTTTATGATTACAATGTTTTTTCACTTTCTCTCACGACCAGCAAGTCGACTTTCGCATGACGGAGAATGTACTCAGATGAAGAGCCAACCAAGAGGCGTTCAAAGGCATTGAGCCCTGTTGCACCAACGAGAATCAGATCGACATTTTCTGCGTCTGGAATAGTACGGGCAAGGAGGGTTTTTGGATTTCCCATTTCGATGACGATGTGAATATCGGTCACACCAGCATCTCTTGCGCGCTTTTCGTACTCCTTCATCAGACTTTCAGCATCGACTTGGAGTTCTTCGTAAACTTCAGCATCAAAGGTAGACACGCTTTGAAGAGCGCGTGTGTCAATAACATGGGCAATGGTGAGCTTGGATTCGTTACGTAGAGCAGTGTAAACACCTTTGACGAAAGCCAAGTCCGCTTCTTTAGAACCATCAATTGCGACCATAACATTTTGGTAACGTTGTGCCATAATGAAACCTCCTGAAATTTTCTTACTGTTATTGTAACCCTTTTCATTAAAGAAGTAAAGCAAAAAATGTAAACGCATTCAAAAGATTCAGCTTTGCCAAACTTGAATCTTTATGGAGTCACTTTATGGAAATAGGGTCTATGAAATATAAAAAATTATTTACCTCTATCCCTGGATAATCTATTTTAGGACAAATGAGACTTTGTTAGATCTGCTTTTCTTCCATTGGTATGATTTTTAGCAAGGTTTTACTAATTTGGATTTATAGACCTTTCAGAAAACTTGTCGCATGGCCTGTCTAGTGGTATAATGTTACTATCCTGATGAATTGAGGAAAAAAGATGAAAGAATTTAACAAGTCTAGTAAGTTAGAGCATGTGGCTTATGATATTCGTGGTCCGGTTTTGGAAGAAGCCATGCGGATGCGCGCAAATGGTGAAAAGATTTTGCGTCTAAATACAGGGAATCCTGCTGAATTTGGTTTTACAGCACCTGATGAAGTCATTCATGATTTGATTATGAATGCGCGTGATAGTGAAGGTTACTCTGATTCCAAGGGTATTTTTTCGGCGCGTAAGGCTATTATGCAGTATTGCCAACTGAAAAAATTTCCAAACGTAGGCATCGACGACATCTACCTAGGTAACGGTGTCAGTGAGCTGATTGTTATGTCCATGCAAGGGCTTTTGGACAATGGTGATGAGGTCTTGGTACCTATGCCAGACTATCCTCTCTGGACGGCTGCTGTCAGCTTGGCTGGAGGAAATGCTGTTCACTATATCTGTGATGAAGAAGCAGAATGGTACCCTGATCTGGACGATATTAAATCTAAGATTAGCTCTAATACCAAGGCTATTGTCCTTATCAATCCAAATAACCCAACGGGAGCTCTCTATCCTAAAGAACTCTTGTTGGATATTATTGAGATTGCTCGTCAAAACGATTTGATCATCTTTGCGGACGAAATCTACGACCGCATGGTAATGGATGGACATGTGCATACGCCTGTGGCGAGCTTGGCACCAGATGTCTTCTGTGTCAGCATGAATGGTCTATCAAAATCTCACCGTATCGCTGGTTTTCGTGTAGGATGGATGGTCTTGTCTGGTCCTAAGCACCATGTCAAGGGCTATATCGAAGGGCTCAATATGCTGTCCAATATGCGTCTTTGCTCTAACGTTTTGGCCCAGCAAGTCGTACAAACATCACTAGGTGGGCACCAGTCAGTGGATGAATTGCTCCTTCCTGGTGGACGGATTTACGAGCAAAGAAACTTCATTTACAATGCTATCCAAGATATCCCAGGTTTGTCTGCGGTCAAGCCTAAGGCGGGTCTTTATATCTTCCCTAAAATTGACCATAATATGTACCGCATCGATGATGATGAGCAGTTTGTTCTCAATTTCTTGAAACAAGAAAAGGTTCTTTTGGTTCATGGTCGTGGTTTTAACTGGAAGGAACCAGACCATTTCCGTATCGTTTACCTTCCTCGTGTGGATGAATTGGCACAAATCCAAGAAAAGATGACTCGTTTCTTGAAACAGTATCGTAGATAGGGCTTTCATAGGAAAAGCTAGAAAACATTTGCTTGGAGCTATTGACAAAAGTGGCAGAATCAGATAGAATAGTAAAGTATGTTTAGTAACTGATCACTTTATAGCCGGCTAAACGAATACAAAATCTATGAGGAGGTATTCATCGTGAAACGTACTTATCAACCAAGTAAACTTCGTCGTGCGCGCAAACACGGATTCCGTAACCGTATGTCAACTAAAAACGGTCGTCGCGTATTGGCAGCTCGTCGTCGTAAAGGACGCAAAGTTTTGGCTGCTTAATCCAAACGAATTCAACAAAGAAGTCAGTAGGAACTCGAGTCTACTGGCTTTTCTTTTTTCCTATAATATTAGTCTGTAAATACTTTATATTTTTGCTGAAATAGTGTATAATATTTCATATACTATAAAAACGGAGAACAGATATGAAGAAATCACAAGCCCTTCTACTAGGGGCTGGAATTTTGAGTGCAAGCTTTTTGATGGCAGCTTGTGGCTCAACACAGTCAAATGCTGCAGATAAAACCTACTCATATGTATTTGCAAGTAACCCAGATACATTAGACTATATCACTTCAACACGTGGTTCGACCTCTAGTATTACGACAAACTTGATCGATGGTTTGTTGGAAAATGATAAGTACGGAAACCTCGTCCCTTCTATGGCAGAGTCATGGACAGTATCAAAAGATGGTTTGACCTATACCTATAAAATCCGCCAAGGGGCTAAGTGGTATACCTCTGAGGGAGAAGAATATGCTGAAGTGACAGCTCATGACTTTGTGACCGGTCTGAAGTATGCAGCTGATAAAAAGGCTGAAAACTTGTACTTGGTCCAAGACTCAATCAAAGGTTTGGCAGACTATGTTGAGGGGAAAACATCTGACTTTGAGACTGTTGGAGTCAAGGCTGTGGATGATTATACTCTTCAATACACTTTGAACAAGCCGGAGTCTTATTGGAATTCGAAGACAACTGGGGGGATTTTGAGCCCTGTGAATGAAGCCTTTTTGAAATCCAAGGGAGATGACTTTGGAAGTGTGACGCCTTCTAGCATCCTGTCCAATGGGCCATACTTGTTCAAGTCTTTCACATCAAAATCTTTAATTGAGTTTGAAAAGAACCCTAATTACTGGGATAAGGACAATGTGAAGATTGAGAAGGTAAAACTTTCCTTCTATGATGGTTCTGACCAAGATAGTTTGGCTCGAGGATTTTTAGAAGGTAACTACACAGACGGACGTATCTTCCCGACAAGTTCTGTTTTTGACCAGCTGAAAAAAGGGAATGAGGATAAGATTACTTATACTCCTCAAAACGCTGTGACCTTCTATTATCTTTTCAATGTCAACCGTCAAAGTTACAATCAAACCATGAAACAGACGGATAAAGAAAAGACGGATTCACGTCTAGCTATGCAAAATAAAGATTTCCGTCAGGCGATTAACTTTGCCTTTGACCGTCATGCCTACGCTGCGCAGACAAATGGAGAAGATGGAGCTGACCGTATTCTTCGAAACACAGTCACACCGAGCAACTTTGTTCAAATCGGTGGCAAAAACTTCGGGGATGCTGTCAATGAAAAGATAGTCAACTATGGTACAGAGTGGTCAAATATCAATCTGAACGACGCGCAACCTGCCTTCTTGAATGTTGATAAAGCCAAGGCAGAATTCGCTAAAGCCAAAGAAAGTTTGCAGGCAGAAGGTGCTACCTTCCCGATCCATTTAGATATGTTGGTTGACCAGACTGCTAAGTTAGACGTACAGCAAGCAAGTTCTTTCAAGCAGACAGTTGAAGAAACACTTGGATCAGACAATATTGTTATCGATGTGATTCAATTGTCTCCAGACGAGAAAGACAATGCAACCTTCTTTGCTGACACAGCTGAACAAAAGGACTATGACATCGATATCTCAGGCTGGAGCGGAGATTACTCTGATCCTAAGACCTATCTTGACCTCTTGGATCCAGAATCTGGTTCTCAGTTAAAAAATCTTGGTTTGACCCCAGGAAAAGACAATGATGTCAAGGAAAAAATTGATCTATCTACCTATAAGAAGTTGTTGGATACGGCCGAGAATGAGGTTGAAAATACTCAGGCTCGCTATGAAAAATTTGCTGAAGTTCAAGCTTGGCTAACAGATAGTGCTCTTTTCCTACCCGTTCAAAGCGGTGGAGCCAATCCAATCTTCCGTAAGACTGTACCATTCACAGGAGCCTTCTCATTTGTCGGACACAAAGGGGATGCGGACAACTACAAATATGTCGAGTTGCAAAAGGAGCCCGTAACTGCGAAACAGTATCAAGAGCTTTATGAAAAATGGCAGAAAGAAAAAGCTGAATCCAACAAAAAAGCTCAAGAAGATTTAGCTAACCATATTCAATGATATTCCTAGTCATGCTTTTCAGTTAATACTCTTCGAAAATCTCTTCAAACCACGTCAGCTTCACCTTGCTGTAGGTATGTTACTGACTTCGTCAGTTTCATCTACGACCTCAAAGCAGTGCTTTGAGCAGCCTGCGACTAGCTTCCTAGTTTGCTCTTTGATTTTCATTGAGTATAAGCATAGTGACTGGATTCAGAAAAAGGCCTTACCAGATACTTATTGGTTCTGGTAGGGCCTCTTCTTTATTCTTTTAAGTGATAAGAGTAACTAGCGATAACGACGTCTTCATGCCATCTGAGAGCGTATTTTAGTTTGAGGCTCATTTGATTGTGCAGGATATTTTGCCAAGGCTTGTTAGGAATAAACTGTGGGACAAGGACTGTAACGGTGTAGTTTTTTTGCTTAGCTTCTTGGGCGATTCGTTTGACATACTTAACGCTAGGGGTGATGATGTCGCGGTAGCTAGTATTGATATTCTTCAGAGTGATATTTGGGAAGTAATCGGCAAATTCCTGAAGAATTTCTTGGTCTTTTTCAGCCGTTTCTTTAGTAGAAATGTGCATGGCTAACACTTCGTCACCGATACTTTGAGCGTAGTTAATGGCTCCGACACTTACTCGAGTGACATTTCCTACTAGGACGAGAACCAGATTGCCATCGTAGGTGCGTTTTTCGATTCCTTCATAGAGTCGCAGTTGTTGGGCTACTTTTTGGTAATGACTGTGAATTGCCAAGAAGAGTAGGGTGAGTACGAGAATAATCGGGAAGAAAGGCCAGATATCACTGAGACGGAAAAAGAGCAGGATTAGTACAATCGCGTAGCAAATGATAGCTCCAAGGATATTGGCAAGGGCAGGTTTTAAGAAATTTGCCCCTTTTTCTTTTTTCCAATGGCGAATCATCCCAGTCTGAGAAAGGGCAAAGGGAACGAAGACCCCGATAGTATAAAGGGGAATCAAACGTTCGGTATTGCCATTAAAAATGAGAAGAAGAATCATAGCCCCAAAAGCCAGAGTTAAAATTCCATTAGAGTAGCCTAGGCGGTCTCCTTTTTCCATAAAGAGATGGGGCATGTATTTGTTTTTAGCCATATTGTAAGCTAGCATAGGGAAGGCTGAAAAGCCAGTATTTGCAGCTACGGCTAAAATCAAGGCTGTGGAGAATTGGAAGATATAATAGCCAAGGTGACCTAAGAAGGAATTACCAAGGATGCCTTGAGCCATCTGTGAAAGAATAGTTTCTCCGTGTTGAGGCATAATCCCCATCCAGTAGTTTAGGAAGGTAATGCCTGCAAAAAGAAAACCTAAAATCAGTGACATAATGGTCAAGGTTTGAGCGGCATTCTTTTCTTTTGGAGCCTTGAAAAAGGGAACGGCATTTGAAATAGCTTCAACCCCAGTGAGAGAGGCTGATCCGCTGGTAAAAGCTCTTAGAATGAGAACGATAGACAGGCTCGGAACAGCATGCCCAATAGGTGAAGTTGCCTGATAGCTGAGAGCACCTGTCACTAGTTGAAAGATTCCATAGAGCAAGAGAAAGACAGTGCTGATGATAAAGAGATAGACAGGAATCATTAGTGAGCTGGCAGATTCTTTCAATCCTCTTAAATTCAAGAGCATGAGCAGGCAGACTAGGAAAATAGAGATATGAAGATTATAAGGATGGAGGGCAGGTATGGCTGCTGTAATAGCATCAGCTCCAGAAGCGACGGATACGGCTACGGTCAGCATATAGTCAACAAGGAGGCTACCACCAGCAATCAAGCCTAGTTCGGGAGAGAGGTTTTCCCGAGTGACCATATAAGCCCCTCCACCTTGAGGATAGGCGTGTATGATTTGACGATAGGAAATGGTCAAACTAGCGAGGAGTAAGAGGACAAAAATACCGATAGGGAGGCTCCACCAAATAGCGAGAGGAGAGAGGCTAACTAAAACGAGAATAACTTGTTCAGGTCCATAGGCAATGGAAGACAGGGCATCACTGGATAACATTGCAAGTGCTTGCATTTTCCCTAATAAGCCCCCTTCGCCGTCTGTGAGAGACTTGAGTGGCCGACCGATAAAGGTATATTTTAATTTTCTAAACATTTTCTTTTCCTTTACTGAAAATTTCAATAAGTGTTATTATACTGCTTTGAAAAAAGGCAGTCAAGGGAGAACGATTGGTATTAGAATATTTTTACAAGCCGAGGGATGCTATTTTTGGTATAATAGATGAAAGAAAATGAGGTTAGAAGAGATGATTTTTGATACGCACACACATTTAAATGTAGAAGAATTTGCAAGACGTGAAGCCGAAGAAATCGCCTTGGCTGCTGAGATGGGTGTGACTCGGATGAATATTGTTGGCTTTGACAAGCCGACCATTGAACGGGCCCTAGAGTTGGCAGATGAGTATGAGCAACTCTACGCAACTATTGGCTGGCATCCGACTGAAGCAGGGACATACACAGACGAGGTCGAAGCTTACTTGCTGGAAAAGTTAAAACATCCCAAAGTTGTTGCCTTGGGTGAGATTGGTTTGGACTATCACTGGATGACAGCATCTAAGGAGGTGCAGGAGCAGGTTTTTCGCCGTCAGATTCAGCTGTCTAAGGACTTGGAACTGCCTTTTGTTGTCCATACCCGTGATGCGCTGGAAGACACCTATGAGATTATTAAAAGTGAGGGCGTTGGTCCTCGTGGCGGCATCATGCATTCATTTTCAGGTTCTTTGGAGTGGGCTGAAAAGTTTGTTGAGCTTGGCATGACTATTTCCTTCTCAGGAGTGGTGACTTTTAAGAAGGCAACTGACATCCAAGAAGCAGCTAAAGAGTTACCTTTGGACAAGATTTTGGTGGAAACAGATGCGCCTTACTTAGCACCTGTACCCAAGCGGGGTCGTGAAAATAAAACAGCCTACACTCGCTATGTAGTGGACTTTATCGCCGACTTGCGTGGTATGACGACAGAAGAGCTAGCGGCGGTAACAACTGCAAATGCAGAACGAATTTTTGGATTGGACAGCAAGTAATGAAAGAGAAAATTTCCCAAGTCATCGTAGTCGAAGGTCGCGATGATACGGCCAATCTCAAACGTTACTTTGATGTAGAGACCTATGAGACACGAGGATCGGCAATCAATGATCAGGATATAGAACGCATTCAGCGCCTGCATGAACTGCATGGGGTCATTGTCTTTACAGATCCTGACTTTAACGGTGAGCGCATTCGTCGCATGATTATGACGGCGCTCCCGACAGTTCAGCATGCCTTTCTCAAACGAGATGAAGCGGTTCCCAAATCCAAGACCAAGGGGCGTTCTCTGGGAATCGAACACGCCAGCTATGAGGACCTGAAAACAGCGCTGGCTCAGGTGACAGAACAATTTGAAAATGAGAACGAGTTTGACATCAGTCGTGGTGACTTGATTCGCCTAGGTTTCTTAGCGGGATCAGACAGTCGTAAGCGCCGAGAATATCTGGGGGAAACCCTCCGCATCGGCTATTCCAACGGCAAGCAGTTGCTTAAGCGCTTAGAGTTGTTTGGAGTAACCTTGGCAGAAGTGGAAGAGGTGATGACTAAGTATTCAGTCCAAGGGAGTCAGAAATGAAAAGAGTGATTATTACGGGTGGCAATAGTGGTATTGGTTATCAGGTTGCTAAACAGTTGGCTGAAAAAGGCTGGTCGGTAACTCTCTTTTGCCGACGGGAAGAAGCTGCCGAGCAAGCTTGTGAGGAAATTCGTCAACAGACAGGAAATCAACATGTAGATTATATCTTGGTTGATCTATCTGATATAAAGAGTGTCAGGGAAGCAGCGGAACAGTATATTCAAAAAGAAGACTTTCTAGACGTTCTAATTAACAATGCAGCTGACTTTGATTTGTCAGTTAAAAAGCCCATCTTGACTAAGGATGGTTTAGAAAAGCAATTTGCGACCAATGTTGTCGCCCCTTTCTTGCTTTCTATCTTGTTGAAGGGTTTGTTGGAAAAGTCTGAGAGTGGTCGGATTATTAATATTTCTTCTCAAGGGCTGATACTCTATCCTTTTATGAAACTTGATTTTGAAAATTTATCTGGTCAAAAACATTATAGTCCTGCCAAGACCTATTATCAGAATAAACTAGCCTTGTTGATGTTGTCGCTTTATATGCGGAAACATTGGAAAGGTGTCAAGGTTCAGGCAATCCGTGTGAGCAATGTCAAAGTAGATATGAGCCGCTACAATCACTTCAGCGCTTTTATGAAAAATCTGTATAAAATTAAGTCAAAATTTTCGATTAGTCCTGAAGAAATGGCCAAAGTTTATACAGCTTTATCTACAGAAGATCGCTATGAAGGATTTTTGTATGACGAGAAATGCAAGGAAGTAAAAGCAAATGCACCTGCTTACGAAGAAGAGGAGCAAGAAAAACTCTATTCTTTGCTTGAGCACCTGACTTTCTCAAGAGACAATCCATAAAGGATGAGAAAAATAAATTTCATGGACTGCTTCAATAGTGGAAAGAAATTCAGATATTTAACTCTGTTTTGAGTGACCTTGGCAGAAGTGAAGAGGTTATGAAATCTTATGATAATAGTTGAGCAGACCTCAAAATGCATGGAGAATGTGTTACAATAGAGGTACTTAGATTTATTTTGATAGCGTCCAAATAGAAGCTTATAAGGAGAGAGCAAAATGAAAATCCGAGTTGATAGAGATTCTGTCTGTATGGGTGATGATGTATTACCTCATGAGGTAGAATTTGAAGTTCCTGAGGATATGACAGTGAAAGATTTTTTTGATTTTCTAGAAATGGAACGTTACCTACCCTCTGTCCAAGGGAATAATGTTGCCTGGGAACTTCGTAATAGAAACGGGGAACATGGAGTTTATTTCACCAAAACACGAGAAATCATTCATCCAGATGCACTTCTAAAAGAGATGGTGGAAGGATTTGATGGAACACCCTTATTTGTTTTGCTCTATCATTATACTCCAGAAGCTTACTATAATAGAAAAGAGATTAGATGAGAATTGCAGATTATAGCGTGACCAAGGCAGTGCTGGAGCGTCACGGTTTTACCTTTAAAAAGTCCTTCGGGCAAAATTTCCTGACGGATACCAATATCCTTCAAAGAATCGTGGATACAGCTGAAATTGATGACCAGGTTAATGTCATTGAAATCGGTCCAGGAATTGGTGCCTTGACTGAGTTTTTGGCTGAGCGTGCAGCTGAGGTCATGGCTTTTGAGATTGACCACCGTTTGGTACCGATTTTGGCAGATACCCTGCGTGATTTTGACAATGTGACCGTAGTCAACGAGGACATTCTCAAGGTTGACTTGGCGCAGCATATCCAGAATTTCAAAAATCCTGAACTGCCAATCAAGGTAGTAGCCAACTTGCCATACTACATTACGACGCCTATTCTCATGCACTTGATCGAGAGTGGCATTCCTTTTAGTGAGTTTGTGGTTATGATGCAAAAAGA
This sequence comes from Streptococcus sp. NPS 308, assembly GCF_002355895.1. Taxonomy (NCBI): domain Bacteria; kingdom Bacillati; phylum Bacillota; class Bacilli; order Lactobacillales; family Streptococcaceae; genus Streptococcus; species Streptococcus sp. NPS 308. The sequence continues at coordinate 273,315 of NZ_AP017652.1, forward strand.
AGTGGCGGATCGTATCTCAGCACAGCCAAATACCAAGGCCTACGGTAGTTTGTCGATTGCTGTGCAGTATTACATGACAGCCAAGGTGGCCTTTATCGTGCCTCGTACGGTCTTTGTACCAGCGCCAAACGTGGACTCGGCTATCCTGAAAATGGTACGTCGACCAGAACCGGCTGTAGCGGTAGAAGATGAGCAACTCTTCTTCAAGGTTTCCAAGGCCAGTTTCACCCATCGCCGCAAGACCTTGTGGAACAACTTGACAGGTTATTTTGGTAAGACTGATGAAGTCAAGGAAAAGTTGACCAAGGCTTTGGATCAAGCAGGCTTGTCACCAAGTGTGCGTGGAGAAGCTCTCAGCTTGGCAGAATTTGCTAGTTTAGCAGATGCGCTCAAAGGACAAGGACTCTAAGATGAAGGGACAAATCATTAAAGCCTTGGCGGGCTTCTACTATGTGGAGAGTGAGGGTCAAGTTTACCAGACGCGTGCGCGCGGAAATTTCCGTAAAAAAGGCCACACACCCTATGTTGGGGACTGGGTAGACTTTTCTGCGGAGGAGCATTCAGAAGGTTATATTCTCAAAATCCACGAACGGAAAAACAGTCTGGTCCGTCCGCCCATTGTCAATATTGACCAAGCTGTGGTGATCATGTCCGTCAAGGAACCTGACTTTAACAGTAATTTATTGGATCGTTTCTTGGTCCTTTTGGAACACAAGGGCATCCACCCCATCGTCTATATTTCTAAAATGGATTTGTTGGACGATAGGGGAGAACTGGATTTTTACCAACAAACTTATCGTGCTATTGGTTACGACTTTGTGACTAGTAAAGAAGAACTTTTGCCTTTGTTGACAGGAAAAGTGACGGTCTTTATGGGACAGACAGGTGTTGGGAAGTCAACCCTTCTTAATAAAATCGCACCGGACCTCAATCTTGAAACAGGAGAAATCTCAGATAGTTTAGGTCGTGGGCGTCATACCACTCGAGCTGTAAGTTTTTACAATCTCAATGGTGGTAAAATCGCAGATACTCCAGGCTTTTCATCACTGGATTATGAAGTGACAACGGCTGAAGACCTCAATCAGGCCTTCCCAGAGATTGCCTCTGTTAGCCGAAATTGCAAGTTCCGTACTTGTACTCATACTCATGAGCCTTCCTGTGCGGTTAAGTCAGCAGTAGAAGAAGGCATCATTGCGAACTTCCGTTTTGATAATTATTTGCAATTCCTCAGTGAGATTGAAAATCGCAGAGAAACCTATAAAAAAGTCAGCAAAAAAATTCCAAAATAAGGAGAAACCTATGTCTCAATACAAGATTGCTCCGTCAATTCTGGCAGCAGATTATGCCAACTTTGAACGTGAAATCAAACGCCTAGAAGCAACTGGTGCAGAATATGCCCATATCGATATCATGGATGGTCACTTTGTGCCTCAGATTAGTTTTGGTGCAGGTGTGGTTGAAGCTCTTCGTCCTCATAGCAAGATGGTTTTTGATTGCCACTTGATGGTTTCTAATCCTGAACATCATCTGGAAGACTTTGCGCGTGCAGGTGCAGACATCATCAGTATTCACGTAGAGGCAACACCTCATATCCATGGTGCTCTTCAAAAGATTCGTTCTCTAGGTGTCAAACCTTCTGTTGTCATTAACCCTGGTACGCCGGTTGAAGCTATCAAACACGTACTTCACCTAGTTGACCAAGTTTTGGTGATGACGGTTAACCCTGGCTTCGGCGGGCAAGCCTTTCTACCTGAAACCATGGATAAGATTCGCGAGTTGGTTGCCCTTCGTGAGGAAAAAGGTTTGAACTTTGAGATCGAAGTGGATGGTGGGATTGATAATCAAACCATTGCTCAAGCCAAAGAAGCTGGTGCGACCGTTTTTGTAGCAGGGTCTTATGTCTTTAAGGGAGATGTCAATGAACGAGTGCAAACGCTCAGAAAACAACTGGACTAGGGTTGCCGTTTTTGCAGGCGGAGACCGAGGTCATTATCGGACGGATTTTGATTGCTTTGTCGGTGTGGATCGAGGATCGCTCTGGATCTTGGAAGAAGACTTGCCTCTTGCTCTAGCAGTTGGAGATTTTGATTCTGTCACTGCAGAAGAGCGACAGGTGATTCAAAAAAGTGCCCAGCATTTTGTTCAAGCCCAGCCAGAAAAGGATGATACGGATCTGGAATTGACTCTCTTAACCGTCTTTGAGCAAAATCCTCAGGCTCAGGTCACTATTTTCGGTGCTTTGGGTGGCCGTATTGACCATATGTTGGCCAATGTTTTTCTACCTAGCAATCCCAAGTTGGCACCTTATATGAGCCAGATAGCGATTGAGGATGGGCAAAATGTGATTTGCTATTGTCCAGAAGGAACCAGTCAGCTTCAACCTCGTTCGGACTATGACTATCTAGCCTTTATGCCAGTTCGGGATAGTCAGTTGACCATTATCGGTGCCAAGTACGAATTGACTGAGGAAAATTTTTTCTTTAAAAAAGTGTACGCTTCTAACGAATATATAGATAGGGAAGTTTCGGTGACTTGCCCGGATGGCTATGTAGTCGTACTGCATAGCAAGGACAGGAGGTAGGATGGAGACTGTATTACTACTATTATTAATTGTCAACCTGGCTGGACTGTTTCTCATTTGGCAGAGGCAGGATAAGCAAGACAAATATCTAGTCAAGAGTTTGGAAGACCAGGCAGACAATCTTTCAGATCAATTAGATTACCGCTTTGAACAAGCCAGGCAAGCCAGCCAACTAGACCAAAAAGACTTGGAAGTGGCTGTCAGTGACCGCTTGCAGGAAGTACGAATGGAATTGCATCAAGGCTTGACTCAAGTCCGTCAAGAAATGACAGATAATCTCCTCCAAACCAGAGACAAGACCGACCAACGTCTCCAAGCCTTGCAGGAATCAAATGAGCAACGCCTAGAACAAATGCGCCAAACAGTCGAGGAGAAACTAGAAAAGACCTTACAGACGCGCTTGCAGGCGTCCTTTGAGACAGTTTCTAAACAACTGGAGTCTGTCAATCGTGGCCTTGGAGAGATGCAGACAGTTGCCCGCGATGTCGGAGCCCTCAATAAGGTTCTCTCTGGAACCAAAACGCGAGGCATTTTGGGTGAATTGCAACTGGGGCAAATCATCGAAGACATCATGACGCCTACCCAGTACGAACGAGAATATGCAACGGTTGAAAACTCCAGTGAACGAGTGGAATACGCCATCAAGTTGCCTGGGCAAGGCGACCAGGAATACGTCTATCTACCAATTGATTCCAAGTTTCCACTGGCAGATTATTACCGCCTAGAAGAAGCCTATGAAGCAGGTGATAAGGACGAGATTGAACGTTGTCGTAGATCTCTCTTGACAAGCGTTAAGCGTTTCGCCAAGGATATCAAGAGCAAGTATATAGCGCCGCCTCGGACGACCAATTTTGGAGTCTTGTTTGTTCCGACAGAAGGTCTTTATTCAGAAATCGTCCGCAATCCGATTTTCTTTGATGATTTGAGACGGGAGGAACAGATTATTGTTGCTGGTCCAAGTACCCTATCAGCCCTGCTTAATTCCCTATCAGTTGGCTTCAAAACCCTCAATATCCAAAAGAGTGCCGACCATATCAGTAAGACCCTTGCTAGCGTCAAGACCGAGTTTGGCAAGTTCGGGGGGATTTTGGTAAAGGCACAAAAACATCTTCAACATGCCTCTGGCAATATTGATGAATTATTAAACCGTCGCACCACAGCTATTGAGCGGACGCTCCGTCACATTGAGTTATCAGAAGATGAGCCTGCGCTTGATCTACTCCATTTCCAAGAAAATGAGGAAGAATATGAAGATTAGTCACATGAAAAAAGATGAGCTGTTTGAAGGATTTTACCTGATTAAGTCAGCTGACCTGAGACAGACACGAGCTGGGAAAAACTACCTAGCCTTTACCTTCCAAGACGATAGTGGCGAGATTGAAGGAAAACTCTGGGATGCTCAGCCTCATAACGTTGAGGCCTTTACCGCAGGGAAAGTGGTCCACATGCAGGGGCGCAGAGAAGTTTACAACAATACTCCTCAAGTCAATCAAATTACTCTCCGCCTGCCTCAACCTGGCGAACCAAATGATCCAGCTGATTTCAAGGTCAAGTCACCAGTCGATATCAAGGAAATTCGTGACTACATGTCGCAAATGATTTTCAAAATTGAAAATCCTGTCTGGCAACGTATCGTTCGCAGTCTCTACACCAAGTATGATAAGGAATTCTACTCCTATCCAGCTGCAAAAACCAACCACCATGCCTTTGAAACGGGTTTGGCTTTTCACACGGCAACCATGGTGCGCTTGGCAGATGCCATTAGCGATATCTATCCTCAGCTCAATAAGAGCTTGCTCTATGCCGGGATTATGTTGCACGACTTGGCCAAGGTTCTAGAACTCAGCGGTCCTGATCAGACGGAGTACACAGTGCGAGGCAATCTCATCGGTCATATCGCCCTAATTGATAGCGAAATTACCAAAGCAGTCATGGAGCTTGGCATCGATGATACCAGAGAAGAAGTGGTGCTACTGCGCCATGTCATTCTCAGTCATCATGGCTTACTGGAGTATGGTAGTCCTGTTCGTCCTCGTGTGATGGAAGCTGAAATCATTCATATGATCGATAATCTCGATGCCAGCATGATGATGATGACAACAGCTCTTGCTTTGGTGGATAAAGGAGAAATGACCAATAAAATCTTCGCTATGGACAATCGTTCCTTCTATAAACCAGATTTAGATTAATAATTTAAGAAAAACGAGCATTTTTTACGCAATAATGTTCGTTTTTTTATGTGAATATGGTATAATGGATAAAATATCAAAATTAAATGGAATGGTAAATAAAAATGAAATTAAGAAGAAGTGATCGGATGGTTGTCATTTCCAACTATTTGATTAATAATCCATACAAACTAACCAGTCTCAACACCTTTGCAGAAAAGTACGAATCAGCTAAATCATCGATTTCAGAGGACATCGTGATTATCAAGCGTGCCTTTGAGGAAATTGAAATTGGCCATATTCAGACTGTGACTGGAGCAGGTGGTGGCGTTATCTTTACACCATCCATCTCTAGCCATGAAGCTAAAGAAATGATCGCAGACTTGCGTGATAAGCTTTCAGAAAGCGACCGTATCTTGCCAGGTGGCTACATCTACCTATCTGATTTGCTCAGTACACCTGCCATTTTGAAAAATATTGGTCGCATCATTGCCAAGAGTTTTATGGACCAAAAAATCGATGCCGTTATGACAGTGGCAACAAAGGGTGTTCCGCTAGCAAATGCGGTTGCCAATGTCCTCAATGTTCCATTTGTCATTGTGCGTCGTGACTTAAAAATTACCGAAGGTTCAACGGTCAGTGTCAACTATGTTTCAGGTTCAAGTGGTGACCGTATTGAGAAAATGTTCCTTTCAAAACGTAGCCTCAAGGCAGGCAGTCGTGTCTTGATCGTGGATGACTTCCTGAAAGGTGGCGGAACTGTCAACGGGATGATTAGTCTCTTGCGTGAGTTCGATTCTGAACTAGCCGGTGTCGCAGTCTTTGCAGACAATGCCCAAGAAGAACGTGAAAAGCAGTTTGATTACAAGTCACTCTTGAAGGTTACCAATATTGATGTTAAGAACCAATCCATCGATGTTGAGATTGGAAATATCTTTGACGAAGACAAATAAGAGATAGAACTAAAGGTTGGAACGATTGTCCCAGCCTTTCTTTGCAAACAGAATAGAAGGATGCCTATGAAAACACCATTTATCAGCCGTGAAGATTTAGAAACAATTGTTGCAGAGTTCCCGACTCCCTTCCACTTGTACGACGAGAAGGGGATTCGTGAAAAAGCAAGAGCAGTCAACCAGGCCTTTTCCTGGAACAAGGGCTTTAAGGAATATTTTGCCGTCAAGGCCACTCCAACCCCAGCCATCTTGAAAATCCTCCAAGAGGAAGGTTGTGGTGTGGACTGTTCTAGTTATGTGGAACTTTTGATGAGCCATAAACTTGGATTTGCAGGTCCTGAGATTATGTTCTCATCAAACAATACGCCAGACCAAGAGTACGCTTATGCCCATGAATTAGGTGCGACCATTAACTTGGATGCCTTTGAAGACATTGCACATCTGGAGCGAACTGTAGGCATTCCAGAAATCATCTCTTGTCGTTACAATCCAGGAGGAGTCTTTGAATTAGGAACAGACATCATGGATAATCCTGGAGAGGCTAAGTTTGGCATGACCAAGGATCAACTCTTTGAAGCCTTTGCTGTTTTGAAGGAAAAAGGAGCTAGGACTTTTGGGATTCATTCCTTCCTAGCATCCAATACCGTGACCCACCTCTATTATCCAGAATTGGCCCGCCGGCTCTTTGAATTAGCTGTGGAAATCAAAGAAAAATTGGGTATTTCACTGGACTTTATTAATCTTTCTGGCGGAATCGGTGTCAACTATCGCCCAGATCAGGAGCCAAATGATATTGCGATGATTGGTGAAGGGGTGCGTAAGGTGTATGAAGAAGTCCTTACGCCAGCAGGTCTTGGTCAGGTCAAGATTTTTACCGAATTGGGACGTTTTATGCTGGCACCCCACGGAGTTCTCGTCACAAAAGTTACTCATAAGAAAAAAACTTACCGTACCTATCTAGGTGTGGATGCCTCAGCAGTCAACCTCATGCGCCCAGCCATGTATGGAGCTTACCACCATGTCACCAATCTGACCCATCCAGACGGACCAGTTGAGGTGGTAGATGTGGTCGGTTCACTCTGCGAAAACAATGATAAATTTGCCGTTAACCGCGAACTACCTCATACAGAAATCGGTGATTTGCTGGTGATTCATGATACAGGTGCACATGGATTCTCCATGGGTTACCAGTACAATGCCAAACTACGATCGGCAGAAATCCTCTATACCGAAGAAGGAAATGCTCGCCAAATCCGCCGTGCAGAGCGTCCTGAGGACTATTTCGCAACCTTGTATGGTTTTGATTTTGAACCGGATCACTAAAAGGGTATGAAAATGAAAGTGAAAAACAGATTGCTTTCTAAAAAATAGACAAAAAACCTTGTTTTTCATCTTACTCATGATATAATAAAACTATAAAACGGTTTCAAGGAAGGTGACGATATGTCTGAAGAAACAATTGACTATGGACAAGTGACAGGAATGGTGCATTCGACAGAGAGTTTTGGGGCGGTAGATGGCCCTGGGATTCGGTTTATTGTCTTTTTGCAGGGTTGTCACATGCGTTGCCAGTACTGTCATAACCCCGACACATGGGCTATGGAGACCAATAAATCACGCGAACGGACAGTAGACGATGTCTTGACAGAAGCCCTTCGCTACCGTGGTTTTTGGGGAGACAAGGGAGGAATCACTGTTAGTGGAGGAGAAGCCCTCTTGCAGATTGATTTCTTGATTGCCCTCTTTACCAAGGCCAAAGAAAAAGGAATCCACTGTACCTTGGATACCTGTGCTCTTCCATTCCGTAACAAGCCACGTTATCTCGAAAAGTTTAATAAACTCATGGCTGTGACAGACTTGGTTCTTCTGGATATCAAGGAAATCAACGAAGAACAGCACAAGATTGTAACCAGTCAAACCAATAAAAACATCTTGGCCTGTGCCCAGTACCTATCAGATATTGGGAAGCCTGTTTGGATTCGCCATGTGCTGGTTCCAGGTTTGACGGACAGAGATGAGGATTTGATCGAACTCGGTAAATTCGTCAAAACCCTTAAAAATGTTGACAAGTTTGAAATCTTGCCTTATCACACGATGGGTGAGTTCAAGTGGCGTGAACTTGGAATTCCTTATTCGCTCGAAGGGGTCAAACCTCCAACAGCAGACCGTGTCAAGAATGCCAAGGAATTGATGGATACAGAAAGCTACCAAGACTACATGAAACGTGTTCATGGATAAAAAAGAAGCCTGATGGAGACATCGGGCTTTTGTGATGCATAAAAAGCCTAGCCTTTCAGCTAAGCTTTTTTCTTATTTTCTAGAATGTTGTTTACCAGCATTGCGTTTTTTATGTTTCTTATTAGTCATGATCGCAGTTGCTTGGTTTGGAGTGACATCTTTGCGTCCGCCTCCAGTTGAAAATGAGCTTGCTTTTGGTGGATTTTTGGCAAATTCTTCACGAACTTTTTTGCGAAGTTTTGGACGAACAACATAGTTAACGATGAACTGTTGGAGAATCATCATGAAACCACCGACAACCCAGTAAAGCGTCACACTAGCTGGTGAGAAGAGGGAGAAGACCACAATCATGAGTGGGCTCATGTAGATCATTTTCTTGATCTGTTCTCTTTGCATCTCATCTTCTACGCCATGAAGTGAAAGGAGTGATTGGAGATAGTAGAGGATACCAGCAAAGGCTACGAGGATCATACTTGGTGAACCAAGATCGATACCCAAGAAGGTAGAGCTAGCTACCCCTTCAGTGAGCTGGGCTGCAAAGTAGATAGCAGAGAAGAATGGCATTTGAATGAGGATAGGGAAGCAACCTACACCACCTAACATGCTAATACCGTGTTCTTTCTGAGCAGCAAAGAGAGCTTGTTGAGCCTCAAGTTTTTCTTCCTGAGTTGTTGCTTCTTTGAGACGTGTTTGGTGTGGTTCGAGTACGTGTTTGAGGGCGTTCATCTTTTCAGAGTGAAGTGTCGCCTTCCATGATTGGTAGATACCAAGTGGCAAGATAATCAAGCGCACGATAATGGTTACGATAATGATAGCGACCCCGAAGCCTAGTCCTTTATCAGTAGCGAAGTACTTGATAGCTTCTCCCATCGGAGCACCCAAGAAATCCCAAACGGGACCAACTGGCTTACCTGTTGCTTTGTCTACTTGGACACAGCCTGTCAAGACGAGTAGCATAGCCACTCCCATAGCAGAGAGGGCAAAACGTTTAATAGATTTCAATGTTTTCATTCCTTCTTTAAAAATTGTACCTTTCTATTCTACTGTTTTTTTGTAAAATATACAATAGTTCTGGAGACCTAATTTGCAACTTTGAAGTCTGAATAGGATGAAAAGTTGCTCATCTGCACATCCAGATAGGTGACTTTTGAAAAGGGCGTTGGGCCTTTACGGATTTCTTGGATAAATTTTGCCATAGTGGCAGAGGAGTCTGCCTGAGCAAGAATTTCCACTGTGCCGTCGTCGTTATTCCAGACACGACCGGTGATGCCACCGATTTCAAGCGCTAGAGTAACCACACCCCAACGAAAACCAACACCCTGTACCCTGCCTTGGGCAATCATTCTAACCTTTTGCATACTAAACCCCTTTGATTGTGTTATAATGTTTCTATGACTATTATAACCTCAAAAGCCAATTCAGTGGTAAAAAATGCCAAGAAATTGCATCAAAAAAAATATCGAAAGTCTGCCTATTTGATTGAAGGTTGGCACTTATTTGAAGAAGCTGTTCAAGCTGGAGTGACGATTGAGAAGATTTTTGCTCTGGAAAGTTACCGAGATCAGCTAGCTGCCTTTCCTCAAACGGTCTGGGTTTCAGAGGAAATTTTGCTGGATTTGGCAGATACGCAAACTCCTCAAGGGATTGTCGCTGTGATTCAAAAAGAAGAAGTGGGACTGCCTGATTTTAGTCAGGGTAAGTTTCTATTTTTAGAAGATGTTCAAGATCCTGGTAATGTGGGCACCATGATTCGGACTGCGGACGCTGCAGGTTTTACAGGGGTCATTGTTTCAGATAAGTCAGCAGATATCTACAGTCTCAAGACCCTGCGTTCCATGCAAGGAAGTCATTTTCATTTGCCCATCTATCGGATGTCTCTTGCTTCCTTTGTAGAAGAGGCAAAGAAGAGCAATTTGCCCATTCTAGCAACGACCTTATCCAAAGAATCTAAGGACTATCGTGAGCTTTCTCCCTTAGAAAACTTTGCTTTAGTCATGGGAAATGAAGGACAGGGGATTAGTTCTGTCATGGCTGAGAGTGCTGATCAGCTGGTTCACATTGGCATGAAAGGCCGAGCAGAAAGTCTCAACGTGGCAGTTGCAGCAGGCATTTTGATGTTTTATTTCAGCTAATTTATAAAATCTTTGTTATAATCAAGACATATTTATAGAAAAAGGAGAATCAAAATGAATCAATCGATTATTCAAGAACGTTCAGGTCTCAATCAATTTTACGCTAAGGTTTATGCCTTTGTAGGACTTGGGATTGGTCTATCAGCTCTGGTGTCAGCTTTGATGTTGACAGTCTTCCAAGCTCAATTGATCTACTTTTTAATGCATGGCCGTCTCTGGTTGATGATTGCAACTTTTGCAGAACTTGGTTTAGTCTTTGTTGCAAGTAGCATGGCTGCAAAAAATAGCCCAGCAGCTCTGCCGGTATTTCTAGTATACTCCCTACTGAATGGCTTCACCCTTAGCTTTGTCGTAGCCTTCTATACACCTGGGACCGTCTTATCAGCCTTTGTATCCAGTGCCCTTCTCTTCTTTGTCATGGCGGCAATCGGAATTTTCACCAAGAAGGATTTGAGTGGAATGGGACGAGCCTTGATGGCGGCGCTTGTTGGTCTCATCATTGCCATGGTTGTGAATCTATTTTTAGCCAATAGCTTCTTTGACTACATGATTAGTATTGCCATGGTTTTGGTTTTCTCAGGTCTGATTGCTTGGGATAACCAAAAGATTCGCTATGTTTATGAGCAGTCACGAGGACAAGTAGCGACAGGTTGGGTCATTTCAATGGCTCTCAGCATCTACCTAGACTTTATCAACCTCTTCCTTAGCATCTTACGAATCTTTGGTCGAAACGATTAATGAATGACGGAGTCAGTGTTCGAAAGAGCACTGACTTTTTCTTATTTACTCTTTTCTTTTCTTGGAAATAGGTGTATAATGCTTTTAACTAATTTTTGAGGAGCCGTTTATGAAGAAAAGTTTTATTCATCAGCAAGAAGAGATTTCCTTTGTTAAGAACACTTTTACCCAGTATTTGAAAGATAAGTTAGAAGTTGTTGAAGTTCAAGGTCCCATCTTGAGCAAGGTCGGGGATGGGATGCAGGACAACCTGTCAGGTGTCGAAAATCCAGTATCTGTCAAGGTTTTGCAGATTCCAGATGAAACCTATGAGGTCGTTCATTCACTTGCTAAATGGAAACGCCACACCTTGGCTCGTTTTGGTTTCGGTGATGGGGAAGGTTTGTTTGTCCACATGAAGGCTCTTCGCCCAGATGAAGATTCACTAGATGCGACCCACTCTGTTTATGTAGACCAGTGGGACTGGGAAAAAGTGATTCCAAATGGTCAACGCAATATCGCTTATCTTAAAGAAACAGTTGAAAAGATTTACAAGGCTATTCGTCTGACAGAGCTAGCCGTAGAAGCCCGCTATGATATCGAATCGATCTTGCCAAAACAAATCACCTTTATCCATACAGAAGAGTTGGTAGAACGTTACCCAGACTTGACACCAAAAGAGCGTGAAAATGCAATCTGTAAAGAGTTTGGAGCAGTTTTCTTGATTGGTATTGGTGGGGAGTTGCCTGACGGGAAACCGCATGATGGACGTGCGCCTGACTACGATGACTGGACTACAGAGTCTGAGAATGGCTACAAGGGGCTAAATGGGGATATTCTAGTTTGGAATGAATCTCTTGGATGTGCCTTTGAACTTTCGTCGATGGGGATTCGGGTAGATGAAGATACCCTTCGTCGCCAAGTTGCCCTTACAGGAGACGAAGATCGTCTGGAGTTGGAATGGCACAAGGCCTTGCTTAACGGTCTTTTCCCATTGACAATCGGTGGAGGGATTGGACAGTCTCGGATGGCCATGTTCCTTCTTCGTAAGAAACACATCGGAGAGGTTCAGACTAGTGTTTGGCCGCAAGAAGTCCGCGACACTTACGAAAACATCTTGTAGGAAATCGAACCGTAAGGTTCGGTTTTCTTTCTCTTTTTGCCCATAATTTGGTATAATAAACGGTATGAAAATCGTATCAGGAATCTATGGGGGGCGTCCTCTCAAGACGCTAGAAGGAAAGACGACTAGACCGACATCTGATAAGGTGAGAGGAGCTATCTTTAACATGATAGGTCCCTATTTTGAGGGTGGTCGTGTCTTGGATCTCTATGCTGGCAGTGGCGGTCTGTCTATTGAAGCTGTGTCAAGAGGGATGTCCAGTGCTGTCTTAGTGGAACGGGATCGAAAGGCACAAGCTATCATCGCTGAAAATATCCAAATGACCAAGGAAGTTTCTAAATTTCAGCTCGTAAAAATGGAAGCTGAACGAGCCTTGGAGCATGTGAATGGTCCCTTTGACCTGATCTTTTTAGATCCCCCCTATGCCAAGGAACAAATCGTTGCAGATATCGAAAAAATGGCAGAAAGAAATCTCTTCTCCCAAGAAGTCATGGTCGTCTGCGAAACAGATAAGTCTGTAGAACTCCCAGAAGAAATCGCCTACTTAGGCATCTGGAAGGAAAAAATATATGGGATTAGTAAGGTGACAGTCTATGTCAGATAAAATTGGATTATTTACAGGTTCATTTGACCCGATGACAAATGGACATCTGGATATCATTGAACGTGCAAGCAAACTCTTTGATAAGCTCTATGTCGGGGTTTTCTACAATCCCCACAAACAAGGTTTTCTCCCCGTTGAAAACCGCAAACGAGCAGTTGAAAAAGCCGTAGAACATTTAGAAAATGTAGAAGTCATGGCTTCTCATGACCAATTAGTCGTCGATGTTGCAAGAAGACTGGGAGCTAAAACTCTTGTCCGTGGCTTGCGGAATGCAACAGACTTGCAATACGAGGCTAGTTTTGACTACTACAATCATCAACTGGCTCCAGAGATTGAGACGGTCTACCTACATAGTCGCCCAGAGCATCTCTATGTCAGCTCTTCAGCTATGAGAGAGCTCCTGAAGTTTGGTCAGGAGATTCAGCAATATGTTCCAAACAGTGTTGTGGAGGAATTAGAACATGAAGAAAAAAACTAGATGGCCCTTATATGTCATCCTAGCACTAGTATTGACTTTTTTAGCCTTTGTAGTACCTTTACCTTACTACATAGAAGTTCCAGGTGGAGCGGAAGATATTCGTCGCGTTTTGAAAGTCAATGAAACAGAAGACACAGAAGCAGGAGCTTACCAGTTTGTAACAGTCGGCATTCGACACGCAACCCTGTCGCATCTGGTCTATGCTTGGTTAACACCTTTCACGGATATTAGAAGTGCCAAGGAGACTACGGGTGGCTCTACTGACGCAGAATTTATGCGGATCAATCAGTTCTACATGCAAACTTCTCAAAATATGGCCAAGTATCAAGGACTGAAGACGGCTGGTAAGGATATCGAACTCAAGTACTTGGGAGTTTATGTCTTAACTGTGACGGATAATTCGACTTTTAAAGGCATTCTGAACATTGCAGATACCGTGACGGCTGTTAATGACAAAACATTTGACAGTTCAAAAGACTTGGTCGACTATGTCAATTCTCAACAATTAGGGGACACGGTCAAGGTAACCTATGAAGAAGACGGAAAAGTCAAGTCTGCAGAAGGTAAAATTATCACTCTCGAAAACGGAAAAAACGGGATTGGGATTGGCTTGATTGACCGTACGGAAGTGACCAGTGACGTTCCAATTCGCTTTTCAACAGCTGGTATCGGCGGGCCAAGTGCTGGTCTCATGTTTAGTCTAGCTATCTACACCCAGATAGCAGATCCAGGTCTTCGTAATGGCCGCATCGTTGCGGGAACGGGAACCATTGATCGGGACGGAAATGTTGGCGACATTGGTGGAATTGACAAAAAAGTAGTTGCGGCCTCTCGTCAGGGAGCCAACGTCTTTTTTGCTCCTGACAATCCAGTCACCGAGGAAGCCAAAAAAGCAGATCCCAATGCGAAAAGTAACTATGAAACAGCCCTAGAAGCTGCTAAAACGATCAAGACAGAGATGAAAATCGTTCCCGTTAAGACCTTGCAGGATGCGATTGATTACCTTAAAAACAATCCCTAATTCGTAGAAAAATTGAAAACTAGCGCGCAAGCGGATAAGATGGTATAATAGTCAAATGGTTCAATTATTATTCACTCTAAGCAGTCATATGCTCTTTATCTATTTGAGTTTTTACCTTTTAAAGGATCTTGTGAGATGGGAAAAGGTGTTAAAAGTAACTGCTACGAATACAAAAAAAGTTCGTTTGTTGGTAGGCTTCTTTAGTATTGTAATGGGCTACATATTAAGTTCATTCTTTATCAGCTTATATCAATTGTGGCAAGAAGCACTTAGAGGATTATTATAAAATCAAAAGTAAAGGAAGCAACTATGGAAAAAATTGTGGTTCAAGGCGGAGATAATCGTCTGGTCGGGAGTGTGACCATTGAGGGGGCAAAGAATGCCGTCTTGCCCTTGTTGGCAGCGACTATTCTAGCAAGCAAGGGTAAGACAGTCTTGCAGAACGTCCCGATCTTGTCAGATGTTTTCACCATGAATCAAGTAGTTCGTGGTCTGAATGCCAAGGTTGACTTTAATGAGGAAGCTCATCTTGTCGAAGTCGATGCGACTGGTGACATCACAGAGGAGGCTCCTTACAAGTATGTCAGCAAGATGCGTGCATCGATCGTTGTCTTGGGACCAATCCTTGCTCGTGTAGGACATGCCAAGGTATCCATGCCAGGTGGTTGCACCATTGGGAGTCGTCCAATCGATCTCCACCTCAAGGGCTTGGAAGCTATGGGAGCAAAGATTAGCCAGACAGCTGGTTACATCGAAGCCAAGGCAGAACGCTTGCATGGCGCTCATATCTATATGGACTTCCCTAGTGTCGGCGCGACACAAAACCTGATGATGGCAGCGACGTTAGCTGATGGTGTGACTGTTATTGAAAATGCTGCGCGTGAGCCGGAAATTGTTGACCTTGCTATCCTTCTTAATGAAATGGGAGCCAAGGTCAAGGGAGCTGGTACTGAAACAATCACAGTGACTGGTGTCGAGGAACTCCATGGAACAACTCATAATGTGGTACAGGACCGTATTGAAGCTGGAACCTTTATGGTGGCGGCAGCCATGACTGGCGGTGATGTCCTGATTCGAGATGCAGTCTGGGAGCATAATCGTCCCTTGATTGCTAAACTCCTTGAAATGGGAGTTGAGGTGACGGAGGAGTCGGAAGGCATTCGTGTCCGTTCTCAACTGGAAAATCTCAAAGCTGTTCATGTAAAAACCTTGCCACATCCGGGATTTCCGACAGATATGCAGGCTCAATTTACAGCCTTAATGACTGTCGCAAAAGGGGAATCCACCATGGTGGAAACTGTATTTGAGAATCGGTTCCAACATCTGGAGGAAATGCGTCGGATGGGCTTGCGTTCGGAGATTATCCGTGATACAGCCCGTATCGTAGGAGGACAAGTCTTGCAGGGAGCAGAAGTTCTATCAACAGACCTTCGTGCCAGTGCGGCCTTGATTCTGACAGGTTTGGTAGCGCAAGGGGAGACAGTTGTTGGTAAATTAGTCCACCTTGACAGAGGTTACTACCGTTTCCATGAGAAGTTAGCTCAGCTAGGAGCGAAGATTCAGCGGATTGAGGCAAATGATGAAGAAGAATAAAAATATACGTTATGTACTCCGTCGCTTACTGTTGATTTTTATTGTACTCTTGCTGGGATTCCTTGCCTTAGGAATCGGTTTGATGATTGGCTACGGGATTCTAGGAAAGGGACAGGATCCATGGGCGATTTTGTCTCCAGCGAAATGGCAAGAATTGATTAGTAAATTTACAGGAAATTAGGCTGGGAGACCAGTCTTTTTCTAGAGATATAAGGATAGATATGGACAAGAAAACAAGACAAGCTCTGATAGGGCTACTCATATTCTTACTATTATCTGCTGGTAGTTATTACATCAAGCAGATGCAGACAGCGCCAAACACCCCTAAAACTAAGGTTAGCCAGAAAAGACAAGCTTCAGAAGCTCCTAGTCAGGAGTTGGCAGAAAGTGTCTTAACTGAGTCGATCAAGAACCAAATAAAAGGTGGTCTAGAATGGAATGGGGCAGGTGCCTTTGTCGTAAATGGCAATAAAACCAATCTAGATGCTAAAGTTTCTAGCAAACCCTATGCGGATAATAAAACAAAACCAGTCGGGAAAGAGACCGTCCCAACGGTTGCCAATGCCATCTTATCCAAAGCGACTCGGCAGTATAAAAATCGTGAAGAAACAGGCAACGGCTCAACCTCTTGGACACCGCCGGGATGGCATCAGGTTAAAAATTTAAAGGGAACCTATACGCACGCAGTAGATAGGGGGCACTTGTTGGGTTATGCCTTGATAGGTGGATTAGATGGCTTTGATGCTTCTACCAGCAATCCCAAGAACATTGCAGTTCAGACAGCTTGGGCCAACCAGGCTCAGGCGGAAGATTCGACAGGGCAGAACTACTATGAGAGTCTGGTTAGGAAAGCCTTAGACCAGAATAAGAGAGTCCGTTATCGGGTAACTCTCCACTATGCTACGAATGAGGATTTGGTTCCATCTGCTTCACAAATTGAAGCCAAGTCTTCGGATGGTGAATTGGAGTTCAACGTCCTGATTCCAAATGTTCAAAAGGGTATCCAGCTTGATTACCGAACAGGTCAGGTCACGGTGACAAATTAGAACCAATCTATTAAAGGAATAAAAATTGCTCCCTTGTCCGTCATTGATAAGGGAGCGATTGTATAAATTAGAAAATAATGTGATTCCTAGGCCGATTTATGGTATAATGGAACACAAGATACTATTTTAGGAGAAAGACCATGGAAGACCCAAGCAGTCAGGATTTGTTACTGCAATTTGTACTTTTAGTTGTATTGACCTTTTTAAATGCCTTTTTCTCAGCTACAGAAATGGCTATGGTGTCACTAAATCGTGCCCGAGTAGAGCAAAAAGCAGAAGAAGGCGATAAACGCTATATCCGCTTGCTAAAGGTGCTTGAAAACCCTAATCACTTTTTATCAACCATTCAAGTCGGTATCACCTTGATCACAATCTTGTCAGGGGCAAAATTGGCAGATACACTTGGACAAGTAATTGCCTCTTGGATGGGGAATGGAGAAACGGCTTATGCCATTGCAAGTTTCCTCTCTTTGGCATTCTTGACCTACATCTCTATTGTTTTTGGTGAACTCTATCCTAAACGGATTGCCCTCAATCTCAAAGATGCCTTAGCCATTCGCTCTATTCCGATAATTATTGGACTTGGGAAGATTGTCAGTCCCTTTGTCTGGTTGTTATCTGCTTCAACCAATCTCTTGAGTCGTTTAACACCAATGACCTTTGATGATGCGGATGAAAAAATGACTCGAGATGAAATTGAGTACATGTTGACCAAGAGTGAGGAAACCTTGGATGCAGACGAAATCGAGATGTTACAAGGGATTTTCTCTCTAGATGAACTGATGGCGAGAGAAGTTATGGTTCCTCGGACAGATGCCTTTATGGTGGATATTCAGGATGATAGTCAAACCATTATCCAAAGTATTTTAAAACAAAACTTTTCCCGTATCCCAGTTTATGATGGGGATAAGGACAATGTGATTGGGATTATTCACACCAAGAGTCTTCTTAATGCGGCCTTTGTGGATGGTTTTGACAATATTGTCTGGAAGAGGATTTTACAAGATCCACTCTTTGTCCCTGAAACTATTTTTGTGGATGACTTGCTAAAAGAATTGCGAAATACTCAGAGACAGATGGCCATTTTGCTCGATGAATATGGTGGTATGGCTGGTCTGGTCACACTGGAGGACCTGCTGGAGGAGATTGTCGGAGAAATCGACGACGAGACAGACCGAGCAGAAATTGAAGTCCATCAAATCGGTGAGGACACCTATATTGCACAGGGAACCATGAATCTTAACGACTTCAATAACTACTTTGGTGTCGAACTAGAAAGCGATGATGTGGATACCATCGCCGGTTATTATTTGACGGGTGTTGGAACGATTCCAACCACTGAGAAAATCAGTTACCAACTGGTCAGTCAAAACAAGCAAGTCGTCCTGACCAACGACAAGGTGAAAAACGGACGTGTTACCAAGGTAAAAGTTCAAATCACTGAAGTAGAAAATGAAGAAGAAACAGAATAAAAGAGCTTGAGTCACCATCAGGTGCTCAAGCTCCCATTTATAAGACAAAAGACTCACGAGGAGTCTTTTGGTTTACTATAAGGCGGTAGACGGATTTGAACCGACGATCAAGCTTTTGCAGAGCCGTGCCTTACCACTTGGCTATACCGCCTCAACGTTTATTATTATACCTTGAAAATGATTCTACGTCAATAGTTTCTTAAACGAAAATCCAATTTAGGAAACTTTCCCTTTATTTTGGCAGGCTTAAAAACCGAGAGAGAAAGTCTGGGAAACAGTCCTTACGGGCTGTAAATTTGCCATCTAATCACCCTAGATAGCAAACAAAGAATAGAAAAATTTGACAAATGAAAGTTTTTTGAGGGTATACGCCTAAATATTCTGAAAATTCGTTTACTTTTTAGATAATATATGATATAATTGACAATAAGCCTAAATTTTTCAAAGAGGAGTTAACAATATGAAAAAAAGTAGAGTATTTGTCGCAGCAGGAATTGCCCTATTAGCAACTGGCGTTTTAGCTGCTTGTGGTTCTTCAAAATCATCTGATTCAACAGCGCCAAAAAATTATGGTTATGTTTATTCAGCTGACCCAGAAACATTGGATTACTTGATCTCAGGGAAACAAAGTACTAAGATTGCCACTTCAAATGGTATCGATGGTCTCTTCACAAATGACAAGTATGGGAACCTAGTTCCTGCAGTTGCAGAAGACTGGTCCGTTTCAAAAGACGGTTTGACTTATACTTACAAGATTCGTAAAGGAGTCAAATGGTTCACATCTGACGGAGAAGAGTATGCAGAAGTTACTGCTAAGGACTTTGTGAATGGTTTGAAACACGCAGCTGATAACAAGTCAGAAGCTCTTTACCTAGCAGAAAATTCTGTTAAAGGATTGTCTGATTATTTGGCAGGTAATACAAAAGACTTTTCTTCAGTAGGTGTGAAAGCAGTTGATGATTATACTCTTGAGTATACTTTGAACCAACCAGAACCATACTGGAACTCTAAGATGGCTTATTCAATCTTCTGGCCATTGAACGAAGAATTTGAAAAATCAAAAGGATCTGACTTTGCTAAAGCGACTGACCCTACATCATTGCTTTACAATGGACCATTCTTGCTGAAAGGTTTGACTGCTAAGTCTTCTATCGAGTTCGCTAAGAATGAAAACTACTGGGACAAAGATAATGTTCATATTGATAAAGTAACACTTGCTTACTATGATGGTTCAGACCAAGAGTCTATTGAACGTAACTTTACAAGTGGAGCTTATAGCTATGCCCGTCTTTACCCAACAAGTTCAAACTACTCTAAAGTAGAAGAAACCTACAAGGAAAATATCTTCTACACCCCATCAGGACCTGGTATTGGTGGTTTGGGTGTGAATATTGACCGCCAAGGTTACAAATACACTTCTAAGACAACTGATGAAGAGAAGACTTCTACTAAGAAAGCCCTTCTTAATAAGGACTTCCGTCAAGCCTTGAACTTTGCCTTTGACCGTACGTCTTACTCAGCTCAAGTAAATGGTAAAGAAGGTGCTCCTCGTGCCGTTCGTAACCTCTTTGTAAAACCTGACTTTGTCTCTGCTGGCGAAAAAACTTTTGGTGACTTGGTGACTGATAAGATGTCAGCTTACGGTGATGAATGGAAGAACGTAAACTTTGCGGATGGTCAAGATGGACTCTTCAACGCCGATAAAGCCAAAGCTGAATTTGCCAAAGCCAAAACAGCATTGGAAGCAGAAGGTGTAAAATTCCCTATCCATTTGGATGTTCCAGTAGACCAAACAGCTAAAAACTATATCGCACGTATTCAATCCTTCAAACAATCCGTTGAAACAGTGCTTGGAGAAGACAATGTAGTCATCGATATCCAACAAGTTTCTAAAGATGAGTTTACTAATATTACCTACTATGCGGCGAATGCAGCAGCAGAAGACTGGGATCTCTCAGGGGCAGTTGGATGGAACCCAGACTATGAAGATCCATCAACTTACCTTGACATCTTGAAGACAACGAATGCTGAACAAACAAAAACATACATGGGTTACGAAGGTGCAGATAATGCTGCAGCAGCTCAAGTTGGTTTGAAAGAATACGATAAGCTAGTTGATGAAGCTGCTAAAGAAACAAGCGACTTGAATGTTCGTTATGAAAAATACGCTGCTGCCCAAGCTTGGTTGACAGATAGCTCACTCATCTTGCCAGCTATGTCATCAACTGGTGCTGCACCATTCATTTCTCGTGTTGTGCCATTCTCTGCATCTTACAGTCAATCTGGAGACAAGGGATCAGACGTATACTTCAAGTATATTCAGTTACAAGATAAGGTTGTAACAAAAGCTGACTATGAACAAGCTCGTGAAAAATGGCTCAAAGAGAAAAAAGAATCAAACGAAAAAGTTCAAAAAGAATTGGCTAACCACGTTAAATAAATAACTCTCAAGAGAACTTTCTCTCCATGAGGAGAAGGTTCTTTTGGGATTTTAAAAGGAAACGATATGAAGAAATATATTTTTATGCGTGTATTGCGTTCATTGTTGTCTATTTTCTTGGTGACAACCTTGACCTACACAATTATCTATACGATGGTTCCTCGAAAATTGATTTTCAAGCAGGATACCAACTATAACAAGATTGCAACGACGCCGGACAAGCGGGATAATTATGAAAATACCGTTTATGAGCGGATGGGCTATATCGAGTACTACGATACCAAGGAGTTGCAAGAAAAAGCGAGCACGATAGACTCATCTGTAACAGTAGATGCCAATGATACCAATAAGGCAATCTACGAAAAATACATCAACCAACTAGGAAATGGTTGGACGCTAGGTGTATTCTCAGAAAGTGGTCAATTCTATGCTACGCGTGAAATTCCGATTTTTGAACGTGTTTTCAAATTCTATGCCAACTTGATTGATATTGATCATACAAACAAGATTCAAGACCCTGAAAATCCAAACTTGGAACGTTATCTTCGTTTTGAAAATGACCCTGCTATCGGTTGGTCATTGGTTGGTTCAGGTACAAAACATAAGTATCTTTTGTATTTCAACAACCAATTCCCATTTGTACACCAAAACTTTGTGAACGTTAACTTAGGTGATTCTTACCCAACTTATGCAAACACACCAGTGCTTCAAGTTATCACACAGGGTCAAGGACAAACTAAGACATCAGAAGTTCAATTCCCTACAGGTAAAAAGACTTCATCTGTAGATATCTACTCTCGTACCTACAAATCACCAAGTCAAGCAGACGCGCGTGAGGTAGCCAACTATGGTAAGGACGATCCATATACAGCTACAGAAAGCAATTACCAATACCCATCAATGATTACAAGTTCAGCGATTGCTGGTTTGATTGGTTTGATTATTTCGTATGCTATCGCCATTCCTCTTGGTTCTGCTATGGCTCGCCACAAGAATACTTGGATTGATAGCTTCTCGACAGGTGCTTTGACCTTCTTGCTTGCTCTTCCAACGATTGCCTTGGTTTACATCGTTCGTTTGATTGGATCATCTATTGGTCTACCAGACTCATTCCCTATCTTAGGTGCTGGAGATTGGCGTTCTTATGTCCTGCCGGCAGTCATTCTAGGTTTGTTGGGAGCACCAAGTACGGCTATCTGGATTCGTCGTTACATGATCGACTTGCAATCTCAAGACTTCGTACGTTTTGCTCGCGCCAAAGGTTTGTCTGAAAAAGAAATTTCAAATAAACACATCTTTAAAAATGCCATGGTTCCTTTGGTTTCAGGTATTCCTGGTGCTGTAATCGGAGTTATTGGTGGTGCAACATTGACAGAAACAGTCTTCGCCTTCCCAGGTATGGGTAAAATGTTGATCGACTCTGTTAAGGCATCCAACAACTCAATGGTAGTTGGTCTCGTCTTCATCTTCACATGTATTTCTATCTTCTCACTCTTTGTAGGAGATATCTGGATGACCATGCTTGATCCACGTATTAAATTGACAGAGAAAGGAGGCAAATAATGTCAACAATCGGAAAAGAAAAATTTCAGTTCGTAAAACGTGACGATTTTGCCTCTGAAACAATTGACGCCCCTGCCTATTCATACTGGGGTTCTGTATTTAGACAATTTCTAAAGAAAAAATCAACAGTCATTATGTTGGGGATTTTGGTTGCCATTATCTTGATGAGCTTTATTTATCCAATGTTCTCAAACTTTGACTTCAACGATGTAAGTAAGGTCAATGACTTTTCTGCTCGTTTTATCAAACCCAATGCTGAACATTGGTTTGGTACAGATAGTAATGGTAAATCCTTGTTTGACGGGGTTTGGTTTGGTGCGCGTAATTCTATCCTTATCTCTGTAATTGCAACTTTTATCAACCTTGTAATTGGGGTTATTGTTGGTGGAATCTGGGGAATTTCAAAATCTGTTGACCGTGTCATGATGGAAGTTTATAACATTATTTCAAACATTCCATCTCTCTTGATTGTCATTGTCTTGACTTACTCAATTGGTGCTGGTTTCTGGAATTTGATTTTTGCCATGAGTGTGACAACTTGGATTGGGATTGCTTATATGATTCGTATCCAAATCATGCGTTACCGTGACTTGGAATACAACCTTGCCTCTCAAACACTTGGAACACCAACCTTTAAAATCATCGTTAAAAACATCATGCCACAATTGGTATCTGTTATTGTTTCTACGATGACCTTGATGTTGCCAAGCTTCATCTCTTATGAAGCCTTCCTTTCCTTCTTTGGATTGGGATTGCCTGTAACAGTGCCAAGTCTGGGACGTTTGATCTCAGATTACTCACAAAACGTTACGACCAACGCTTACTTGTTCTGGATTCCATTGACAACCCTGATCTTGGTGTCCCTATCTCTCTTCGTTGTTGGTCAAAACCTAGCGGATGCTAGTGATCCACGTACACATAGATAGGAGTAGACATGACAAAAGAAAGTAATGTAATTTTGACTGCTCGTGATATTGTCGTGGAATTTGACGTTCGTGACAAAGTTCTGACGGCTATCCGAGGAGTGTCTCTGGACCTGATTGAAGGGGAAGTTCTTGCCCTGGTAGGTGAGTCAGGTTCTGGTAAATCTGTATTAACAAAAACCTTTACAGGGATGCTAGAAGACAATGGACGTATTGCCCAAGGAAGTATTGACTATCGTGGACAAGACTTGACAGCCTTGACTTCTAACAAGGAATGGGAGAAGATTCGTGGTGCTAAAATTGCGACCATCTTCCAAGACCCTATGACAAGTTTGGACCCAATCAATACAATTGGTAGCCAAATCACTGAAGTTATCGTTAAACACCAAGGAAAAACAGCCAAGGAAGCCAAAGAGATGGCAATCGACTATATGAACAAGGTCGGAATCCCAGATGCTGAAAAACGTTTTGAAGAGTATCCTTTCCAGTATTCTGGAGGGATGCGCCAACGTATCGTTATTGCGATTGCCCTTGCCTGTCGTCCAGATATCTTGATCTGTGACGAGCCGACAACGGCCCTTGATGTAACCATTCAAGCCCAAATCATTGATTTGCTTAAAACTTTACAGAACGAGTACCACTTTACCATTATCTTTATCACCCATGACCTTGGTGTGGTAGCAAGTATTGCGGATAAGGTAGCGGTTATGTATGCTGGTGAAATTGTAGAATACGGTACTGTTGAGGAAGTCTTCTACGATCCACGTCATCCATATACTTGGAGTCTCTTGTCTAGCTTGCCACAGCTTGCTGATGATAAAGGGGAATTGTACTCTATCCCAGGAACACCACCGTCTCTTTATACTGAGTTGAAAGGTGATGCCTTTGCCCTTCGTTCAGATTATGCTATGCAAATTGACTTTGAACAAAAAGCACCTCAGTTTTCAGTTAGTGATACCCACTGGGCTAAGACTTGGTTGCTTCATGAGAATGCTCCTAAAGTTGAAAAACCTGGGGTCATCGCAGATTTGCATGACAAGATTCGTGATAAAATGGGCTTTGCTCATCTAGAAGACTAGGAGGAAGGAAATGTCTGAAAAATTAGTAGAAATTAAAGATTTAGAAATTTCCTTCGGTGAAGGAAGTAAGAAGTTTGTCGCGGTTAAAAACGCCAACTTCTTTATCAACAAGGGAGAAACTTTCTCTCTTGTAGGAGAGTCTGGTAGTGGGAAAACAACGATTGGTCGTGCTATTATTGGTCTAAATAATACCAGTAAAGGTGAAATCATCTTTGATGGTCATAAGATCAATGGAAAAAAATCTCATAAGGAATCCTCAGACTTGATCCGTCGTATCCAGATGATTTTCCAGGACCCTGCAGCCAGCTTGAATGAGCGTGCGACGGTTGACTATATCATCTCTGAAGGTCTTTACAACTATCACTTGTTTAAAGATGAAGAAGACCGAAAAGAAAAAGTTCAAAAGATGATCCATGAAGTTGGGCTTTTGAAAGAACACCTGACCCGTTATCCACACGAGTTTTCTGGTGGTCAACGCCAGCGTATCGGGATTGCTCGTGCCCTTGTGATGGAACCTGATTTCGTTATTGCGGATGAGCCAATCTCTGCCTTGGACGTATCTGTTCGTGCGCAAGTTTTGAACTTGCTCAAGAAGTTTCAAAAAGAGTTGGGCTTGACTTATCTCTTTATCGCCCATGACTTGTCAGTTGTTCGCTTTATCTCAGATCGTATCGCAGTTATCTATAAGGGAGTTATCGTCGAAGTTGCGGAGACAGAGGAGTTGTTTAACAATCCTGTCCACCCATATACTCAGGCGCTTCTATCTGCTGTACCGATTCCAGATCCAATCTTGGAACGCAAGAAAGTCTTGAAAGTTTACGACCCTGACCAACATGACTATGAGACAGACAAGCCATCTATGGTGGAAATTTGTCCAGGTCACTATGTTTGGGCAAATCAAGCAGAACTTGCTCGTTACAAGGAAGCTCTTAAAAAATAATTAGATTCGGAGAGGACCAAAAGGTCTTCTCATTTTTAATTTTTTCAATGAAACAATCTGGGGAGAGAAATATTTTAAAAAGTGCTGAAAAAGGCTTGACAAAGGGATTGGGGGGAGATATACTTAATGTGATAAATTTTAAATAATGAGGAGACACAAGATGTCAAGAATAAAGCGTTATAAACATGATCGAAAAAAAGCTATCAAGCTAGAGAAACTTGCTTTGCTTGGTCTAGCAGCTGTGACGGTTGGTCTGGCTGGAGCAAGCCTTGCACAGGCAGAGGAAACGGTAGCAGAAACACCAAAAACCCTAGTTGATACCCCAGAAGCTAAGGAAAAGGAGCAAACAGCAGAAAAGAATACGGACTCTACTAAGGAAACTTCTAATCAACTACCAGATAAAGAAAAGAAGATAGTTGAGGGAGAGAAACCTGCTTTGCAAACAGTCACCTTTGATGTGGTTGAAGTATATCACTATTTCCAAGCTGGTGGTCGAGGGACTGATGAATTGTCCCGAAAAACAATCACTCTCAAGCCAGGAGAAAGCTACACCTTAAAGGCCAATACCTATAAGGATTTTGAGCTTGATGATTATAAGAAAGGCTATGATTATAAGGAAAATCTTAAGAATATCGGCAGAACCATAACCAATGACGGCTCTGAGCAAATCCAAGAGGAGTATATCATCACCTTCAAAGAAATTATCAGAGAGGTTCCAAACCCTACAGACTCGACCAGCCCAGATATTTATGCTAGTAAGATAAGCCATGATACAACCGTGATGGTATATCATCTTATAGATTGGGATGAGCAGAATTGGAAAGGACAGAGAGGGTTGACGAGAACTTATAGACTTCCCCTCGGGAAACGTTTTGACCCTAAAGACCTTGTAAATCCTGCATATGGAACCTTGTTGAAGTATAGAGTGTCTGATACTGCTGTAGGGGTTGTAGCAGCACGTGTATACTACAAATCTCACCCCAAAGAGACCCTCGTTTCCCCTACAAGCAATGTTTCTGTTTCTCTAACAGGAGCAGATGTTGCAGCGGTTGATAAGATTGTTGCGGACAAGGTTTTAGATACCACTATTCTGGCTAAACTCCCAGCAGAACTTCCAGCCAAAAATGTTGAACTTTACGATGTTAAGACTCAAAAGGCAGATGGTAGTTTTGTACAAATTTCAGGAGAAGCAACTGTAACGATACCTGTGGATCCTAGTCGTAAAGTAGGAAAGGTTATCTACTTCTTACCAGAAACAGGAGCAGTTGAGGAACTGCCGTTTGAATTGAGTGCTGATGGAAAATATGTTCATTTCAAAGTTTCTCACTTCTCAAATTATGGGGTTGTTTATCAATCTCAAAACACTGAGAAACCAAATCCACAGCCAGATCCAGCACCACAGCCGAACCCAGCACCGCAACCAGATCCAGCACCGCAGCCGAATCCTGCACCGCAACCAGATCCAGCACCGCAGCCGAATCCTGCACCTCAACCAGATCCAGCACCACAGCCGAATCCGGCACCGCAACCAGATTCAGCACCACAGCCGAATCCTGCACCGCAACCAGATTCTACACCACAGCCGAATCCTGCACCACAACCGGAACTAAACCTGAAACCTCAGGATAATGGTAAGAATAAGGATTCTAGGAGTCTGTCTGAGGGGACGAAAAAAATTGAAGATGTGAAGTCTGATCCATCTAAGAAAGAAATAGAAAAGACTGAAGATAAAGAAAAAGCTTTACCAAAAACAGGAGAAAGTAGTAGTCTTTTAGGCCCAGTTGGAGCAGTATTACTAGGAATGATGACGCTCTTTAAATTCTCTTTCAAGAAGAAAAGAAACTAGTGTTTATTAAAAAAGTTGAATAAAACCTTCATGCTCTGTTAAACTATGGGGATGGCTTATATACTAAAACGCATAAAATCAGGTTAAAAGTAGCCATAATTTTATGCGTTTTTACTATTTAAAGAGTTTCATCTAGTTTCGTTTATATTTCTATTAACGTTTAGACCAGGTACGTTTCATAAAGAGTAGCAAAATTGGGTATATCTCTAAGCGACCCGCAATCATTGCAAATGAGAGCAGGAGTTTAGAGATGGGACTGAAGATGGCAAAACTCGATGTTGTACCTAGAATTGGTCCGATATTGTTAAAACAGCTAAAGACAGCGCTGGTCACGACCAGGAAATCATTGCTGTCTAGGCTGACAATAAAGATAAGTGTTAGCAAAATCATAGCATAGATGACAAAGTACTTGAGAATCTTATGCTGGGTATCCTTGTCAATCACCGTTTTATTCACATGGAGGGTCAAAACACGGTGAGGAGATAAGATGGACAGAATCTGATTTTTAGCAATTTTTGTAAGGATAAGTCCACGGATAATTTTGAGACCACCTGCTGTTGACCCAGCTGAGCCACCGATTGCCATAAGGAAGAGGAGGATAAACTGGGAGAAAAGGGGCCAGTTGGTAATATCTCCGTAACCAAATCCCGTTGTCGTAATGATATTGGATACTTGGAAGAGAGCCATCTCAAAACTCTTAGAGACACCTTGGTAAAGGTGGAGGGTGTTGAGGGTGATCAAACCGGTAGACACCAGAACAATAATGACATAAGCCCGCAGTTCTTCATCTCCAAAGAAGGCCTTGACCCGACGGAGCATGAGGAAGTAATAGAGGTTAAAATTGACACCGAAAACCAGAACGCCAAAACTGACAAGATAGGTAATCAGGGAACTGCCGTAGTGGGCGATTCCATCATTGTAGACGGTGAATCCCCCCGTTCCTGCTGTTCCCATAGCGATGACAAAGCTATCAAACAAGGGCATACCTGCTAGATAGTAGATGACAACAAAGAGGGAGAAGAGCCCTAGGTAAAGTAGATAGAGAATCTGGGCAGTATTTTTCAGTTTGGATACAACCTTACCAAAGACAGGACCAGGGACCTCTGCTTTCATCACCTCTAAGTGACTATTCTTAGCATTGTCCATAATAGCAAGTGCGAAAACAAGCACTCCCATCCCTCCGATCAAGTGGGTGAAACTTCGCCAGAAGAGGAGGGAACGACTGAGAACGGAAACATCTGTTAGGATAGTAGCACCAGTCGTTGTAAAACCAGAGCTGATCTCGAAAAATGCATCGATGATGCTGGGAATTTGTCCTGAAAAGACAAAGGGTAAGCCACCAAAGAAAGACCAGAGTATCCAACAGAGGGCAACGATTAAGACACCCTCCTTGGCATAAATCCGTTGATTTTTTGGTTTTCGTAGGACTCCCACCCCACCGAGAAGGACTAAAATTCCAATTGTAGTAAAAAGAGCTGTAAATACTTGGCTGGACTCTCGGTAATAGGTCGCTACGCTGACAGGAACTAGTAGGAGAACAGCCTCGATCAAGAGAAGTTTGGAGAGGAGGTAACGAATCATACTTTTATTCATTTCTTACCTCTCAATCAAATCATAAATTTTGGTGATATTTGGTAGCAGGGTGGTTACCAGTAATTGGTCTCCGACCTCTAGCGTATCCTCTCCGGTCGGGAAGATTGTTTTTCCTTTTCGAATAATGGCTGCGATGAGAATACCCTTCTTCAATTTCAGATGAGAAAGAGGCTTGGCAGTCATTTTATTAGCTTCCTTGATATGGAATTGTAGGGTTTCAATCTGGCCGTTTGCAAGATGGTGCATGGCTTGAAGGTCTGAGTATTGGGCGTTAACCCGTCCTCGGATAAAGTGCATAATGGTATCCACTGCGATGATTTTTGGCGTGATGATACTTGAAAAATCAGGCGCATGGATAATTTCTAGGAGACTGGTCCGGTTGACCTTGGTGATGTTTTTCTGGACGCCAACACGGTCAAGGAACATGGAGGTGATGATGTTTTCTTCGTCCACCCCAGTTAAGGTTGCGACCGCATCGTAGTGAGGAGCACTTTCTTCTAGTAAGATATCTTTGGCTGTCCCATCTCCCTGAACGATATAGAGATTTGGGAATTTTTCACTAAAGAAACGGGCTCTTTCAGGATTGATTTCGATAACCTTGGTGTCAATTCGGCTGTCTTTCAAGATGCCGACGAGATAGTAGGCAATTTTTCCTGCTCCGATAATCAGAAAGCTCTTAACAGTCCGAGCTTTAAAATGATTGTGCAGGCGCATCATATCGACCCGATTTCCTGTAACAAAGATGCGATCCTTATCTTGAAGGGTCATCTCACCACCTGGAATGATCAACTCATGGTTGCGCTCCAAAGCACACACAATCACATCAAATTTTTTCCGAAATTCTGAAATGGGCATCTGGCAAAGACCGCTAGCATCTTTGACAACAAACTCCATCAAGCTAACTCGACCTCCAGCGAAACGTTCGACCGAAAGGGCACTTGGGAAGTCAACAATATTCCCAATAGCACGAGCAGCCAGAAGCTCAGGATTGACAATGAGAGAAAATCCAAGAATATTTTTTTCCTTAAAATAGGAGTTGGAGTACTCTGGATTTCGAACCCGAACGATGGTTTCTTTAGCTCCCATTTTTTTGGCAAGAACTGCTGAAATCATGTTCACTTCATCGTGTTCGGTTAGTGCGATAAAGATATCACACTCTTGAACACCGGCTTGCTCTAAGATAGTAAAGTCGGCACCATTTCCAAGGAGGCCCATGATGTCAAAGCGACTGACAATATGGTTCAGTACAGCTTCATTTTGCTCGATGAGGACAACATCATGGTTTTCCGCAACTAGTGAACGACAGAGGGCAAAACCAACTTTCCCTCCACCAACAAGGACAATTTTCATATAAAAACCTACTTTTTCATGATGTAACTATCATACCCTTTTTTAGCAAAAAATGCACTTGCCAAGCCAATTTTTGCGGGAAGAAAGAACTTTTTCACGTTTTTGAAGATAAATATGCTTATCTTCTATAAAAATGTCTCTCAGATGAAGTGATTTCACTCTCTTGGTAAGGCTATTCTGAAAGTGAATGTCCGAGTATGAAAATATCATTAAAAAAAGTAAAAAATTCAAGTCGTTTCTATTGACATTGGTTCTGAAAGTGTTATACTAAGAAAGTAGTTTCGCTGATTTACTTCAAACCTGTTGTGAGGTAAGTTAACGACGCCTTAACCACGCTGTTTGCTGAGCTTGACTCCGGGCAGTGTGGCTATTTTTTTGCAATGATAAAAGGAAGCCAATTATGACAAATCACATTGTTTTATTTGAACCTCAGATTCCACAAAATACGGGCAACATCGCGCGTACTTGCGCTGCGACCAATTCTCCCCTCCACATCATCAAACCAATGGGTTTTCCCATTGATGATCGCAAGATGAAGCGGGCTGGTTTGGATTATTGGGATAAGTTAGAGATTCATTTTTATGATAACTTGGCAGACTTTATGTCTCAGATAAAAGGGCAAGTCTATCTGATTTCGAAATTTGCGGAAAAGGTCTATTCTGAGGCGAATTTGGCAAGTGGTGAAGATCAGTATTTTCTCTTCGGACGTGAAGATAAGGGGTTGCCAGAGGACTTTATGCGTGAACATCCTGAGAAAGCTCTCCGTATTCCTATGAACGATGAACATGTCCGCAGTCTCAATGTTTCGAATACCGTATGCATGATTGTTTATGAGGCTCTTCGTCAGCAACATTTTGCTGGTTTAGAGCTCGTTCACACCTATGAAGCGGATAAATTGAAATAAACAAAATGCTTGCACTTGCAAGCGTTTTTTGTTATGATTAAAGGGTCTTCAGGGCTGGGTGTAATTCCCGACCGGCGGTGACTTTAATACTCTTCGAAAATCCAATTCAAACCACGTCAGCTTCGCCTTGCCGTACTCAAGTACAGCCTGCGACTAGCTTCCTAGTTTGTTCTTTGATTTTCATTGAGTATCATTAGGAAAAATTTTTCCTTTAAAACTTTGTTGACAAGTTTTGCCTAACTGTAAGTTATGCCTACAGCTTGTCGCCTAGTCTAAAAGAAAAACCTCTATTTCCTTCCCTTAAAGAAGTCCGCGAGCGCAAGCTGATGTGGTGCGATTCCACAACCGACAGTATAGTCTGGATGGGAGAAGACGAAAGAATAGCTTTGTCTGTTCGGATGAGTTTATAGATAAATTGCAACCGCTTGCTCAAAAGAGTGAGGGGGAACTTTTGGGATATAAAAAGTGAGAATAGATAGAGGGATCCTTTCCAACTTCTTCTGATTTTATAGAAAATTGGAGGAACCTGTTATGACAAACACACGTCGACTTTCGACCATTGCGATTTTATCAGCCATTTCATTTGTGCTGATGTACTTTGACTTTCCGCTCTTGCCAGCGGCGACCTTCCTCAAGATCGAGTTTAGTATCTTGCCAGTCCTTGTGGGCTTGGTGGTGATGGATTTGCCTGCTGCTCTCGGGATTCTCTTGTTGCGATCACTCTTGAAGTTGCTTCTCAATAGCCAGGGAGTGAATACTTACATTGGCTTGCCAATGAATATCGTAGCCTTGGGAGTTTTTGTTATCGCTTTTGGTTTGATTTGGAAAAAGGAACGCAGCACCCTTCGTTTCCTACTAGCATCTCTAGCGGGAACTGTCGGCTTGACTGCTGCTATGTTGATTCTCAACTATGTCTATGCTGTTCCTTTGTACGCGAAGTTTGCCAACTTTGATATTGGAAAAATTTTGGGACTTTCCAACTACCTAATGACTATGGTATTACCTTTTAACTTGATTGAAGGTATCATCTTTGCCGTTTCATTCTGGTTGTTATATGTCCTCTTGAAACCAACCTTAAAACATTATGAGAGATAAACAAACATTTTTAATGAAGGGCAGTTTTGCCCTTTTACTTTTCGTCCTTCTTGGCTATATGGTCAAGTTTTACCCCGAAATGCTGGTCGGTTTTGATCAACCGATTCAGACTGCTCTTCGTGGGGACTTGCCAGATTATTTGACAGATTTGTTCCGTGCCCTTACGCATTTGATTGATATCCCAGTGATTATCACCTGGGTTGCCATCGCAACCTTTATCTTTTATCGTAAGCAGTGGAAGATAGAAAGCTACTTCATGGCGGGCAATCTAACCTTAGCCGGTCTTTTGATCGTGACCTTTAAAAATATTTACCAGCGCCCACGACCAACTATCTTACACTTGGTAGAGGAGAAGGGATTTTCCTTCCCAAGCGGCCATTCTCTGGCTGTAACTTTGATGGTAGGCACTCTGATTGTCATTCTCAGTCAACGAATTAAAGATCCAGTCTGGAGAAAAATCGTGCAAATCGTGCTAGGTCTCTACCTAGTCAGTGTACTGGTGTCAAGGGTCTATCTAGGAGTTCACTATCCATCAGACGTCCTTGCCAGTCTCTGTGTGGGCTTGGGAGTCTTGTTTATCGAATTTCCCTTCTATGACAAGCTCCGCTTCCAATGGCGATTTAAAGGTAAACAGAAGTGAGATAGGTCTTGCAAGAATGGTAAAAATCTGATAAACTAAGTAGTAATTGAATAGGAATCCGCAAGACTAGTAACTCAAGGGAAGTATATCAGGGAGGAGAGCCGTGACTGCAAGCTCTCTATATGAAAGCTGGGTGAATTCACTTGCGCATGGATTTAGAAATGAAGGTCTGACTTGTCAGATGAAAACGGATGGTACCGCGTGTCAACGCTCCGAGTGGAGTTTTTGACATGTGGTTTTCTTTTTATCTTATGAGAGACTGATGGAGGAAATATGTCAACTATTGAAGAACAATTAAAAGCGCTTCGCGAAGAAACGCTGGCTAGCTTGAAGCAGATTACTGCTGAAAATGAAAAAGAGATGCAAGACTTGCGTGTCTCTGTCCTAGGGAAAAAGGGTTCGCTTACCGAAATTCTTAAAGGGATGAAGGATGTTTCTGCTGAGATGCGTCCAATCATCGGAAAACACGTCAATGAAGCTCGTGATGTCTTGACAGCTGCCTTCGAAGAAACGGCAAAGCTCTTGGAAGAAAAGAAAGTTGAAGCACAACTGGCTAGCGAGAGCATCGATGTAACCCTTCCAGGTCGTCCAGTTGCGACTGGTCACCGTCACGTTTTGACACAAACCAGTGAGGAAATCGAAGATATTTTTATCGGGATGGGTTACCAAGTCGTGGATGGTTTTGAAGTTGAAAAAGACTACTACAACTTTGAACGCATGAACCTTCCAAAAGACCACCCAGCCCGTGATATGCAGGATACTTTCTATATCACAGAAGAAATCTTGCTCCGTACTCACACGTCTCCAGTTCAAGCGCGTGCTATGGATGCCCATGATTTTTCGAAAGGTCCTTTGAAGATGATCTCACCAGGACGCGTTTTCCGTCGTGACACGGACGATGCGACCCACAGTCACCAATTCCACCAAATCGAAGGCTTGGTTGTTGGGAAAAATATCTCTATGGCTGACCTTCAAGGAACGCTTCAGTTGATTGTGCAAAAAATGTTTGGTGAAGAGCGTCAGATTCGTCTGCGTCCATCCTATTTCCCATTCACAGAGCCATCTGTTGAAGTGGATGTTTCCTGCTTCAAGTGTGGTGGAGAAGGCTGTAATGTATGTAAGAAAACGGGTTGGATCGAGATTATGGGGGCCGGTATGGTTCACCCACGTGTCCTTGAGATGAGTGGTATTGATGCAACGGTTTACTCTGGTTTTGCCTTTGGTCTTGGACAAGAGCGTGTAGCCATGCTCCGCTACGGGATTAACGATATCCGTGGATTCTACCAAGGGGATGTCCGCTTCTCAGAACAGTTTAAATAAGATTGAAACCTGAAACACAGTCCTATACAGTCCTAGTCATTTTCTCTTGATGAGAATGGTAAGGACTGACTCGAAGAAAAAGAAAGGAATTGAAAAGGTCTTGCTTGGTGGGATCTTAGAATCAGAATTATGTTAGTATCTTATAAATGGTTAAAAGAGTTGGTGGACATTGATGTGCCATCACAAGAGTTGGCTGAAAAAATGTCAACCACAGGGATTGAGGTAGAAGGTGTCGAATCACCGGCTGCTGGTCTCTCAAAAATTGTCGTCGGTGAGGTGCTTTCTTGCGAAGATGTGCCAGAAACTCACCTCCATGTTTGTCAGGTTAATGTTGGCGAAGAAGAAGCCCGTCAAATCGTTTGTGGTGCTCCAAATGTACGTGCTGGTATCAAGGTCATGGTGGCTCTTCCAGGAGCTCGTATCGCGGACAACTACAAGATTAAAAAAGGGAAAATTCGTGGTCTTGAGTCTCTCGGAATGATTTGTTCACTGGGTGAATTGGGGATTTCTGACTCCGTTGTACCAAAGGAATTCGCAGACGGCATCCAAATCTTGCCAGAAAATGCAGTCCCTGGTGAGGAAGTCTTCTCTTACCTAGACTTGGATGATGAAATCATCGAGCTTTCTATCACACCAAACCGTGCGGACGCTCTTTCTATGCGTGGAGTAGCGCACGAAGTAGCAGCCATCTATGACAAGGCAGTTAGCTTTAAAGAATTCAGTTTAACAGAAACGAATGAAAGTGCAGCAGATGCTCTTTCTGTAGGTATTGAGACAGACAAGGCACCTTACTATGCGGCCCGTATCTTGGACAATGTGACCATCGCACCAAGTCCACAATGGTTGCAAAACCTTCTTATGAACGAAGGCATCCGTCCTATCAACAACGTTGTAGACGTGACCAACTATATCCTGCTCTACTTTGGTCAACCCATGCATGCCTTTGACTTGGATACCTTTGAAGGGACTGATATCCGCGTACGTGAAGCGCGTGCTGGTGAAAAATTGGTGACCTTGGACGGTGAAGAACGTGAACTTGCAGAAACTGACCTAGTCATCACTGTCGCAGACAAGCCAGTAGCTCTTGCAGGTGTTATGGGCGGACAAGCTACAGAAATCTCTGAAAAATCCAGTCGTGTGGTCCTTGAAGCAGCTGTTTTCAATGGAAAATCTATCCGTAAGACCAGTGGTCGCCTTAACCTACGCTCTGAATCCTCTTCTCGCTTTGAAAAAGGCATTAATGTGGCAACAGTCAATGAGGCCTTGGATGCTGCAGCTAGTATGATTGCGGAACTTGCAGGTGCGACGGTGCGCAAAGGCATCGTTTCAGCTGGTGAACTTGATACTTCTGATGTAGAAGTTTCTTCCACTCTTGCAGACGTTAACCGTGTCCTTGGTACGGAGCTTTCCTACGCGGATGTAGAGGATGTCTTCCGTCGTCTTGGCTTTGGCCTTTCTGGAAATGCGGAAGCCTTCACTGTCAGCGTCCCACGTCGTCGTTGGGATATTACCATCGAGGCAGACCTCTTTGAAGAAATCGCTCGTATCTATGGATATGACCGTTTGCCAACCAGTCTTCCAAAAGATGACGGTACAGCTGGTGAATTGACAGCGACACAGAAACTTCGTCGCCAAGTTCGTACCATTGCTGAAGGAGCTGGTTTGTCAGAAATCATCACCTACGCTCTAACAACGCCTGAAAAAGCAGTTGAGTTTACAGCTCAACCAAGTAACCTTACAGAACTCATGTGGCCAATGACTGTGGAACGTTCAGTCCTCCGCCAAAATATGATCTCAGGTATTTTGGATACGGTGGCCTACAACGTGGCTCGTAAGAACAAAAACTTGGCTCTTTACGAGATTGGAAAAGTCTTTGAACAAACAGGCAATCCAAAAGAAGACTTGCCAAATGAAATCAACAGCTTTGCTTTTGCATTGACAGGTTTAGTCGCTGAAAAAGACTTCCAAACTGCAGCGGTTCCAGTTGATTTCTTCTATGCTAAGGGAATCCTTGAAGCGCTCTTTGCTCGTTTGGGACTCCAAGTAACTTATACAGCAACATCTGAAATCACTAGCCTTCATCCAGGACGTACAGCCGTAATCTCACTAGGCGACCAAGTTCTTGGTTTCCTTGGACAAGTTCATCCAGTCACTGCCAAGGCTTACGATATCCCAGAAACTTATGTAGCTGAACTTAACCTTTCAGCCATCGAAGCTGCCCTCCAACCGGCTGCTCCATTTGTGGAAATCACCAAATTCCCAGCAGTTAGCCGTGATATTGCCCTTCTTCTCAAGGCAGAAATTAGCCATCAAGAAGTTGTAGACGCTATCCAAGCTGCCGGCGTGAAACGTTTGACAGATATCAAACTCTTCGACGTCTTCTCAGGTGAAAAACTGGGACTTGGTATGAAGTCAATGGCTTATAGCCTAACCTTCCAAAATCCAGAAGATAGCTTGACGGACGAAGAAGTAGCACGTTACATGGAAAAAATCCAAACTTCTCTCGAAGAAAAAGTCCATGCAGAAGTGCGTTAAATTTTCAATCCATCCTTCGGGGTGGATTTTTAAATTCTTAAAATGCTCGTTCAGGAATAAAAAGGGACAGTTGAGGAAAAATTCTCCCGGATAGTCTTTAATGGGTTATACTAAATCTATCACTGGAGCTCTTTAAAAACCTTAAATTTGGCAGGTTTTTACTATAAAAATCTCGATAAAAATGGATACAAATGATTGTAAAGGCTATCAAAAAGGAGTATAATAAGTGCAACATATTTCGGAGGTGGAAGATGCTAGAAGTAAGAAATCTAGAGAAAAGTTTCGGTTCCAAGCAAGTCTTGTTTGGTGTCGATTTTCAGGCAAGTCCAGGACGAATTCTAGGGCTGGTCGGAAAAAATGGTGCTGGGAAAACAACGATTTTCCACAGTATTTTGAAATTTTTGGAGTATCAAGGAGAGATCAGTCTGGATGGGCAGGATATTCGTCAGGAAACCTACGCTCGGATAGGTTATTTGCCTGAAGAACGCAGTCTCATGCCCAAGTTGACCGTCCTTGAACAAGTTCGCTACCTAGCGACTCTAAAGGGCATGGATGCCAAGGAGGTCAAGGAAAAACTCCCTCAATGGATGGAAAAATTGGAAGTGAAGGGCAAGTTGACAGACAAGATCAAGAGTCTCTCAAAAGGGAATCAGCAGAAAATCCAACTGATTATTACTCTAATCCATGAACCAGACTTGATTATTCTGGATGAGCCTTTTAGTGGACTGGATCCAGTCAATACTGAGTTGCTCAAGCAGGTCATCTTAAAAGAAAAAGAGCGTGGTGCGACCATTATCTTTTCAGACCATGTCATGACCAATGTTGAGGAACTTTGCGATGATATTCTCATGATTCGTGATGGGCGTGTGGTCTTGCATGGACCAGTTCAGGATGTTCGCAATCAATACGGGAAAACACGTCTTTTTGTTTCAAGTGAACGAAGCAAGGAAGAACTGGGAAATCTTCCTCATGTCAAACAGGTGAGCTTGACCAAGCAAGGCAGTTGGAAATTGATCCTAGATGATGAGAGCGCTGGAAGGGAACTCTTCCCAATCCTCACTCAAGGTCAATACATCGCGACCTTTGACCAACAAGCTCCAACAATCGATGAAATCTTTAAACTAGAATCAGGGGTGGAAGTATGAGAAATATGTGGGTAGTTATTAAAGAAACTTATCTGCGACATGTCAAGTCCTGGAGTTTCTTCTTTATGGTCATTTCACCATTCTTTTTTATCGCTCTAACTGGAGGAATCAGCTATCTTCAAGGATCTTCTATGGCTAAAAATAGCAAGGTAGCTGTGGTAACAACTGTACCATCTGTAGCAGAAGGGCTCAAGGATACCAATGGTATTAACTTTGACTATCAGGATGAAGCCAGTGCCCAAGCTGCCATCAAGGATGAAAAAATCAAGGGTTATCTAACGATTGATCAAGAGGATAGTGTCATCAAAGCCGTTTACCATGGTGAAACTTCTCTTGAAACAGGCATCAAGCTAGCAGTAACCAATAAGCTCAATGAGCTTCAATACCAACTCAATCGCTCAGCGGCTAATTTGTCCCAAGAGCAGGAAAAACGCCTGGCTCAAACTGTTGACTTTACGGAGAAGATTGACGAGTCCAAAGAAAATAAAAAGATGGTTCAAACCATTGCGGCCGCGGGCCTCGGCTTCTTCCTTTATATGATCTTGATTACCTATGCTAGTGTCACTGCTCAGGAAGTGGCTAGTGAGAAAGGAACTAAAATCATGGAAGTGGTCTTTTCTAGTATCCGAGCTAGTCATTATTTCTACGCTCGCATGATTGCCTTGCTTCTTGTGATTTTGACCCATATTGGCATTTACGTAGTGGGTGGACTTGCTGCGCTACTTCTCTTCAAAGACTTACCATTCTTGGCAAATTCAGGTATTCTAAAACATCTGGGAGAAGCCTTCACAGTCAATACCTTATTATTTATCTTAGTGAGCCTCTTTATGTACGTAGTTTTGGCAGCCTTCCTTGGTTCCATGGTTTCTCGTCCTGAAGATGCCGGTAAGGCCTTGTCGCCATTGATGATCTTGATTATAGCAGGCTTTATGGGGGTAACAGCCTTGGGCGCTGCAGGAGACAATTTGGTTTTGAAAATTGGGTCTTACATTCCCTTTATTTCGACCTTCTTTATGCCATTTAGAGCCATCAATGGTTATGCAAGTGATTTAGAAGCTTGGATTTCACTAGCGATTACAGTCGTTTTTGCAGTGACTGCAACAGCCTTTATCGGACGCATGTATGCCAGCCTAGTCCTTCAGACAGATGACTTAGGTCTATGGAAAAGCTTCAAACGTGCCTTAGCTTACAAATAGCAATAGAAACCTCGTTTTTACGAGGTTTTTGTGATATTTTAAAGGTCAAACCGGGAAAATTATTTTTCATATCTATTGACTTTTAGTAGTAAAATTTGGTATGATAGTAGACGGTATTGTTTACCCCATTTGTAAGGCCCCGGAACCTTTCAAATACCCCGCGGACCGGAACATCCGCCCTGTAAACAAAAACGATATTCATATAGGAGAAATCATGAACAAAACTACATTCATGGCTAAACCAGGCCAAGTAGAACGCAAATGGTACGTTGTTGACGCAACTGATGTACCTCTTGG
This sequence comes from Streptococcus sp. NPS 308, assembly GCF_002355895.1. Classification (NCBI taxonomy): domain Bacteria; kingdom Bacillati; phylum Bacillota; class Bacilli; order Lactobacillales; family Streptococcaceae; genus Streptococcus; species Streptococcus sp. NPS 308. Next base: position 312,307 of record NZ_AP017652.1, read on the forward strand.
ACGCCTTTCAGCAGTTGTTGCTAGCGTACTTCGCGGAAAAAACAAACCAACATTCACACCACACACTGATACAGGTGACTTCGTAATCGTTATCAATGCTGAAAAAGTTAAATTGACTGGTAAAAAAGCAACTGATAAGATCTACTACACTCACTCAAACCACCCAGGTGGATTGAAACAAATCTCTGCTGGTGAACTTCGTTCTAAAAATGCAGTACGTTTGATCGAAAAATCAGTTAAAGGTATGCTTCCACACAATACTCTTGGCCGTGCTCAAGGTATGAAATTGAAAGTATTCGTTGGAGCTGAGCACACTCACGCTGCACAACAACCAGAAGTTCTTGATATTTCAGGACTTATCTAAGGAAAGGAACAATAAAGTATGTCACAAGCACAATATGCAGGTACTGGACGTCGTAAAAACGCTGTTGCACGCGTTCGCCTTGTTCCAGGAACTGGTAAAATCACTGTTAACAAAAAAGATGTTGAAGAGTACATCCCACACGCTGACCTTCGTCTTGTAATCAACCAACCATTCGCAGTTACTTCAACTGTAGGTTCATACGACGTTTTCGTTAACGTTGTAGGTGGTGGATACGCTGGTCAATCAGGAGCTATCCGTCATGGTATCGCTCGTGCCCTTCTTCAAGTAGACCCAGACTTCCGCGATTCATTGAAACGCGCAGGACTTCTTACACGTGACTCACGTAAGGTTGAGCGTAAGAAGCCAGGTCTTAAGAAAGCTCGTAAAGCATCACAATTTAGTAAACGTTAATTCGAGAGAATTACCATACTTGCAAAGAACACCTTTCGGGGTGTTCTTTTTTAGATTTTCATACTAAATTGGTGCAATTGACACAGTTGTTGCGACTTTAGTCGCTTACAAATGTGGCTGCAATCTGACAGAGTCAGTTGCCTCAAGAAAACAATGCTTCTTGGTCCACCCTGTTAGACAAGCTTCAAAACCAAGGAATCCAACAGGTTTCTCTTGTAGTTACAGATGGCTTTAAGGGGCTTGAGCAGATTATCAGTCAGGCTTACCCATTAGCTAAACAACAATGTTGCTTAATTCATATTAGTCGAAATCTAGCTAGTAAAGTGAAACGAGCAGATAGAGCGGTTATTCTGGGGCAATTTAAAATGATTTATCGTGCTGAAAATTTAGAAATGGCAGTACAAGCTTTAGAGGACTTTCTCGCCGAATGGAAACTAAAGTATAGGAAAGTCATGGAAAGTCTGGAGAAGACGGATAATCTTTTAACTTTTTATCAGTTTCCCTACCAGATTTGGCACAGCATGTATTCGACAAACCTCATTGAGTCTCTTAACAAAGAAATTAAACATTAAACGAAAAAGAAGGTTCTTTTTCCTAATGAGGAGGCTCTGGAACGTTACTTAGTTACGTTGTTTGAAGATTATAATTTCAAGCAAAGTCAACGAATCCATAAAGGGTTTGGTCAATGTTCTGATACACTTGAAAGCTTATTTGATTAACACTCCGTAACTCTACTTGAGTGTTTACACATAATTATTGACAGTATCAAAAAATAAAGTATATTGTTTTCATCGTAATATAATTGGATATTAGTAAAGAGAAATTTATCTATATATCAGATATCAGCAATTGCTTTTCCTCTCACTTTTCGCTACAATAGTTACAAGGAGGAAATAAAAATGTTAAAAGAAGTATTAACCGTCGCAAAAGTTGCGAAAAAATCATCTCTCTTCTTAGGAGGGGTAGCATTTGGGACGCTTGGCTTGAAAGTCTTAGCAAGTAAAGAAGCTAAGAAAGGCTATTCTAAGGCCTTGGCTAAAGCTTACAAATTGAAAGATGGACTGGATGCATCTGTTTCTGTTGTAAAACAACACGGTGATGATGTTTTACAAGACGCTAAATATTTATACGAACAGGAAAAGAAAGAAGAACAATTAGATAGCCTGACAGGTGAATAATATGTCTTTTAAAGTGCTACACAGAGGATATCAACATATCCGATTATCGTCCTCGTTTTCACTGACCTTGGATATTCAAGATTATCTTCGTTCCTTGGCTAAAGATGAAAAAGGGATCGACTCTATTCAGTTTTATATGGATCAGCAGCACTTTACTCTACGTATGAAAGAAGGCTTCTCTGTATTAGAAAATGCAGAGGCCTTTTTAAAAAAAATTGACAAGGGGAAAGTTTCGGACTTGATGACGCTTCCCATTCGTAGAGAAGAGAGTGCTTATTCAATTGTATCGGATGCAGCGATTAAGCGTTGGCTGTTTCGAAGTTTTGTACCCTACCCTATTCGTTATATTTGGACTTGTTATCAGGCTTTGGGTTATGTCAAAGAAGCCTATCAAACTTTAGCGCGCAAGGAACTGACCATGGAGGTCTTGGACTGTTCGGCCATTTTGTTGTCCTTGTTTATGAACCAATCCAAGACAGCTAGCAACATCATGTTTATGCTTGATCTGGGTAATCATCTGGATCAGTGGTCTTTGAAAAAAACAGCAACAGATTTGGAACAAAGCCTTCTTGCTAAAGAAAGTGATGTTTTCTTAGTGCAGGGAGACATGGTCATCAGCATCAAGAGCTCTGATGTTCAAGTAGACGATGTGTTAGTTGTCTCCCAAGGGAATGAAATCTTGTTTGACGGCCAAGTGGTTTCGGGCTTAGGCATGGTCAACGAGAGTTCCTTGACAGGAGAGAGTTTCCCTGTTGAAAAGAAAGAGGGAGATTCTGTATGTGCGAATACTGTTTTGGAAACAGGAGAGTTAAGAATTCGTGTGACAGATAATCAGATAAACAGTCGCATTTTGCAACTCATCAATCTGATGAAAAAATCTGAAGAGAGTAAGAAGACAAAACAACGTCATTTTATTAGGATGGCAGACAAGGTTGTAAAATATAACTTCTTAGGTGCTGGTTTGACTTATCTGTTAACAGGCTCGTTTTCAAAAGCCATTTCCTTTTTATTGGTGGATTTTTCATGTGCTTTAAAAATATCCACACCTGTAGCCTATCTTACGGCCATAAAGGAAGGTCTAAATCGAGAAATGGTTATTAAAGATGGTGATGTATTAGAAAAATATCTGGAAGTGGATACTTTCTTGTTTGATAAAACGGGTACCATCACGACGAGTTATCCTTTGGTTGAAAAGGTTCTTCCTTTCGGAGATTATACTGAGAAAGATATTTTAAGAATAAGTGCATGTTTGGAGGAGCATATCTATCATCCTATTGCCAATGCAATTGTTAAACAAGCTGAAATTGAAGGCATTGAACACGAAGAAATGCATGGCAAGCTTCAGTATGTTGCAAGCAAAGGGATTAAATCGCAAATTGATGGTCAATCGGTTGTCATTGGAAATTATGTACTAATGCAAGACGAGCAGGTAAGAATTAGTTCTGAGCAACTGGCCTTGATTGAGCAATATAAGACTCATTACAATTTATTGTTTTTGGCTTATAAGAAAGAATTAATTGGGATGTTTTGTATCAACACTCCCTTGAGAAGCGAGGCGAAAGCTGCATTGAAAAAGCTAAAACACCAAGGGAAAAAACTGATTCTGGCAACTGGTGATACGTTGGCTAGAACAGAAGAGTTGGTTAAAGATCTGCCATTTGACAACGTCTATACTGATTTAAAGCCAGATGGTAAGTTTCAGTTGGTTCAGGAGTTACAGAAAGCTGGCCGAACTATTTTGATGGTTGGAGACGGGTTAAACGACTCTGCTGCCTTGACGCTTGCAGATATTGGGGTTGTGATGAATGAAAGTGCGGATATTTCTAAGCAGATGAGTGATATTTTATTATTAGATAATCGTTTAGATTTCTTCGAGGAATTGAATTCTTTATCTGAATCGTTGCAGAAATTAATTCAAAGAAATATTCAAGAAACAGTTGTAATAAATGGAGGTTTAATCGGATTTGGGTTGTTAAATTGGTTAAGCCCATCTAATCTTTCGATACTGCACAATCTGACTACTTTAAGAATCGTCCTTCGTAGTCTTTCTATTAAAAGTAGGTAAGAGACCGAGGAGCTGAGGTTATAAAAACTAAAAGGAGTTGTCTCATTTGAGAATAACGGCTCTTTGTCAACTGTAGTGGGTTGATGGAAAATTATACCCTGGAGAGGATCAAATTGGTTCTCTCCTTTTTGATGTTCAATGCAATGAGGATTCTAGTTTTGAAGTTTTAAAGTTCCGGAAGCCAAAAGCATTTCGTTTGATGATCTTGATGAGGTTATTAGTAGCTTCTAGTTTTGCGTTTGAGTAGGGCGGTTCTAGTGCATTTATGATCTTGCCCTTATCTTTCAAAAAGGTCTTAAAAACAGTTTTAAAAATAGGATTTACACAAGAAATTGTTTCTTCAATAAGCTCAAAGAGATGGTCAGCTTGTTTCTCTTGAAAATGAAAGAGTAATAGTTGATAGAGGTCATAGTGCTCTCTAAGTTCTTGAGAGTATGCAAGAAGGTTTTCGAGAATCTCTTTATTGGTCAAGTGTGAGCGAAAAGTTGGGAGATAAAAACGTTTATCACTGAGTTTACGGCTCTCCTGTTGAATGAGTTTCCAGTAACGTTTTAGTGCCTTCTGTTTGTGTGATTTCCGATGGGATTGCAACACCTTGGGCGGTTTGCATGATGAAAAATTGAAAACCAAACACACGGTAGTAGATGGTCAACGTCTATACTTTGACAGGACTGGAACACAACTATTCGGCAATTGGATCAAGGGCTTTCTTCTAACCATCATCACGTTTGGAATCTATGGCTTCTGGTTGCAAATCAAAATGGAGCAATGGATTGTCGAACACACCAATCATGTTTAAAGATTAAAACGGCATCTTCTTTCAGAGGAGATACCGTTTTTTCTTTTTCGTATAAGGAAACAAAAATTTCTTCCTTTCTCTATCTTTTAAATTGATAGATTTCTTCAGAGAAAGACTGTAAAATTTTTGATATAATGTTAAGGATGGACTGACGGATGCTTAAAGGATAATTTTCAAAAACATAACAGATGAGAATTAAAAATATGTAAGATTGAAAAGAAGTCTCTCTAGCATAGTCCAAGCAGAAACAAGAGTATATGAAATATAAGGAGTAACCAATGACCGGAAATTATTCAACACGTGAATACCGTGAGAAATTATATGATGATCTTCATGTTCGATTAAGAGATATAGTGATTTTGATGTGTGCGATTTTTATTGCCTCTATAGGTCTAAATATGAATTCAACAGCTGTCATTATTGGAGCCATGCTGATTTCCCCTCTTATGACACCGATTGTTGGACTGGGGTTTGGTTTAGCTATTTTTGATACCCGTTTAATCAAACAATCTCTAGAGGTTTTATTTACTCAAGTATTGGTCAGTTTGCTTGTCTCGACTTTGTATTTCTGGATTTCTCCCTTATCTTATGCAAGTAGCGAACTGATTGCACGAACCTCTCCAACCATTTGGGATGTTCTCATTGCTATTGCTGGTGGGATAGCAGGTGTAATTGGGTCAAGGAAAAAAGAAGCAAACAATATCGTGCCAGGAGTAGCCATTGCAACAGCTCTGATGCCACCTATCTGTACTGCAGGCTATGGTTTAGCTAATGGAAATGTACGATTTTTATTTGGGGCTCTCTATCTTTTCTTGATCAACTGTGTCTTTATCATGCTAGCCAACATTGTTGGAACAAGAATTTTGATGAGAAAATCTCCCTTAAGTTCATTTAAAGAGCTAAACATTAAAATGAAAATTGGCTTGACATCCTTGATTGTATTATTGGTTCTTCCAGCCAGTTATTCAGCAGTCACTCTGACGATAGATCAAGCGCGAAAAGAAGGAATCAAACAGTTTGTAGCAAAAGAGTTCGCCAATCACACGGTCATTAATCAAGTCTACAAGTCAAGGAACAATGAATTGGTCTTGACGGTTGTTGGAGATCCGATTTCAGACGAAGAATTAGAAATGATACATCAAAAACAAGCCTCTTACGGTATTCAATCTGTTCAATTAAAAGTCAATCAAGTCCATAATTCGACAAAATTAGATAGTGAGATGACCAAGGAATTTTATGAAAACATTAACAAGTATATCGATCAAAAACTCTCTGAAAAAGATTCACAAAAAGATCTCGTAAAAGAAAATGAAGTAGACAAGGATTGAGGACGATGAACTGAACAGGTTTTTATGCCGTGTTTTTCTTGTTTGTTCTTTTTTCTTACTTATAACGAAATAAAATTGATGAATACGAGATTTTTCTTTAGATGAAAGAAAGTACATAGAAGTAAGGGGTAGTATAAATGAGTAAAATATTTTACTGAAAATTCAATTTATAAAAAAACAACCAGAAAGAAAATATTAATTTTGCGGTTTTTCTTTCTGGTTGTTTTCTGATAACGGAGGTTTGCTCAAATGCTATAAGAAATAAATTAGGAGGTCTATCATCTAAAAAAATGTATGTAACAAAAAATAATTTAACTAATGGTGTGAACTTTTTGGTAAAATCTAGCTCAATTTGTGTATTTTTAGGGTAAAATTCACACCATTCAACTGAAAGTTATTCAAATTAGATGAAATTGTTCTTTCTGAAAGCGTTAGAAAACATTGATTTTAAGCCCATGTTGAAACTTATTCAAATAGAAATGTTTCCAACCAATATTTAATTCCTTTCGTCTGTTAATAACATGAGCTTTTAAATCAATCACATCTTGAACAGTAGGTTCATAATTTTCAATCATTGATGATCCGATAGCATACCAAACGGTATCAAAATCTGGGAAGTTATCAAATTGAACTCCTAGAATAGTTAATTTATCTTTATTTACATCAAGAGTCACAGTAAACCTCCTTGTATAGTACTATTATTAGTGTATCATAAATTTGTTAGATTCACACTAAGGAATAGAGAATGGTATTTAATTAAAAGATATAATAAACAAGAAAAAACAGTAAACCTTTCGATTTACTGCTCTTCTACATAATTTATTAGTTATTTCATTTTCTTAACTGTTGTAAAATATCTCTGCAATCCCAACAATACAACAATACCATCAACTATAGGTATAACATACCAAATACTCTGTGCTCCAAATATGTATGGAAGAAAAATCATGGCTGGAATAAATAAAATTACTTGCCTTAGCATAACTAAAACACCAGCTGTTTTGCCATCTCCAATCGCTTGGAAAAATGTCATAATCATAATCATTACCCCATAAACAATGAAAATACTATACATTATACGAAAGTTTGGAACCGCTAAAAATAGTGTTTCATCAGACAATCCAAATAAATTAAGAATCTGTTTAGCAAATCCTTCTGCCGGTATCCAAAAACAAGCTGCCAATACAATGGAACTAATAGTAAAAACATTGAATATTTTTTTAACCCTATTATATTGCTTCGCTCCGAAATTGGCACCAATAGCAGGTTGTAATCCTTGACTCATTCCCCATAGCGGAATGAAAGAAAAAGCTTGTATTCTTAATGATACTGCCATAATGGCTGCTGAAGTTTCTCCTCCATATCGAAATGCCTGACTATAAAGAAAACTCTGTTGAACAATAGTAAGCACCTGCATAAGCATAGCAGAAACTCCTACCGAAAACATCTCTCCTGTTATTTCCTTTTCTTTTCTCATCAAGCCAATTTTTACAGTTTCACTTTTTTTCTTAAAATACCAAAGCGTAAATGCTGCCTGAATAAATTGTGCTGTTATTGTAGCAATAGCAGCTCCCTCAACTCCATGTTCTCTAAACATTATCATTAAAACTGGATCTAATACTATATTTATTCCTGCTCCCAATGACATAATTAACATGGCTCGTTTCATTAACCCCTCACCACGCATCACCATATTAGCTGCCTGTGCAAAATTCACAAATATGGATCCAAGAAAAATAATTCGTAAATAACGAGTAGAAAGATCTAAAAGTTCTCCCTTAGCTCCAAATATCATAAGAAGTTGTCCGCAAAATAAATACCCTAATATTGTAACAATTGTTGACAATAACAAAACCCAAAAGCAAAGATTCCCCATAACTTTGTCAATGGTTCTTTGATTTCCTTCTCCAATTGCTCTGGCAAGTAAAGATGCTGACCCTACACCAATCAAAGTAGCAATCCCTGTATTGATGTAGGTAAATGGGGTAGCAATGCCTACTGCCGTCATGGCTTTTTCACCAAGTATTTGACCCGCAAAAATCCCATCCATTAACGGATATAATCCAATAACAATCATTCCTAATATCGCAGGTAATGATAACTTAATTAATATTTGTAATGGCTGCTCTGTTAACAGCTCTTTACTATTTTTATTCATACAATTACACCTCTTCTTCGTTTTCTATTAGAACGTCAATGACCATTTTTTTAAGAATGTGACGTTGTGAAATTAAATGTTCTCTGATACCCAATGTCTCACAACCTAAGATGAAAGTATTAATCAAATCATTGAGTAAATTCCAAGATTCTTTAGAAATCTTCAAACCTCCGTTTTCCTCTAACAATTGCTCAAAATCCCTTATATTACTATCTCTTATATCTTGATAAAGTTGTTGTAAGGTTTCATCTTCCTGCATCGACTGCAAGAACATGACATATATTGGAACAAATATATTGTTGGAAAGCGCCTTATCAACCATTAGTTCAGCTAATACCTCTATACCTAAAGGGTTTGGAATTTCAGCTATCTTTTTTTTAATAATATCTTCCCTATATTTACAACCTCGGATCATCATGTCGTAAAGAATTTCAGATGTACTTTTATAATGATGATACAATCCTCCTGCGGATAGTCCGGTAGCTTGTACTAAATCATGCATACTTGTGTTTTTATATCCCTTTATTGAAAAAACTTCCAATGCAATATTCTGTATTTCTAATTTTCTTTCAGTTGCTGATAGCCTTTCTCTTTTCATTTTCTCCTCCTTACCGACACTGTTGTCGGTAATTATATTTTAACATTAACTAACCAAAATTGTCAATATCTCAAATATACAAGATAACCTATAATATTTTTATCGTGTAGAAAAGTTCTTTCAAATGAGATTAAAATCCCTGACAAAGTAATCCCCATAACCATAAAGGCGATATGATGTTTATAAAACATAATTTATTGTATATCAAAAATAAAAAACATTTCATTTAACTGTTGAACAGATTGTTTCCTTATTAACCTATGAAGATATTTTAGATTTTGTAGAAAATCGTTGATACAAAAAGCAAGTGACTGTTAGAAAATCACTTAAACAATAATGGTGTGAATTTTGGTATTTAGTAGCTCAATTCATGTATTTTGGGGGTAAAATTCACACCATTCGAATCAAATTAGTTGAAATTATATGAAAATATGCTTTCTGTAAACAAGGGAAAACGCTGATTTTAAAGGGGTTTGAAATTTATTAAAACTAACTCTGTTCAAACCAGGTCCTAAGAAAGCTCGTAAAGCTAGCCAGTTCTCTAAACATTAATTATCTGGGAGTTATCAATCTTTCCAGACATTCAAGAATGTTTTCTTGGATGTTTTTTTGTTCAGAATAGATAAGTGGTGCTGTTTAAACTTGATTTTCCTAGTGGACAATTGTTCACTTTTTTTATATAATAAAACTAAACTAAATTGGTTGAGTTTCGAAAGTGTAAGTTCAACCGTCGATTTATCTTTCTAAGGGATATATTCTCAATAAAGCATCACACTAGGAGGTGAAGTATGTACCAACCAGAAAAACTCAAGGCTCGGAGAAAAGAGCTAAAACTGACACAAAAAGAGATTGCAGAGCAACTTGGGATTAGTTTTCAGGCTTATTCGGCTTGGGAACGTGGGGTCAAGGAACCATCCAGGGAGAAGGTTGCTCAGCTAGAGAAGATTTTAAAAGTCGCAAAAGGTTATTTCACCCAGATAGAGATTGTCCGTCTCTACAATAGTCTCTCCAAACAAGGGAAGGAAAAGATTGTGCTCTATGCTCGCAACCTAGCTCAAGAGGAACAAGCCCAGAAAGTGATGACCATGCCAGAGCGCCTCTACGAGTACCGTGTCTATGAACGCATGTCAGCAGGGATCGGGGCTTCGGTCTATGATGATTGGAATTTTGATACGGTCTACTTTAACGAGGAGTTGGCCCATGATTTTGCATCTTGGGTATCTGGGGACTCTATGGAACCTAAATATCAAAATGGTTCAGTGGCTCTGATTCGGGAAACAGGATTTGACTATGATGGGGCAGTTTATGCAGTAGTTTGTAACAACCAGACCTATATTAAACGGGTCTATCGGGAGGAAGATGGTTTGCGTCTGGTTTCTATCAATCCTAAATACAAGGATATTTTCATCTCCTATGAGGAAGATCCTCGGATTGTAGGGATTATCGTTGGGAATTTTGTGCCGATGGAGGGTTAGCCTATGGGCTACTTTGATTATTCCAGAGAGCCCAAAAGTGATATTGCCTTTGTCGATATGAAATCTTTTTATGCCAGTGTTGAGTGTGTGAAACGGGGGTTGCATCCGCTAAAGACCTCGCTTTGTGTCATGAGTCGCGCGGATAATTCAACTGGCCTTATCCTAGCCTCCTCCCCCATGTTTAAGAAGATTTTTGGCAAGTCCAATGTTGGTCGGGCCTATGATCTGCCTTTTGATATCAAAACGCGCAAATTTTCTTATTACAATGCTCGAAAGCAAGGCTTGCCTACTGACTCAGACTATGTTCGCTACATCGAAGATTGGGCCCAAGTGACTTTGATTGTACCACCTAGGATGGATGAATACATAGCAGTCAATATGGAAATCCAACGAATCTTTCAAAACTACGGTAGTCCAGATGATATTTATCCCTACTCTATCGATGAGGGCTTTATTGACCTGACTAGTTCGCTCAACTATTTCATCCCAGACAGGCAGATTTCTCGCAAAGACAAGTTGGATCTGCTTTCTGCTCGTATTCAGAGGGATATTTGGAGGCAGACAGGGATCTACTCTACAGTGGGCATGTCCAATGCCAATCCCTTACTGGCCAAGTTGGCACTGGATAATGAGGCCAAGCACACCCCAACCATGAGGGCTAACTGGTCTTACCAAGACGTGGAAGAGAAGGTTTGGGCCATTCCCAAGATGACTGACTTTTGGGGGATTGGTAGACGGATGGAGAAACGCTTGCATGCTCTGGGGATTTTTTCTATCAAGGAATTGGCCACCAGTAATCCAGACCAGCTAAAGAAAGCTCTGGGGCAGGCTGGCCTGCGTTTGTGGTTTCATGCTAACGGGATTGATGAGAGTAATGTTCATAAGCCCTATAAAGCCAAGTACCAAGGATTGGGAAATTCTCAAATCTTGCCGAGAGACTACGTGAAGCTACGGGATATTGAAATTATTCTCCGAGAAATGGCGGAGCAGGTGGCTATTAGGCTGAGAAGGGCGGGAAAGAAAACAACCCTTGTCTCTATCTATGTCGGTTTCTCTAAACAGGAGATTAGGCCGTCTATTCACACACAAATGAAGGTCGAACCGACTAATAATACAGCTGTCTTAACGGATTATGTTTTGAAGCTATTTCATAATAAATATACTTCTGGAGCGGTCAGAAGTGTCGGAGTCAACTATTCAGGATTTGTAGACGAGTCCTTTGGCTTGATCTCCCTCTTTGATGATGTTGACAAGTTAGAAAAAGAAGAAAGGCTCCAGACTGCCATTGACTCCATTCGGGAACAATTTGGTTTTACCTCCCTTTTAAAGGCCAATGCACTGGAAGAAGCCTCTAGGAGTCTTGCCAGAAGCAAGCTGATTGGGGGGCATTCTGCTGGAGGATTAGATGGTTTAAAATGATTGATCGTTCTTATTTACCCTTTCAATCTGCGCGTGACTATCAAGATTCAGGGATGCAGAAGTGGATGGGCTTTTTCCTCTCAGAGCATACTAGTTCACTTGGTGAAGAGAAAAATCGGGTTGCTTTTTCGACGAGTTTGAATTCCGTTGAGAAGTTGCTCTTGCTTTCGCAGCTTTATGTCGGGCAACTAAAGGGATACTTTGTAGTCAAGGAAAAGAAGCAGAAAACCACGATCATTGGTGAGGTAAGCGAATTATCACCTCAAACTCTATCTATTAGGACCAATGAGGGCTATAGGCTGGTAGAGGTAGTAGATGTCCTCGAAATTCGACTGTGGGAGGAGGGAGTGTATGACTAGAAAAGACTTGTACGAAAACAAACTGCAGATGGATTATTTTTCAGATAGTTATATCCGCTTTGAAGAGGATTTTCAAAAATACTCTGCTATGAATGTTCCCTTGACTTTTTTGATCGATGATATACTACGCACCATGGCTATGAATCAGAAGAACTACTTTGTCTTAAACAAGGAAAATGCCAAGGATGGGCGGGAGCATCGCTTTTATTTTAGGGTGGTGACGGAAAAAGAGTGTCCCAGAAATCGAACCTATGCATACGCTGGACTCAAAAATAGTAGTCAGTAGATCTAGATGTGGGAGAGGGAAGTCTGATCTAGGGGAGATTGCTTGTGAGCATCAGAAAATCTCATGGTATTGGAATTCGAAACATCATCCTATATCTGTGGAGTTCTTGCAGAAACTTATGATGGATGTTCTGATGAGATAAGGCAAGGGGTACTCTCTTTTTTTGATGAGCGTTTATTTGAAATCGTAGTTGGATTTGAGAAAACCTATTCTCAATAATCATTTTACTTTATAGATTCATACCAAAACATCCATATAAATTTATGGATGTTTTTTATTTTCTAGAGATAGAAAAAGAGAAGACCAAATGGTCTTCTCTACGGGGGAACTGAAATAATGGAAAAGAATCAATCAAAGATTTTTATTAGTCTTTGAAATTCTTTTGGAAGATAAGGAGAGACAAGATAGAAGTAATAGCTGCCAAGAAGAGGAAGGCATTCGCTTCTTGTTCCCCAGTTGCTGGGAGTTGTTTTTCCTTTTCTTGTTTGACTGTAGTTGCAACAGGAGCTTTCTCATCTTTTGCTGGTGAATTGTCTGTTACGACTGGAGCAGGTTTTTCGGTCTCTCTTGGGAAAACATACTCAGGAAGGGTCACAACAGGTGGCGCCTCTGTTCCTACTGAGCTTTGTTTAGTACCCACCTCAATCACTCGATCCTGAGCCGGAGTTGTTTCCGTTTGAACAACCTTGCGATTGTCACCGTCTACTTCAACATATTCGACTAGGCTACCGTCCTTACCTTCTGATAGAACTTGCTCTTTTCCTTTGTCTAATTGGGCATTTTCGCGACGGATAGTCTTGAACGGTACTGGTTTATTGACAATTTCCAAACTTGGAAGTGTAAAGACAAGATCCTTTACTCCTTCTTCAGGACTTGAAGAAGTAATTGGTTTTTCTGGTTGAGCTGGAGTTTCCGGTTGCGCTGGTTTTTCCGGTTGCGCCGGTTTTTCCGGTTGAATTGGTTTCTCAGGTTGCGCTGGAGTTTCCGGTTGTGCCGGTTTCTCAGGTTGCGCTGGTTTTTCCGGTTGCGCCGGTTTCTCAGGCTGAACTGGTTTTTCCGGTTGAGTCGGAGTTTCCGGTTGAGTTGGTTTTTCCGGTTGGATTGGTTTCTCCGGTTGCGCTGGAGTTTCCGGTTGAGTCGGAGTTTCCGGTTGTGCCGGTTTTTCCGGTTGAGCTGGTTGTTCAGGCTGAGCTGGAGTTTCCGGTTGCGCTGGAGTTTCCGGTTGAGCAGGTTTCTCAGGCTGAACTGGTTTCTCAGGCTGAGCAGGTTTTTCCGGTTGAACAGGAGTTTCTGGTTGCGCCGGTTTTTCCGGTTGCGCTGGTTTTTCAGGTTCGGTTGCTTCGAGCTTGCTGATTTGTTCGAGAGCAGTTTCTAGTGCTTTGTTGACTGCTTCCTGAGTCTTAGCTTCTTGGATCGCAGCAATGGCTTGATCTGCAATTTCAACTAATTTCTTCTTGGCTTCATTGTTAGAACCAAGCTCACTGACTTTTTTCTCGATAGCTTCAGTCAAGCTAGCCATGGCTTTATCATATTCAATTTCCGGTTGTTTTGGTTCAGCTGGTTGTTCAGGTTGTTCAGGTTTAGAAGGTTCTTCAGGCTGCTCAGGTTGCTCTGGACTAGGTTCCTCTTGGCCTCTTTGATAGTTCTCGTCCTTGGATAGGATATCTTGTAAGGCGCTGACAGTCAACATGACTTCTTGAACATCCACAGCTTCGGTACTGAGTTGGTTTCTCAATTTTTCTAGATTTGCTTGGAAAGCTTGGCGTGCAGTAGCCGTATTTTTCAAACCTGCTGGATCAAAGTTTGACAGATCATCTTTCCATTTAGAGATAGACTGGATGATATCGGACTTGCTGTAGAGTTCACTACCTTCGCCACGAGTGATGAATTGGTCTACCTGGATACCGATATTTCGAGACAAATCGTTTCGATCAGGATCGAGTTGAAGGGTGACTGCGTGCAAGTTTTCGTCCAGACCTTTTAGGCTAACCAGAGTTTGATTGCCTTGGCGTTGGGCAGCGTGACCGCTAAAGTATTTCTTACCATCAATAGTCGACGCATTTCCCATACCCTCTTGGTAAGGAACTTCTTTGCCGTCGAGGAATACCTTGTAGATACCATGATTTGGATCAACATAGCCCTTGATATCAAGTCCAGTACCGTAGAAGTAAGCTGTTACGGTTGTCTTTTTCTTTTGTTCATCAGTTAAGCGACCAAAGGAAGCCCAAGACTCCGTCTTTTGGTATTTATCTGCGGAATTAGTTTCATGGTTCCAGCCAGGACTGTAATCCAACTGACTAGCTTGGTCATCATAGCTTGTTTGATCCTTGATCAGCAATTCGGCTTTCATCACTTGGATGGTTGCATCGGTAGCAAAACCGAGCAAGGCACCATCAGAAACAGAAGTGAGCTTGGCTTTAAAGTCAAAGATAGAGTCGGCTTGTTCTGTAAAGTCAATCGTTGGGATGGTCACAGTCTTTTCTGTTTCTCCATCTTCAAAAGTCACATCTTGAGTTGTATCTTGGTAAACTTTACCGTGAACCCCAGTTCCAGGTTCTGTGATGAAGCGAACAGTAGCAGCCCCCTTGCTTCCACCAACACGTTTAATCTTAACAGTGACTGGTTTTCCTTTTTCGACTTCGTAGTTGGTAGATTCGAGTTCAAACATTCCCTTGCTATCATTGTTTAGGGTGTAGATCCCTTCTGTAGCAATTGGTTCGCCTGTTTTATTTACAAGAGTAATAGTGTGTTGGCCTGGTGCTAAATCACCTGTCTCAAAGACTTTTTGGCTGCGTTTACGGCTAGCATTCTTAGTTTGCACATCCGCAACTTTTTGGCCATCAACGTAGACGGACATTTCTCCATGACCTGGGTCGACTGTAGAGACGACATAAGCCTTGGTTCCTGTGAAGGTATAGCTGACTTTGGCATCTTTTTGATTGGTCCACATAGAAGTGCCACGAACACCTTCAGATTCATTGTACCAAGTTGTACCGGCTGTATCTGCTGTTGTATTTGAGTGGTATTCAAGTCCAAGAGGGTAGCCGTCTGTCTTTTCGATACTACTTGGCGTTTTGTAGACAGAGAAGTTGTTCAAGATTGGTGTAGCTTGTGCTCCTGTGATGGTCACACGAATTTTTTGTGCCTCTACAGGTTTCCCTTGAATCAAGCGACGGTAACCAACAGTTGAACCTTCCCCGTAAGTCACCCAACGTCCGTTGATTTCAACTTCAATCTTGAAACCAGAGATACGTTGACCTTTGGCAATGTCTTCCTTAAGTTCGACAACGTCAAAGCGTCTCTTTTGTCCTAAATCGACTGTGAAACTACCAGTTGTGGCATCATTTGAGAGCGCCCAACTAGTATCATCTTTACCGTCAGTCAGGTGACTTTCCTTGTAGAGGTGGTTCTGACGAGTAGAACTTGCTGTTACAGTGGCACCTTTGGCAAAGTCAGTCGCATACATTTGGTCTAGGGTTGCTTTGAATTCCTTCAAGCGAGCCACATCCGCATCTGCGAATTTTCCTTCTTTGTTTGGTGGAATGTTGAGAAGGAGAGGGGTTCCACGACCAACAGACTTGAAGTAGATATCCATCAACTCTTTGAGTGATTTCGGCTGTTGATTGTCATGGTAGAACCAGCCAGAACGGATCGAAACGTCGGCTTCCCCTACAGAATACATATCACCATCTGGGTCACCATGGTTGAGGTATTCGTTTTTCACATCGTCTGTGATGTTGGCTCTCTTGACTTTATGCCAGACAGGGTCACCAGCGATACCCCGTTCATTTCCGATCCAGCGAACGCTTGTCGGTTGAGCAGAGAAGATGGCGATATCTCCTTCAGCTTTTTTGATATATTTGAACCACTCATCAAAAGTATAGGTTACTTTTTGGGCACCGCTACCACGCGCACCGTCCATCCAAACCTCGATAAATTTCCCTTTATTACCGTATTTTGGATTTCCAAGGATTTCTTTCAGCTGGTTGAGATAGTATTGGTTGTATTCCTTTTCGGTTGCGACATGGTATTTAGGATGGTTGGCATCCCATGGTGATAGGTAAACACCCATATTCATGTCGTACTTGCTGGCAGACTTGGAAACTTCTTCGAGAAGGTCACCCTTTCCATCTTTCCATGGGCTGGCAGCTACAGTATGATCCGTATACTTAGAAGGGTAAGCAACGAAACCGTCGTGGTGTTTAACAACCATAATGGTTCGTTTGAAGCCAGTTTCCTTCAGGGTGCGAATCCATTGGTCTGTATCCAAGTTGGTTGGATTGAAGTATCGAGGGTCTTCTTTCCCATTTCCCCATTCAGAATTGGTATAAGTGTTCATTCCGTAGTGGATGAAGGCTGCCAATTCTTCCTTGTGGTAATCAAGTTGAGCCTTGCTTGGAAGAGGTCCGTGGTTGCCAATCTCAGTTTCCTTATCTTCTGGATGAGCGGATGGAGGAGTCGGAGTCGTTGGATTAGCTGTATCAGCGACTGGCTCGTATTCAAAGATGACTTCATTCACCCCTTTTTGCTGGATCCTTGCTTCCAAGCTAGCTTTTACTGGACGGTAGCCAGCAATGTCTTTTGCATGGAAGGTGTTGACAAAGGAAACCTCATACTCTTGGCCGTCATTGTTATCAACTGTCGCCTCAGCTAGTTCAGTACTTGTTCCTTTTTGACGGTAGTAAACTTTGAAAGAGCCTTTGTTGACTTTATAGACCACTTTGATGACACGGGTACCGGCAGGCGCTTTGCTGACAACATTGTGATCTTCAGCCCAAGCATCTTTTAGCTGTTTATTAACAGGTGATTTATCGATTGATACAATTTCGTATTTGTCTTTATTTTTCTGGTAGAAGTCCGTCTTCTCGATTTCTGACTTAAAGTTATAGTTGAACTCTGCTCCGACACTTGTCTGCTCGATAAAAGTATCATTATCTTTGACAGGATTTCCTTCTTCGTCTTCGTGTTGGATAACCACACGTCCGTATTCAACTCCCTTGGTCAAGGTAGCAATCCCATCTTGGTTGAAGGAATATTCGTTGCTTCCGATAACAGCTGTTTCGTTCCGAAGCATACGCCCCTCATCAGTAAAGTAGTAACGATTTCCGTTGTCTCCTTGGTACCAGCCTTTCACACCATATTTGGCAATCATGTCCTTAACCCATTTCAGTTGTTCAGGTGAAAGGACGAGTCCGCCACCAAAGCGATCCTTTTCAGGAACACCATTGTCAACGGTTCCGTGTTGGTGAACACCGAGAACTTTTCCTTGGCTATCTACAATCCCACCACCAGACAAACCAGATACAGAAGTGGTTTGGTAGGTGATACCGGTCGTTCCCTTATCATCATAGGACTCAACAGATCGAATAGTCCCATCTGCCTTGTAAAGTTGGCCAGCTAGGATAGGCTGTTTTAACTCTTTTGAGCTCGAGTCTGTTGGGTAGCCAATCGTACTAATGGCTTCTCCCGGCTGATGCGTCTTGTGATCCGCTAAAGGCGCAAAGGTTGCTGCTTTGTTTGGACTAGCAATCGGAAGAGGAATAGGAGCTTCTACAAGAGCAAGGTCGTTCTTATAGCCTTTTCCAAACTCTTTCTTGTTCCAGAAATGGATGTCCTTTTCTCTGAATAAAACCGTAGTTCCGGAAGATGGCAGTGAGTTTTTCTTTTCGCTGTTTGAACCAACGTTATAGTAGAACTGGGCAGATTTTCCACCACGAATGTGACCCTCGCCAGTTTCTTTATTGGCTTCTAGGAAGTTATGTGCAACGGTAAGAATCAAATTAGGTGCAACAAAGATACCAGATCCTGAAACGAGGTAGCGTTGCTCTCCTGCATTGTAAGTGCTGTAAACCATAGTGGCAGCAGTTGCAGGTTGTCCCTCGTAGTTGATGTGTTTGAGGTCTTGTCCACCGTTAATAATAGCACGGTTTCCGTTCTCAGCTTCTTTTGGAGCTTCTTCCTTGTTCTTTAGAATGCTCTTAGTTTCTACCTTTGGACTAGCTTTCTGGTCAACGATAGTAGTCGTATCGAGTTCTTTGACAGGTGTGTCGGGATAGGCGCGGTCCTGAATGTCTTCAGGGAGCAAGTCAGCACTGTTGGTATCGGCAGCAGGTCTTTCTTGTTTTTCAGCTTCTACACGGCCTTCTTCTTTGACTGGTTCAGCCTTGGTCTCTTCTATATCTGCTACTTGTTTCATTTGCTGATCTAAATTGGATGGCGTGGCAGGAGACGTTTCGTCTGCACGAACGGTTCCAGAAGCAAAAAATGCCAGTCCCACGATAACAGAGGCCACACCTACAGTCAACTTCCGAATGCTAAATGTTTGCCCTTTTTCAAAAAGGTATCGATTCATAATATA
Source organism: Streptococcus sp. NPS 308 (assembly GCF_002355895.1). Classification (NCBI taxonomy): domain Bacteria; kingdom Bacillati; phylum Bacillota; class Bacilli; order Lactobacillales; family Streptococcaceae; genus Streptococcus; species Streptococcus sp. NPS 308. Next base: position 331,105 of record NZ_AP017652.1, read on the forward strand.
CTCCTAGTTTTTAGAAAGGCAGTCAGCTACTGCCCAAGCCCAAGTCTGACTTGGTTACAACTTGATTTAATGAAAAACTCTCTGATAATTTGTAAGCCACCTTACCTCCTGTTTATAAAGCGCTTTCATTTTAAGATAAAAAAATTTAAAAGGTCATTTCTCCCTTAAAATGACTGAAAACTTTTAATATAACAAATATACTAAATTAATGAAAGAATTGCAATAGCAAAAAGCAAAAAAATAAATATAAATTAAAGAAAATCAGTTACTTTTTAAAGAAAAAATGCATCCTTTCATGGCTCAAACTAAATGAAAGGATACGTTTTAAAAAGAAATTAGAATATTTTTTGGAGAGAATCTTGGATGGTTTGGGGGTCTGTTTTGGAAGAGAAGCGCTCAAGGACTTGCCCATCTCGACCAATGAGAAACTTAGCAAAATTCCATTCGATTCGTTTTCCTAGCGGGCCAGCTTTCTGGTCTTTTAGCCAAACATAAAGAGGATCTGCCTCCTTGCCGTTGACCTTGACCTTGGCAAAACGAGGGAAAGTTGTCTGATAGTGTAGGTTGCAGAAGCTATTGATTTCTTCTGCGCTGCCAGGTGCTTGTCCCATGAACTGATTGCAAGGGAAATCTAAGATTTCAAAGCCCTGATCTTGATAGCGTTCATAGAGGTCTTGGAGCCCTTGGTACTGGGGCGTTAAACCACATCCAGTAGCAGTGTTGACAATCAAGAGAACTTTGCCACGATAGCTATCCAGGGGAGTTGCTTGATTATTTTGGTTCAAAACAGAAAAATCATATATACTGGTCATTTTTCTATATTCTCCTTATGCATTCCTGATTCAGAGTGTTTCATCTCGTGTTCCGATAAAAAGGCATAGGTCATGGTTCCAAAGATGGCACCAATTCCCAAACCTAAGACTAGTAAAGGGAGCGTTTTATCGAACTGGGAGAGATTGTCCCAAAATGTGTCGAGAGGAAGATGCTGAACAAAGAGTTTGTGAAAGGCTGATAAGACAAACAAGCCAATTGGAATACTGATGAATACACCCCAACTACGAAGGTTGATCTGGCTTTTGCTATAGCTTTTGTGATGGATTTCGGACGGGTCATCCTTGTCTAAATGTAAGTTGCGAACTGCTAGTCTCGCCCTAGATGCGAGGACGAAGATAAGTCCAAAATAGAGGTAGGGCATGGCATCTCGAACCAACTCTATGAAGCGTCCAAATAGGAGATAGAACAGGAAGAGTAGGAGAGAGGAGTAAACGATTTGGATCAAGGCACGGGCACCTGCCTTGTAGATTATCTCTTGGCGGCATTCATCAAAGGGGCCTTGTATGTGAAAGAATAATTTGAGTAAGCGAGTGGTGAAATCTTCTTTTTTCATGGGAGTAACCTCCTAAATGAGCGATTTTTGATTGACTTCTTTAAAGAGTTGATAGAGAGTATAGAAGTAAACCAAACTAAAAATGATACAGATTATTAGAAATACCAGGTATCTCCAATCCATAGGATTTGTTAAAAGTTGTGGAAAGGATACGAGGATAAAACAGAGAGATGCGTTTAGAAGACGTATTTTTTTTGATTGGATTTTCTGGAATCTCTGTCCCTTGTTCAATACAGGAAGAAATAAAAGAAAGATAATCAAGAAAGGATGCTCAATATGTCCAGAAAGTAGGAAAAAGGTAACAAAGATACTGATAAAAACATGACTGATCAGTAGTCTAGCTAGTGATTTCATAAGGCACCCCCTAGTCGTCTTCTTGGTCTTTCTTGGCTTTTCGAATGCGAAGAGAGACGATAATTTGTATGGTCAATCCGAAGAAGAAGGTAGCTAGGATAGTTGATACAAAATGCCCTGCATTTAAAAGAGAACCAAGATAATCCTTGCTATCATCGGTTAGGACATTCAGAAGCGGTATTCCAAAGAACATGCCCATTCCGTAGATCAGACCGGCTTTTAGACCCGGAAAATGTAGCTGTTTACTTTCATTTTGACTCAGCATTTCGGGATCAATAGCTGTGATGCCCGTTTTCTTGGTTTGAGAGACCACATAGAGGGCAGCCATCATCGAAATGCCAAATACCACGAGAGGATAGCCGATAGCGACAATTTGCGGGTATTTGTAAGCAAGGACAAAGGGGATGAGGTTGCCAAATATCATGAGATAAAAGAGAACGATAAAGACCTGATTCCCGATACGATCGGCCTCGCGCCGTTTGTGTTCGTCAAGGGGACCAGAAATGCCGTATGTGCGTTTGATCAGTTTTTCAGTGAGAGTTTCTTTTTTCATTTGTTTGCTCCTTTTTTAAAAATCGTCTTCCCAAAAGAGACTATTAAGGTCAGTTTGGAGGCTGCGGGCGAGATTGAGACAGAGTTCCAGGGTTGGATTGTACTTGTCGTTTTCAATCATGTTGATGGTCTGTCTCGAGACACCGATATCTTTGGCGAGATCGAGCTGAGAAATGCCCAGTTCCTTGCGGAATTCTTTTACACGATTCATAGGGTCTCCTTTTTGAAATGTCGCATATATTTGACTATATTATATTCTTTTGGAGATGGAGTGTCAAGTATATATGACATATTTTTGAGAATTTTTTTCGAAGAAACTTAGTCTTGTCTGACAAGTGCAAGCTGGTCAGATTTGTGGTAAAATAGATAAGATATGACAAAAGAATTTCATCATGTAACGGTCTTGCTTCATGAAACGATTGATATGCTTGACGTAAAACCTGACGGTATCTACGTTGATGCGACTTTGGGTGGAGCAGGCCATAGCGAATATTTATTAAGTAAATTGAGCGAAAAAGGGCATCTCTATGCCTTTGACCAGGACCAAAATGCCATTGACAATGCGCAAAAACGGTTGGCACCCTATATCGAAAAGGGGATGGTAACCTTTATCAAGGATAACTTCCGTCATTTGCAGGCACGTTTGCTCGAAGCTGGTGTTCAGGAAATTGATGGAATTTGTTATGACTTGGGAGTGTCCAGTCCTCAGTTGGATCAGCGTGAGCGTGGTTTTTCTTATAAAAAAGATGCCCCACTGGACATGAGGATGAATCAGGATGCTAGTCTGACAGCCTATGAAGTGGTCAATCATTATGACTATCATGACTTGGTTCGGATCTTTTTCAAGTATGGTGAGGATAAATTCTCTAAACAGATTGCCCGCAAGATTGAGCAGGCGCGTGAGGTGAAACCAATTGAGACAACGACGGAGTTGGCAGAGATTATCAAGTCGGCCAAACCTGCCAAGGAACTCAAGAAAAAGGGGCACCCTGCCAAGCAGATTTTCCAGGCTATCCGAATCGAAGTCAATGACGAGCTTGGTGCGGCTGATGAGTCTATCCAGCAGGCCATGGATATGCTGGCTCTGGATGGTAGAATCTCAGTCATTACTTTCCATTCGCTGGAAGACCGCTTGACCAAACAGTTGTTTAAGGAAGCGTCAACAGTGGAAGTTCCGAAAGGCTTGCCCTTCATTCCAGACGATCTTAAGCCTAAGATGGAATTGGTATCCCGTAAGCCAATCTTGCCAAGTGCCGAAGAGCTAGAAGCCAACAACCGTTCGCATTCAGCCAAGTTGCGCGTGGCCAGAAAAATTCACAAGTAAGAGGAAAAACATGGCAGAAAGAATCGAAAAAACAAGCCAGTTATTGCAAACGAAGTTTAAAGGTTTTTCACGTGTGGAAAAGGCCTTCTATGTTTCGATTGCTGCAACAATGATTATCCTGGCAATTAGCGTTGTGTTTATGCAAACCAAGCTATTACAAGTTCAGAATGAATTGACCAAGGTCAATGCTCAAATCGAAGAAAAGAAAACCGAGCTCGACGATGCCAAGCAAGAGGTCAATGAATTGATTCGTTCAGAGCGTTTGAAAGAAATTGCAAACTCTAAGGATTTGCAGCTGAATAACGAAAATATCCGAGCGGCGGAGTAAGATATGAAACAGTGGAAAGAAAAAATCATCCGTTATGCCGTTCGTAATCGCAAATCTCCAGAAGAAAACCGCCGAAGAGTAGGAAAAAGCCTGAGTTTATTGGCTGTCGTACTCTTCGCTGTCTTTTTGGTCAACTTTGCGGTCATTATCGGAACGGGTAGTAAATTTGGTAAGGATTTGGTTCAAGAGGCCAAAAAGGTTCACCAAACAACCAAGACCATCCCAGCCAAACGGGGAACCATTTATGATCGAAATGGAACGCCTATTGCAGAGGATGCGACTTCTTATAATATCTATGCCGTTATTGACAAGAACTACAAGTCAGCAACTGGTAAAATCCTCTATGTAGAGGATTCTCAATTTAATAAGGTGGCTGAAATTTTCCATAAATACCTAGATATGGAGGAGTCTTATGTCAAAGAACAGCTTTCTCAACCAGATCTGAAACAGGTATCTTTTGGAGCTAAGGGAAATGGGATCACCTATGCCAATATGATGGCCATTAAAAATGACCTCAAAACAGCTGGCGTTGAGGGAGTGGACTTTACAACTAGCCCTAACCGTAGTTATCCCAATGGACAGTTTGCTTCTTCCTTTATCGGTTTAGCGCAACTCCATGAAAATGAGGATGGCACCAAAAGGTTGATTGGGACATCTGGATTGGAGAGTTCCTTAAATAGCATTCTGGCGGGTACAGATGGGATTATCACCTATGAGAAGGATCGTCTGGGAAATATTGTTCCGGGTACGGAGCAGGCTTCCCAACACATGGTAGACGGAAAGGATGTTTACACAACCCTTTCTAGTCCTTTGCAATCCTTTATGGAAACCCAGATGGATGCCTTCCAGGAAAAGGTAAAAGGCAAGTATATGACGGCTACCTTGGTCAGCGCTAAAACAGGGGAAATCCTCGCTACGACCCAACGTCCGACCTTCAATGCCGATACCAAGGATGGCATCACAAAAGACTTTGTCTGGCGAGATATTCTTTATCAAAGTAACTACGAGCCAGGGTCCACCATGAAGGTGATGATGTTGGCCTCAGCTATTGATAACAATACCTTCCCTGGTGGTGAATACTTTAACAGTAGTGAATTGAAAATAGCAGATGCGACCATTCGAGACTGGGACGTCAATGAAGGTTTGACTAGTGGTGGCACCATGACCTTCTCTCAAGGGTTTGCCCACTCAAGTAATATCGGAATGACCTTGCTTGAGCAAAAGATGGGAGATGCAACCTGGCTGGACTACCTCAACCGTTTCAAGTTTGGGGTACCGACCCGTTTTGGTTTGACAGATGAGTACACAGGTCAATTACCTGCTGATAACATTGTTAATATTGCCATGAGCTCATTTGGACAAGGGATCTCTGTCACCCAGACCCAGATGCTTCGTGCCTTTACAGCCATTGCCAATGATGGAGTTATGTTGGAGCCGAAATTTATCAGCGCCCTCTATGATCCAAATGATCAGTCTGTCCGTAAGTCTCAAAAGGAAATCGTCGGAAATCCTGTATCAAAAGCGGCAGCATCCTCTACTCGGGATCACATGGTCATGGTCGGAACAGATCCTGTCTACGGTACCATGTACAACCACAGCACAGGAAAGCCGAATGTCAATGTTCCGGGGCAAAATGTTGCTCTGAAATCAGGGACAGCTCAGATTGCCGATGAGAAGAATGGGGGCTACCTGACAGGTGAAACCAACTATATCTTCTCTGTTGTGTCGATGCATCCTGCAGAAAATCCTGACTTTATCCTCTATGTGACGGTGCAACAGCCAGAGCATTATTCAGGCGTTCAGCTGGGAGAGTTTGCCAACCCAATCCTTGAGCGAGCTTCTGCTATGAAAGAATCCCTCAATCTTCAGTCAACTGCCAAAAGCTTGGATCAGGTCAGCAAGACGACAAGCTATGCTATGCCTGCTACCAAGGACTTTACGCCGGGTGACCTCGCAGAAGAATTGCGCCGAAACCTGGTCCAACCAATTGTTATCGGAACAGGAACCAAGATCAAGGAACTCTCGGTTTCGGAAGGAGATAATTTGGAAGCCAATCAGCAGATCTTGATCCTGTCAGATAAGGTCGAAGAAATGCCTGATATGTACGGCTGGACAGATGAAAATGTGCAAACATTTGCCAAATGGCTAAATATAGAAGTCGAGTGGGAAGGTAGTGGCAAAACGGTCAAGAAACAAAGTGTCCGTGCCAATACGGCTCTCAAAGACATTAAAAAAATGAAAATAACTTTAGGAGATTAAGATGATTAGTTCCATTAGTGCTGGAGTTCTAGCCTTTCTATTGACCTTGATAGGTATTCCAGCCTTTATCCGATTTTATCGAAAAGCACAGATTACGGGTCAGCAGATGCACGAGGATGTCAAGCAACACCAAGCAAAAGCTGGAACTCCAACCATGGGAGGTCTTGTCTTCCTGATCGTTGCAGTTGTTGTGAGCTTCCTTGTCGCTCTCTTTACCCAACAATTGACCAATAATGTAGGCATGATTTTGTTTATCTTGGTTTTGTATGGTTTGGTAGGTTTTTTGGATGATTTTCTCAAGGTCTTTCGTAAGATCAACGAAGGCTTAAATCCCAAGCAAAAACTTGCTCTCCAGCTCCTTGGAGGAGTGATTTTCTACCTCTTTTATGAGCGTGGTGGCGACATGCTTTCAGTCTTTGGCTACCAAGTACATCTGGGTATTTTCTATATCTTCTTTGCCCTTTTCTGGCTAGTTGGCTTTTCAAATGCGGTGAATCTGACGGACGGGATCGACGGCTTAGCAAGTATTTCCGTGGTGATTAGCTTATCGGCCTACGGTGTGATTGCTTATATGCAAAATCAACTGGATATTCTTCTTGTGATTCTTGCCATGATTGGTGGTTTGCTAGGCTTCTTCGTCTTTAACCACAAACCTGCCAAGGTCTTTATGGGAGATGTGGGAAGTTTGGCTCTTGGTGGGATGCTGGCAGCTATTTCTATGGCTCTTCATCAAGAATGGACCCTTTTGCTGATTGGGATTATCTATGTCTTTGAGACAAGCTCTGTTATGATGCAGGTCACCTACTTCAAACTTAGTGGTGGGAAGCGTATTTTCCGTATGACGCCTGTCCATCACCATTTTGAACTTGGAGGATTCTCAGGCAAGGGCAATCCTTGGAGTGAGTGGAAGGTTGACTTCTTCTTTTGGGGAGTTGGGCTTCTAGCAAGTCTCTTGACCCTAGCTGTTTTATACCTGCTGTAAAACTAACTTTTGATTACAAAATAAAACAGGATGAAGGTGATCTTCATCCTGTTTTTGTGTGCTTAAAGGTTAGTTGGAGTCATCCTTTCTCCCTTTTAACATAAAAGTGGCTGTGAGGGCTAGGCTGAGGCCTGCTAAGAAGAGGAGTGGATTAGATGCTTCTCCTGTTGCTGGAAGTTGTTCTTTAGGATAATGATTTCCAGCTTTAGCAAGACTCGGACTAGCTGAAAGTTGTTCAGCCTCGTGTGCCAAGGTTTCTTCATCTGAAGCACTTGGTTTTTCCTCAGTGTTAGAGCTTGTTCCAGCAGCTTGATAGACGACAGCATAGGTACTGAAATGACTAGTGATGAATTCTGCCTTTCCTTCTCGAACATCGAAATCAAGGGCTTGCAACTCCTTGGTCGGAGTAATATAATAGACCTTTTCTACGCTAGCTGAAATAGGCAAGCGAACCAAGACAGAGCCTTTTGGCTGCAAGTTATGATCTGTTGGATTTTTAAGTTGTAGGTCGTAAGCATCATAGGTCTTGCCAAAGAGTTCCTGAGCTAGGACATGTCGGCTAGAGATATGAGAAATTCCTTCTAAGTCAGTGACTCCACCAATAATTTCCACTCCAGTTTCCTTATCTTTTAAGACTCGAACTGGATAATCAGGAAGGGTAAGGGTTGGAGCAGCCTGATCCCCACTAGTTCCGATAGGGTCAGTGTACTCAGTTTTTTCAACAGTAGGAGCTTCCTCTTGCCCTGCCGTTCCTATAGGCTCGGTGTACTCAGGAATTGTCACTGTAGGCGGTTCCTCTTGCCCTGCAGTCCCGATAGGGTCAGTGTACTCAGGTTTTTCAACAGTAGGAGACTCTTCTTGCCCCGCCGTTCCGATAGGATCGGTGTATTCAGGAATTTCTACTGTTGGAGCTTCTTGTTCTCCCGGAGTTCCGATAGGATCAGTATATTCAGGATTTTCAACTGTAGGTGGCTCTTCTTGTCCTGCAGTTCCGATAGGATCAGTATATTCCGGAATGTCAACAGTAGGAGCTGGTTCATCTCCCTTGCTTGTAGTTGGCTGCTTCTCATCAACCTTCTTCTCATCTTTTTTAGTAAAGACAGCTACGACAGGACTGCTTGTGGTAGTTCCTTGAATGGCATAAGCTTCAATCGCTTTTCCAGTTTGTCGATCAGTAGCCTCAGGGATTGGGATTTGAACTTGCTTGTCTTGGATTGATAGCACGGTCTGATCCCCACTTGTAACCAGATGCGTTTCGTCCACTTTGCGCAATACTAGAGGATCTTTGACACCTGGGAAGGTCACTGCGATGGCTTCCCAGTCTCCAGATGGTAGGGTTAAGGAAATTTCTTTGTCATTTTCCTTGAGAGGAGCGATACTTGGACTATCTATACCAATAGCAGGGGCTTTGATGATATCAAAGGAATCTAGAGAAATTTTCTTGCGACCTTCTGGTGAATCTGGGTCAACACGTAATGTCAGGGTGTGCGGACCGTCAGTGAGATTTGTAAATTCGCCAATAAAGGCTCTCTTTTCAGTTGCGCCTGACGTATAGAAATCCAAAGCAGGCATTTCTTTTCCATCCAGTGTCACAAGCGCTTTACCTAGCTCGGTAGTTTTCAAGCCATAGATACGAATGCCTGTACCAGTAAAGGAAATAGTTGCCTGAGCTTCTGAAGCTGCACTAGAGTCGCTGTTGTTGATGTCAGCGTATTTTTCCGTACCTCCGTAGAGTTCAGAGTCAGACCAGTCCTTAAACTGGGAACCATACTGGATGCGCGAATCACGGTCATCCATTTTTTCAATCGTACTTCCTTTTCCTGATAGGACCTTGAAGTAGTCTAAGGAAATTTTCGAGCGTTCACTTCCACGTCCTTTATGCTCACGTTTAACGCTAAGAGTCAATGTATGAGGTCCGTCTGACAATCCTGTGAAGCGACCGATGAGGCTACCTTTTTCAGTTGCCCCAGCAGTGTGGAAATCAAGTTCGCCGACCTCTTTGCCATCAATTTTAGCAGTAGCAAGACCTAGCTCAGACGATTTTAGTCCATAGATTTCGATACCAACACCATTGAAAGGAATGGTGGCAGTGATGTCTTCGTCTGTGTAGTTTCCTTTTGAAAGGTCAGCAAACTTCTCCGTTCCTCCAAATAATTCTGAGTCTGCCCAGTTTCCAAAGGCAGCTCCGTATTGGATACGACCGTCCCGATCATCCATCAATTCACTAGGAGTTTCTACAGTGACCTGTTCAGATACTTGGGTAGGAACTTCTCCCAGCATAGCCTTGACGGTATAGGTATAGGCGAGTTGAGGATCTAGTGAGCGGTCGACAAAGTGTGTTTGATTGGTTACAAATTCTCTAGTTGCAGAGGTTTGGCCAGATTCGTCTTTTACTTGTCTTTGGATGACATAGTGGGTAGCACCTTCTACTTGGTTGAAGGTGAGTTCGGCAGTGACTCCATTTTGTCGAACTGCTGTCAGACTGGTTACACGACCAGGGAAATGTTCAAAGGTAATGACATCACCTTTTTGTGTTGCCAGTTGGATGCGACCATCTTTTAGGACAGTTGCCTTGACTGCTTTGCCATTGACCTTAACCTGACTGGCTTCTATATTTGGATAGTCTACAACCAAGTCTCCGCCGACATTTGACAGGAAGGACAAGCTTTGAAGGTTTTTATCTTTCCACTTCATGCTGACTTCAAAGTTACCACGGGCAATCAAGCCAGAAACTTGACCGTCTTTCCAAGCATCTGGAAGGGCTGGTAATGGCGCAATATAGCCAGTATGAGATTGCAGGAGCATTTCGGCCATACCACTAGTTGCTCCAAAGTTTCCATCAATTTGGAATGGCGCGTGGGTATCCCAAAGGTTTTCTAGGGTTGAGTATTTGAGCTGTTCAGCGAGTAAGCGATGGGCACGGTTACCGTCCAAGAGACGAGCCCAGAGGTTGATTTTATTGGCCTTAGACCAACCAGTACCACCATCTCCACGGTGGTTGAGGGTAGCACGCGCAGCCTCTAGGTATTCAGCTTGGTCCTTGCTAAAGAGCGTACCCGGGAAGAGACCTACCAGATGAGACACGTGGCGGTGATTATTTTCAATGCCTTCATTTGTGAATTGCGGACTGTCCTCCTCGTACCATTCCTTGATACGGCCTTCATTGTTGATGTGAAGGGGTTTTAGTTTGTCAAATTTAGCCTTGACCTCTGTGACTAAGTCTTGGTCGACTTTCAGATGGTTGGCAACTTCCATGTAGTCATGAAATAGCTGCCAGACTAGCGACTGGTCAAAGGTGTTTCCGATGGTGATGGTACCGTGTTCTGGTGAGTAGGATGGAGAAGACACCCAACGGTCACTGGCCTGGTCATAGTGTAAGAAGGAGTTCCAGAACTTAGCAGTCTCTTTCAACATAGGATAGATCTTTTCTTTGAGATAAGTCTCATCCTTGGTGAATTTATAGTAGTCATAGACGTTCTGCATCATCCAGGCATTAGCGGCTGGCGACCAACCCCAATAGTAATTCCAACCAGGAGTAGTCCAGCCAAATGGTGTTGCTTGAGTGTGGACCAGCCAACCATTTTCTTGTCCGTCTTTGGATTCGATACCAGCGTATTCTTTGGCAGCGATACGGCCATAATAGCGCATGTCGTCAATGTAATTGATCATTGGCTTGGCAGTTTCAGCAAGGTTGCTCATGTAGGCTGGCCAATAATTCATTTGCAAGTTGACATTGAGGTGGTAATCAGCGTTCCAAGGTGGATTGTCTACGGCATTCCAGACTCCCTGCAGGTTAGCAGGAAGGGCATCTGTCCGATCACGAGACGAACTGATGAGTAAATAACGTCCGTATTGGAAGAAGAGTTCTTCCAATTTTTGCCCTTTTTCTGGGTTATAGCCTTGAAGGGCCTCTTTTGTCGTTTGAGCAGTCTTGTTTCCGCCTAGATTTAGTTTAACGCGGTTAAAGAGACTTTGATAATCCTTGATATGGTCCTTTTTAAGTGTCTCGTAGTCTTTGGCCTTAGCAGCTTCGACAATCCCTTTAACTGTTTTTTCGAGGTCAATGTCTTTTCGATAATTGGTTTTTGGATTTTGAGCAAAATTAGTCTTGGCGCTTAGATAGAGGGTCGCATAGCTTGCGCCTGTAACGGTTAGAGTCTCATTCTGAACAGTGACTGTTCCGTCCGTTTTAATTCCTAGATAGGATGCAAATTTGAGACCGTTATCTTTGACAGTTCCTTTTAGAAGGATTCCATGTTCATCTGTAGTAACATGTCCGTTCTTATAGTTGGAATATTCCCAAGAGTAGTCACCATTAGCAAGCAAGTCCTCTGTCAAGCTGTTCCAAAGGGTAAAGTCGAGCGTCTTATTTCCTTTTTTAGTCAAGTGGGTCACGGTGACATCATCAGGATAGCTGGAGAAGGTTTCGCGTTTGAAGGTCGTCCCATCTTGGGTGTAAGAAGTGGTTGTAGTAGCCTCTGTGATATCCAAACCGCGGTGATAATCTGTTACTGTATCCAAACCCTTTTTCTGGTTATTGAAGACCATAAAAATATCACCAAAGGCTAGGTAACGTCCATACTGGGCGTTGTTTGGTCCGACTAGATTTTGTTCAGCCAGTTGTTTGGCTTTTTGGCGATCTCCATCTTCGAGAGCTTTACGAATCTCCGCCAAGACCTTGTAGCGATCCTTGTAGTTCCCTCCATTATAGTCGGTGCTATCGGGTTGTGGTCCTCCAGACCAGAGGGTCTTTTCGTTGTACTGGATTCTTTCTTCACCAATTAGACCAAAGACCTTGGCTCCCATTTCTCCGTTTCCGACTGGGAGAGCTTGTTTTTCCCATCCATCATAGGAAGGGGGTGTTGGTTGATTGTAGTTGAGTTGATAGTTTTCTTGCTTTGTCACGGGTAGCTCGGTATTTTCATTCTCCTTGTTTTCGTTTGTTTCAACAATGGCATCAGAAATAGTTTGGCTATTTGTAGCTTGTGGAGTTTCAGCAGGATTGCTTTCGGTACTTGGAGTCTCAACTAGAGCTGGTTTAGCGGTCTCGGTCGGTTCAATCTGCTCTGATCCACTATCAGGTTTAATAGTAGTCTCGACAACACTTGGGTCACTTTGCTGCACTTCAATACTATCAGCTGAGACTGTATGACTGGATAGAAAAACAGCCCCTAGCAAAACAGAAGCAGTCCCAACCGTCAGTTTGCGGATGCTATAGCGACAGGATTTCTCCCAAAATCTTTTATCCATAGAAATCTCCTTTAGTATTTGGAACCGTTTACATTTTGTAAAACAAATCCCTATATTTTTGTTTCTATTTACCTCTCATTCTACTGGTCATCTAGCATTTGTCAAGAGGTTTTTGGTGAAAAACATATTTGATATTGCTTTTTCTTAAAATAGTAGAAGAAAGAGAGGAAAGGGTGGAATTATTCGTAATTTCATAGTTCAATCTGATTATAAGACTAGCTTAGAATTGACTTGCCCCCCTCTTGAAAGCGTAAAACAAACTAGTCAGGAAAGTTACTTTATGGTATAATATAGAAGACTCAAAAAGAAACAGGAGAAAAAGAATGGATTTACTTTTAGCAATTATCTTGATTGTGCTAGCTTTTCTAGGAGGAGCTCTTGGAGGTATGTATTTGGTTCGTAAGCAAATCGAAAAAGAATTTGCGGACAACCCACGTTTAAACGCTGAGGCAGTTCGTGCCCTTTTGAGCGCAAATGGTCAAAAACCAAGCGAAGCCAAGGTACAACAAGTTTACCACCAAATCATCCGCCAACAAAAAGCAGCCCTTGCTAACAATAAAAAGAAATAAATAGGAAAAGTCTGGGATGAAAGTTCCAGACTTCTCACTATGTTCAATAGTTCTCAAGGATAAGACTTTTTCCTTGCATTCTATTGATATTTGATTATGATTAAAAGAGAGGCAGTTGCCATTCTATCAAGCTGTCTATCCGTTCATTTAGGACGAGTAATTATGATGAACTATCAATCAGAAAAAAGACTAGAAAGAAGACTGTATGGATAATCGACCGATTGGTTTTTTGGATTCAGGTGTCGGGGGCTTGACTGTTGTTCGTGAGCTCATGCGCCAGCTTCCCCATGAAGAAATCGTCTATATTGGAGATTCGGCGCGGGCGCCTTATGGTCCCCGTCCTGCTGAGCAAATTCGTGAGTATACTTGGCAGTTGGTCAACTTTCTCTTGACCAAGGATGTCAAAATGATTGTCATTGCTTGTAATACTGCGACTGCGGTCGTCTGGGAAGAAATCAAGGCGAAACTAGACATTCCTGTTCTAGGTGTAATTTTGCCTGGAGCTTCGGCAGCCATCAAGTCCAGTCAAGGTGGGAAAATCGGGGTGATTGGAACTCCCATGACGGTACAATCAGACATCTATCGTCAGAAAATCCATGATCTGGATCCGGATTTACAGGTGGAGAGTTTGGCCTGTCCCAAGTTTGCCCCCTTGGTGGAGTCTGGTGCCCTGTCGACCAGTGTCACCAAGAAAGTGGTCTATGAAACCCTGCGTCCCTTGGTCGGCAAGGTGGATAGCTTGATTCTGGGGTGTACCCATTATCCGCTCCTTCGCCCCATCATCCAAAATGTCATGGGACCAGATGTGAAACTCATCGATAGTGGAGCAGAGTGTGTACGGGATATCTCGGTTTTGCTTAACTATTTTGAAATCAATCGTAGCCGAGATGCGGGGCCTCTTCAACACCGTTTTTACACAACAGCTAGCAGCCAAAGTTTTGCCCAAATTGGAGCAGAATGGCTGGAAAAAGAGATTCATGTGGAGCATGTAACATTATGACAAACAAAATTTATGAATACAAGGACGACCAGGACTGGTATGTGGGTGTCTGGGACGTCTATGGAGGCATCTACAGTCTCATCAAAGATCCGCTTAATCTTGATTTTATGGATTTGGCGCGGATTTTTCGTGATGAGGAAAATGGCTTTCCAATTACGATAACGGTGATGCGCTGGTCTTCTAACTACCGTCTGCTCTCCTTTATCGTTGAGATTTTAAATGCGGAAGCAGGACGTAACTTGGAAGTCATCCAACGTCAGGGAGCTCTGCTCTTGGTTGAAAATGGAAAGCTTTTGCATGTTGAATTGCCTAAAGAAGGAGTCGATGTAGAAGCCTTCTTTGAAACTAGCAAGGTTAGAGAAACTCTGCTCATTGCGACTCGTAACGAGGGCAAGACCAAGGAATTCCGAGCTATCTTTGACAAACTTGGCTATGATGTGGAAAATCTCAATGACTACCCTGACCTGCCTGAAGTAGCCGAAACTGGTATGACCTTTGAAGAAAATGCCCGCCTCAAGGCAGAAACCATTTCCCAATTAACAGGAAAGATGGTGCTAGCAGATGACTCTGGTCTCAAAGTCGATGTCCTCGGTGGTTTGCCAGGAGTCTGGTCAGCCCGTTTTGCAGGAGTGGGGGCGACTGATCGTGAAAACAATGCCAAGCTCTTGCACGAATTGGCCATGGTCTTTGAACTCAAGGACCGCTCAGCTCAATTCCATACAACCCTAGTCGTAGCTAGTCCAAACAAGGAAAGCTTGGTTGTTGAAGCTGACTGGCCAGGCTACATTAACTTTGAACCCAAGGGCGAAAATGGCTTTGGCTATGATCCCCTTTTCCTTGTGGGAGAGACAGGTAAGTCAGCAGCTGAATTAACCCTTGAAGAAAAAAATAGCCAATCCCACCGTGCCTTAGCCGTTAAGAAACTTTTGGAGGTATTTCCAGCATGGCAAAGCAAACCATCATTGTAATGAGTGACTCCCACGGAGATAGCTTGATTGTGGAAGAAATCCGTGACCGCTATCTGGGGAAAGTTGATGCCATTTTTCACGATGGTGACTCTGAACTCCGTCCAGACTCTCCGCTCTGGGAAGGCATCCATGTCGTCAAAGGAAATATGGACTTTTATGCTGGTTATCCAGAACGTTTGGTGACTCAACTTGGTCCGACTAAGATTATCCAGACGCATGGACACTTGTTTGATATCAATTTCAACTTTCAAAAGTTGGACTACTGGGCTCAGGAAGAAGATGCCGATATCTGTCTCTATGGTCACTTGCATGTGCCAAATGCTTGGATGGAAGGCAAAACACTCTTTTTAAATCCAGGCTCCATCAGCCAACCACGAGGGACTATCAGAGAATGTCTCTATGCTCGAGTGGAGATTGATGACAGCTATTTTAAAGTAGACTTTTTGACACGTGACCATGAGGTTTATCCAGGCTTGTCCAAGGAGTTTGCTCGATGATTGCCAAGGAATTTGAAGCATTTTTACTGGAACAGGAAGGAACCTTTCTCACCCCTGCTGACAATCTAGCAGCTTTGATTGATACCCATAACGCTGACCATGCGATTTTGGTATTGAGTCAAATCACCTATACCCGTATCCCTGTTGTGACCTTTGACAAACGCTTTGTCGGAACCATTGGTCTGAGAGACATTTTGGCTTATCAAATGGAGCAAGGTTTGACAGATGAACAGATGGCAACGACAGATATCGTCAATATGACCAAGACGGATGTAGCAGTCGTCGCTCCAGACTATAATATCACTGAAGTCCTCCATAAACTGGTAGATGAACCCTTCTTGCCAGTCGTAGATGATGAAGGAATTTTCCAAGGAATTATCACGCGCAAGTCCATCCTCAAGGCCGTCAATGCCCTTTTGCATGACTTTAGTAAGGAATATGAGATTCGATGCAAATGAGAGATAGGATTTCAGACTTTTTAGAGAAAAAGCAGAGCTTGTCTGCCAATTCAAAGCAATCTTATAAGTATGATCTGGAGCAATTTTTAGACATTGTAGGTGAGCGGATCTCTGAGACTAGTCTCAAGATTTACCAAGCCCAACTAGCCAATCTAAAAATCAGCGCCCAGAAACGGAAACTTTCAGCCTGTAACCAATTTCTCTACTTTCTCTATCAAAAAGGAGAGGTGGACAGTTTTTACCGTCTGGAATTAGCCAAACAAGCTGAAAAGAAGACTGAAAAGCCAGAAATTCTAGACTTAGACTCTTTTTGGCAGGAAAGTAATTATCCAGAGGGACGCTTGCTGGCGCTCTTAATCCTAGAAATGGGACTTTTGCCAAGTGAGATTTTAGCCCTTAAGGTTGCAGATATCAATCTGGATTTTCAGGTGTTGCGAATTAACAAGGCTTCCCAACAGAGGATTGTCACCATTCCTAGGACCTTGCTTTCAGAATTGGACCCCTTGATGGGGCAGACCTATCTCTTTGAAAGGGGAGGGAAAGCCTATTCTCGTCAGTGGGCCTTTCGTCAGCTGGAGTCCTTTGTCAAGGAGAAAGGTTTCCCAGCCTTATCAGCCCAAGCCTTGCGGGAACAGTTCATTCTAAGACAAATAGAAAACAAGGTCGATTTGTACGAAATTGCAAAAAAACTAGGATTAAAAACAGTCCTGACCTTAGAGAAATATAGATAATGGATATTAAATTAAAAGATTTTGAAGGGCCCCTGGACTTGCTCTTGCACCTGGTTTCCAAGTATCAGATGGATATTTACGATGTGCCCATTACGGAAGTCATCGAACAGTATCTAGCCTATGTCTCAACCCTGCAGGCCATGCGTCTGGAAGTGACGGGTGAGTACATGGTCATGGCTAGTCAGCTCATGCTGATCAAGAGCCGAAAGCTCCTGCCAAAGGTAGCAGAAGTGGCTGATTCGGAGGATGACCTGGAGCAGGATCTCCTCTCCCAAATCGAAGAATACCGCAAATTCAAGCTCCTGGGTGAGCACTTGGAGGCCAAGCACCAAAATCGGGCCCAGTACTATTCCAAAGCGCCGACAGAGTTGATCTACGAAGATGCGGAGCTTGTACATGATAGGACGACCATTGACCTCTTTTTGGCTTTTTCAAATATCCTAGCCAAGAAAAAAGAGGAGTTCGCTCAGAATCACACGACCATCTTGCGGGATGAGTATAAGATTGAGGACATGATGGGCATTGTAAAAGAGTCCTTGACTGGACGAGACCAGTTGCGTTTGCAGGATTTGTTCAAGGAAGCCCAGAATGTCCAAGAGGTCATTACCCTCTTTTTGGCAACCCTAGAGTTAATCAAAACCCAGGAGCTGATCCTCGTGCAAGAGGAGAGTTTCGGAGATATCTATCTCATGGAAAAGAAGGAAGAAAGTCAAGAGGCATAAAGCTAGACTTGATAGAGAGGAAAGATGAGTACTTTAGCAGAAATAGAAGCGCTCTTGTTTGTAGCAGGTGAAGATGGGATTCGAGTCCGTCAGTTGGCTGAACTCCTCTCACTTCCCCCGACAGGCATCCAGCAGAGTTTAGAAAAATTAGCCCAAAAGTATGAAAAAGACCAAGAGTCGAGCTTGTCCCTGATCGAGACAGGGGGCGCTTACAGATTGGTGACCAAGCCTCAATTTGCAGCGATTTTGAAGGAATACTCCAAGGCGCCCATTAACCAGAGTTTATCTCGGGCAGCCCTTGAGACCTTGTCCATCATTGCCTACAAGCAGCCGATTACGCGGATAGAAATTGATGCTATCCGTGGAGTCAATTCGAGTGGAGCTTTGGCAAAGTTGCAGGCATTTGATTTGATACGAGAAGACGGGAAAAAAGAAGTGTTGGGTCGCCCCAACCTCTATGTGACTACGGATTATTTCCTAGATTACATGGGGATCAATCATTTGGAAGAACTCCCAGTGATTGATGAGCTTGAGATTCAAGCGCAAGAAAGCCAATTATTTGGTGAAAGGATAGAAGAAGATGAGAATCAATAAATATATTGCCCACGCAGGTGTGGCCAGTAGGAGAAAAGCAGAAGAGCTGATCAAGCAAGGCTTGGTGACGGTCAACGGCCAAGTGGTGCGTGAACTAGCAACGACCATCAAGACTGGCGACAAGGTTGAAGTTGAAGGTCAACCAATCTACAACGAAGAAAAGGTCTACTATCTGCTTAATAAACCACGTGGAGTGATTTCCAGTGTGACAGATGACAAGGGCCGCAAGACTGTTGTGGATCTCTTGCCAAATGTCAAAGAACGAATCTATCCAGTTGGACGTTTGGACTGGGATACATCCGGTGTCTTGATTTTGACCAATGATGGGGACTTTACAGACGAGATGATTCACCCCCGTAATGAGATTGATAAGGTCTACGTTGCGCGTGTTAAAGGCGTAGCCAATAAGGACAATCTCCGTCCCTTGACCCGTGGACTTGAGATTGATGGCAAGAAAACCAAGCCAGCTGTTTATGAGATTCTTAAAGTAGACCCAGTCAAAAACCGCTCTGTAGTACAGTTGACCATTCATGAAGGGCGTAACCACCAGGTTAAAAAGATGTTTGAAGCTGTCGGTCTCCAAGTAGATAAGTTATCTCGGACACGTTTTGGACACCTAGACTTGACAGGCCTTCGTCCGGGAGAATCCCGTCGCCTCAATAAAAAAGAAATCAGCCAACTACACACTATGGCTGTAACCAAGAAATAATGAAACGAATCTTAATAGCGCCAGTACGCTTTTACCAACGCTTTATCTCACCAGCCTTTCCACCCTCTTGTCGTTTTGAGCCTACATGTTCCAACTACATGATTCAGGCTATTGAAAAACATGGCTTCAAGGGTGTTTTGATGGGCTTGGCTCGTATTCTCCGATGTCATCCTTGGTCGAAAATAGGCAAGGATCCTGTGCCAGACCACTTTTCCCTCAAACGAAATCATAAATAAAACGAATTACAATGGTGATTTGTTTTATTTATAAGCAGTTTCAAGTTGGAATGATGATTTCCACTATCCTTCTCCTATAAAAAGTGGTAAAATGGAGGACAGAAAGAAGGAACTGATATGACAACATTATTTTCAAAAATCAAAGAAGTAACAGAGCTTGCTGCAATCTCAGGTCATGAAGCGCCTGTCCGGACTTATCTTCGTGAAAAGTTGACACCGCACGTGGATGAAGTGGTGACAGATGGCTTGGGTGGTATTTTTGGTATTAAACATTCAGAAGCTACCGATTCGCCCCGTGTTTTGGTTGCTTCTCATATGGATGAAGTTGGTTTTATGGTTAGTGAGATTAAGCCAGATGGTACCTTCCGTGTCGTTGAAATCGGTGGCTGGAACCCTATGGTGGTCAGCAGCCAACGCTTTAAACTCTTTACTCGTGACGGTCGTGAAATTCCAGTGATCTCAGGTTCTGTCCCTCCACATTTGACACGTGGAACAGGTGGACCAACCATGCCAGCTATTTCGGATATCATTTTTGATGGCGGTTTTGCGGACAAGGCTGAAGCAGAAAGTTTTGGAATCCGTCCAGGTGACACCATTGTCCCTGATAGCTCTGCTATCTTGACAGCCAATGAAAAAAATATCATCTCTAAAGCTTGGGACAATCGCTACGGTGTTCTCATGGTGAGCGAGTTAGCTCAAGCCTTGTCAGGTCAAAAACTTGGCAATGAACTCTATCTTGGCTCTAACGTCCAAGAAGAGGTTGGTCTTCGTGGCGCTCATACTTCTACAACTAAGTTTGACCCAGAAGTTTTCCTAGCAGTTGACTGTTCACCTGCTGGTGATGTCTACGGTGGCCAAGGCAAGATTGGGGATGGCACCTTGATTCGCTTCTACGATCCAGGTCACTTGCTTCTCCCAGATATGAAGGATTTCCTTTTGACAACGGCTGAAGAAGCTGGCATCAAGTACCAATACTACTGTGGAAAAGGCGGAACGGACGCTGGAGCAGCTCATCTGAAAAATGGTGGTGTCCCATCTACAACTATCGGTGTCTGTGCACGTTATATCCACTCTCACCAAACCCTCTACGCGATGGATGACTTCCTAGAAGCCCAAGCTTTCTTGCAAGCCTTGGTGAAAAAATTGGATCGTTCAACGGTTGATTTGATTAAAAATTATTAAACATAAGGGAGATTGCTCGGGATGGCAGAAGCAAATCTAGAAAGCTTAATAAAAGACCTCTATAACCATGCCCGTCAGGGCTTGAGTGACGATTTAGTCGCTGCTCTCCTAGAGACTGCTAAGAAACTGCCTACTACAAATGAGCAGTTACTAGCAGTCCGTCTCTCAGGACTGGTCACCCGTGAATTGCTCACCAATCCCAAACACCCAGCACCTGAATTGATCAATTTGGCTCGCTTTATCAAAAGAGAAGAAGCTAAGTACAGAGGAACTGCAGTTTCTGCTATTATGTTTGGTGAACTCTTTAAAATGCTTTGATTCCATTGTGAATCAAAGCATTTTTCTATATGCTAGAAAAGACATTCTTGATGAGTAGACGAAAAAGCCATCCCATTCAGGATAGCTTTTTGTTTATTAGATTTGTTCAGCGATGACCTTTTCAGCAAGGTTCATGGCGTGGTCAGATACACGAGTGTAGTGGGAAATGATGTCGATAAAGTTGACTCCAGCTTGTGTAGAACACTCACCCTTGTTAAGGCGTTTGATATGGGTCTTTCTGAGAATGCGTTCCATATTGTTGATTTCTTTATGGCGTTCAATTAGACTTTGAGCTTTCTCAGTATCGTTGTTTTCCACACTATCAAGGGCATCTTTGATGAACTCAGTGGTAGCGTGATAAATCTCAGCTAGCTCTTTCAAAGCGGCCTCAGAGAACTGAACATTCTTGCGTTGGAGATAGTCTGTTAGGTTGATTAACCCTTCTGCGTGGTCTCCAATCCGTTCCAAATCACGAGACGAGTCGAGGATGTTGGTTAGGATTTCACTTTCCTTTTGACTCAATGATTCGCTTGAAAGGCTAATTAGGTAACGAGTGAGTTTTTCGTCAATTGTGTTAATAGCTTCTTCAGTCTTGTGGCCTTTCTCCGCTAGTTTTTCATCTAGATTAACGATGTAGTCGTAGGAAAGGTCAAAAGCTTTTGCAGCATAGTTCCCCAAGTGAAGAAGTTCTTTTTTGGCATTTCCTAGAGCGATAGAAGGCGCCTGTTTGATGAGTTGTTCATCCAAGTAGAGAGCCTCGTATTTAACAACTTCATCTTCACCAGGAATGAGCTTGGTCACAATGTAAGCCAAGGCACCGATGAATGGGAACTGGATAATGGTATTTGTAATATTAAAGGTTCCGTGAGCAAAGGCAATGGTCATTTCTGGAGCTAGATTGAGCGCCGATTCAAACCATTGAATCAAGCCCGTGAAAGGTACAAGGAAGACAATACAGATAACCGTACCAATTACGTTAAAGGCGACATGGGCACCGGCAACACGTTTGGCAGCGATATTGGCTCCAAGAGAAGCAATGATGGCTGTAATGGTCGTTCCGATATTATCACCAAACAAGACCGGTAGGGCACCTTGTAGGTCAATCAAACCACTTGCGTACAGATTCTGTAAGATACCGATAGTGGCGGATGAAGCCTGAATGAGTAGGGTCAATCCAGTTCCGACAAAGACACCTAGAATAGGACTCTTACTTAGTTCAACCATGTAGTCTCTAAAGACTTGCAGGTCTTTTAGGGGTTCCATTGCACCGCTCATAAGATTGAGAGCGAAGAAGATACCTCCTACACCAAAGATAATCCGTCCAATGTTATTGATGGAGCGATTCTTGGTGAAGAAGAGACAAACTGCTCCGATAAAGAGCATAGGTAAGGCGTAATCTCCTAGCTTAAAACCGATGATAAAGGATGTAACGGTGGTTCCAATATTGGCACCCATGACAATACCGATAGCCTGACGCAAGGTCAAAAGTCCTGCACTGACAAGTCCTACTGTAATGACTGTAACACCAGAACTTGATTGAATCAGCGCCGTCATACCGATACCAACCAGCACACCGAAGAAGGGATTGCTGGTATATTTGTCAATGTAAAAACGAAGGCGATCTCCAGCAGCTTGTTGCAAACCGTCTCCCATGGTCTTGATACTATATAAAAATAGTCCCAGACCACCTAAAAAGTGAAATAAAATTTCCTGCCAATTAATGGACATTTCTTTTTCCTCCGAAAAATAATCGCGGAATTTCTCCTATTCTATTTTAAAGGATAATAGGAAATCTAACAAGTGTTTAATGGAAATTTTCATAAGAAAAAGGTAACTTTCTCTAAAAATAGAGGATAAATTTACTGTAAGAGAGTCGAATGATAGGATTGTGTCCAAATTTTACTGATTATTATCCTAGTTATAGTTTTTGTGTCAAACAGATTGACATCGCTTTCATATAAGATAAAATGAAGATGATCCTGTTCGGGTGGTGCCCACTAAGAGCAGTTGCTTTTTATCTAAAAAGTAAAGCGCTTACTTTTTATTTTATTAGGAGGATAAGATGAAAGATCTATTTTTTGAAAAACGTTGCCGTTACAGTATTCGTAAGCTGTCCATCGGGGCTTGTTCCTTGATGATTGGTTCAGCTCTATTTGCGAGCCCAGCTCTTGCCGAACAGGTCGCTGCCCCTGAAACAGCTGCTAGTACGAGCACTCAAGCGACAAGTGCCAGTGAAATGACTAATCCAGAAACCGCAGCCATCGAAAAACAATTAGAGGAAACTGAAAACAAAGTAGCTGAGCAACCAATTTCAGAAAACACTCCAGCAATAGCTGATTTAGTTAATGAAAAAGAAGAAGCAAAGCCAGCTCCGACAGATAAAACTGAAAAACCTGCTCAACCAACTGACAAAGAAGGAGTCAAGCCTGAGGAAACTCCTCAAGTGGCTGACAATAAAGCTGACAAACCAAGTCTAGCAGACGTTCCTAAGAATGAAGAGAAGAGTCTCCGACCAAAAGAAATCAAGTTTGATACTTGGGATGATTTGTTGAAATGGGAACCAGGTGCGCGTGAGGATGATCCCATCAATCGATCCTCAGTTGAACTCGCCAAGCGCCATAGAGGTCAGTTGGTTAACGAAAAAGCAAGCAGAAGAGCCAAAGTTCAGGCGCTAGCAAATACCAACTCAAAGGCTAAAGACCACGCTTCTGTTGGTGGAGAAGAATTCAAGGCCTACGCCTTCGATTACTGGCAATACTTGGATTCAATGGTCTTCTGGGAAGGCCTAGTCCCTACTCCAGATGTCATTGATGCAGGCCACCGTAATGGTGTGCCTGTTTATGGAACCCTCTTTTTCAACTGGTCAAACAGCATTGCTGACCAAGAGAAATTTGCAGCCGCTTTGAAGCAAGATGAGGATGGCACCTTCCCGATTGCACGTAAACTTGTTGATCTCGCTAAATACTATGGCTTTGATGGCTACTTCATCAACCAAGAAACAACGGGGGAATTGGTAGCACCTCTTGGTGAAAAAATGCGCCAATTCATGCTCTATACAAAAGAATACGCAGCTAAGGTCAACCATCCAATCAAGTATGCTTGGTACGATGCCATGACCTACAAATACGGTCGTTACCATGAAGATGGTCTAGGTGATTACAACTACCAATTCATGCAAAAGGAAGGTGACAAGGTCCCTGCAGATCAATTTTTTGCTAATTTCAACTGGAATAAGGAAAAGAATGATCACTCTGTAGAGATGGCTAAATGGCTAGAACGTAGCCAGTATGATGTCTTTGCAGGCTTAGAATTGCAACAAGGTGGTTCTTATAAAACCAAGGTCAACTGGGATGCTCTTTTAGATGAAAATGGCAAGTTGCGCTTGTCTCTTGGACTTTTTGCGCCAGATACCATTACCAGTCTAGGAAAAACAGGTGAAGACTACCACAAGAACGAAGACATCTTCTTTACAGGTTATCAAGGGGATCCAACGGCTCAAAAACCAGGAGATAAAGAGTGGTATGGAATTGCCAATTTAGTTGCGGACCGCACTCCAGCAGTAGGACGCACCTTCACTACCTCTTTTAATACAGGTCATGGTAGAAAGTGGTTTGTAGATGGCAAAGTTTCTAAGGATTCTGAATGGAACTACCGTTCTGTTTCAGGTGTCTTGCCAACATGGCGCTGGTGGCAGACTTCAACGGGTGAAAAACTCCGTGCAGAATATGACTTTACAGATGCTTATAATGGCGGAAACTCTCTTAAATTCTCAGGTGATGTAGCTGGTAAGACGGACCAAGATGTGAATTTGTATTCTACTAAACTAGAAGTAACGGAGAAAACCAAACTTCGGGTTGCCCACAAGGGAGGAAAAGGCTCCAAAGTTTATATGGCCTTTTCTACGACTCCAGACTACAAATTTGAGGATGCAGCTGCATGGAAAGAACTGACTCTCTCTGATGACTGGAAGAATGAAGAATTTGACCTTAGCTCACTGGCAGGTAAAACCATCTATGCAGTTAAACTCTTCTTCGAACATGAAGGTGCTGTAAAAGATTATCAGTTCAACCTAGGACAATTAACGATCACGGACAATCACCAAGCGCCACAAGCACCTACAGGTCTCTCAGTAGTGAAACAGTCTCTTAAGAATGCTCAAGAAGCTGAAGCAGTTGTTCAATTTACGGGTAACCAAGATGCAGATTTCTATGAAGTCTACGAAAAAGACGGTGACAACTGGCGCTTATTGACAGGTTCATCTGCTTCAACCATCTACTTGCCAAAAGTTAGCCGTTCTGCTAATGCCACTGGTACGACTCAAGAATTGAAAGTCGTTGCAGTTGGTAAAAATGGACTCCGTTCTGAGGCTGCAACTGCGTCATTCAACTGGGGCATGACTGTTCAGGATACAACTCTCCCAAGACCTTTGGCTGAAAATATTGTTCCAGGGGCAACAGTTATCGGTAGCACTTTCCCCAATACTGAAGGCGGGGAAGGCATCGAAGGCATGTTGAACGGTACGATTACAAGTCTGTCAGACAAGTGGTCTTCAGGACAATTGAGCGGTAGTGTCGATATTCGTTTGACTCAACCACGTCGTGTTGTCAGATGGGTAATGGATCATGCGGGAGCTGGTGGTGAGTCTGTTAACGATGGTCTGATGAATACCAAGGACTTTGATCTTTATTACAAGGATACAGATGGCGAGTGGAAACTAGCTAAGGAAGTCCGTGGCAATAAAGCGCACGTGACGGATATCACTCTTGATAAACCAATCACTGCCCAAGACTGGCGTTTGCATGTCATTACATCTGATAACGGAACACCTTGGAAGGCCATTCGTATCTACAACTGGAAGATGTACGAAACCTTGGACACAGAAAGTCAAAATATTCCAATGGCTAAGGTAGCTGCTCGTTCACTTGGAAACCACCAAGTTCAACTAGGCTTCTCTGATGTTCCAGCAGGTGCGACCATCACCGTTTACGACAAGGCAGATTCACAAACACCAATTGCAACCTTGAAGACTGAAACTGGTGGCGATTTGGCAACAGCACCATTGGCCTTTGACAAACAACCAAATCTCCTCTATTATCGTACCCAACTACCTGGCAAAGAAATCAGTAACACCTTGGCTGTAGCGATTCCACAGGATGAAAGAAAAATTGCTGCAGTTAGTCTCGAAAAAGGACCTAAGAAGACGGTTTATAAAGAGGGAGAAAAACTGGACCTAAGAGGCGGAACACTCCGTGTTCAATACGAAGGGGGACAAGCCGATGAGCTGATTAACCTTACTCACTCAGGTGTGACGGTATCTGGATACGATGCTCATCAAAAAGGGGAACAAAACCTAACACTTCAATACCTTGGTTTACCAGTGTCAGGTGATCTGAAAGTCCAAGTGACAGGACAGGATGAAGGAAAACCAAAAGAAGTAGCAGGTTTGTACATTACGAAGAAACCAAAAACAGACTATCTAGTAGGGGATCAACTGGATCTTTCTGAAGGTCGCTTCGGTGTCCTCTATGATGATGAGACGGAAGAAAGTCATGCCTTTACGGATCAAGGTGTTGAAATCACGGGCTATGATGCTCAGAAGACTGGACGACAAACCTTGACCCTGCATTACAAGGGACACACTGCTGAGTTCGATGTCTTGGTTTCTCCAAAAGCAGCTGTCAACGATGAGTACCTCAAACAAGAAATCACTGCTGCCCAAGGTCGCCAGTCAACCCTTGCCTATACCTTCTCAAGTGAGAACAAACAAGCTGTACTAGTAGAGAAACTTAATGCAGCGAAAGCTGTTGCAGAAAACCATGATGCCAGTCAAGAAGAAGTCAACAAAGCCTTGAATGAATTGAAACAAGCTGGAGCGGACTTGGATGGAAATCAACGTTATCAAACTGCTAGAGAAGAATTGGAAGGCTTGCTCGAGTCCGTCCGTGAAAAAGATTCTCAAGATGAGTTGATTGCCCAAGCTGAAGCTTTGTTGTCTTCACAAACACCAACTCCACAAGCTTTTTCGGACATGAAAGAAAAGTTGAATAAGAAACTAGCACCAGCAGAAGAAAGCAATCATGTTGGAAGCATGGATCCAAATGAAGTGGCTCCAACAGTTGAAGCCCTCCCTGAACTAGTTATTGAAACTGAAACAACAGCCTTTGAACGTCAGGAGCGACCAAACGCTGAGCTTCTCAAAGGACGACGCCAGCTAGTTCAAGCAGGAGCGGAAGGCCAAGTTCGTCGTCTAGTAGAAGTAGATGCCCAAGGCAAACGCATCCTTCGTTCAACTGAAGTTCTCAAGGAAGCCCTCCCAGAAATCACAGAAGTTGGAACAAAAGTTTTGTCAAGTAACCAACCGGCTGAGGGAGTAAAAGACCTAGTTTTAGAAATTTCGAAACTAGAAATTGAAGAGGATACAGTAGCCTTCGAACGTCAAGAGCGACCAAATGCAAGCCTTCTGAAAGGTCAACGTCAGCTAGTTCAAGCAGGAGCGGAAGGCCAAGTTCGTCACTTTGTAGAGGTGGATGCCCAAGGCAAACGCACCCTTCGTTCAACTGAAGTTCTCAAGGAAGCTGTCCCAGAAATCACAGAAGTTGGAACAAAAGAAGAGCTAGACTCACAAACAACAGACCAAGCGTCTTTAGCAGCATCGGTAAAAGTTGAAAAGTCAACAAATCAACTGCCAAATACTGGTGTAGAAACAGATGCCAGTCTAGTAGCTATGGGACTTTTCGGAGCAATGAGTGCATATGGCTTGCTTGCTAGAAAGAAGAAAGAAGACTAATCGATTTAGAATTCTTGGAATTTCTCATAACAACTAAAAAACAAGGTTTGACTGCAAGTCGGTCAGGCCTTGTTTTGATTATTTTATCTTGCTTTGATTACTTATTTGATAAGGTTTTTCTAGATTTGATTTTAAAAAATCCTAATTTCAGTCTCAAGAAAGAACAAGAAAAGTTTAGGCTTTTTCTATCTCTTTTGCTGATTTTGTGATATAATTAACACGTATAAAAAAAGAAGGAGTCATATCTAATGGCAAAATTGACTGTTAAAGACGTTGACTTGAAAGGGAAAAAAGTTCTCGTTCGTGTTGACTTCAACGTACCTGTTAAAGATGGCGTGATTACCAATGACAACCGTATCACTGCAGCTCTTCCAACTATCAAGTACATTCTTGAACAAGGTGGACGTGCAATCCTCTTCTCTCACCTTGGACGTGTAAAAGAAGAAGCAGACAAAGAAGGTAAATCACTTGCTCCTGTAGCTGCTGACTTGGCAGCTAAATTGGGTCAAGACGTTGCTTTCCTTCCAGGTGTCACTCGTGGTGCTGAATTGGAAGCTGCGATCAACGCTCTTGAAGATGGACAAGTTCTCTTGGTTGAAAACACTCGTTTCGAAGATGTTGACGGCAAGAAAGAATCTAAAAACGATCCTGAACTTGGTAAATATTGGGCATCACTTGGAGATGGTATCTTCGTAAACGATGCATTCGGTACAGCTCACCGTGCACACGCATCTAACGTTGGTATCTCAGCAAACGTTGAAAAAGCAGTTGCTGGATTCCTTCTTGAAAACGAGATTGCCTACATCCAAGAAGCTGTTGAAGCTCCAGAACGTCCATTCGTAGCAATCCTTGGTGGTTCAAAAGTTTCAGACAAGATCGGTGTTATCGAAAACTTGCTTGAAAAAGCTGATAAAGTCCTTATCGGTGGTGGGATGACTTACACATTCTACAAAGCACAAGGTATCGAAATCGGTAACTCACTTGTAGAAGAAGACAAATTGGATGTTGCGAAAGCTCTTCTTGAAAAAGCAAACGGTAAATTGATCTTGCCAGTTGACTCAAAAGAAGCAAACGCATTTGCTGACTACACTGAAGTAAAAGACACTGAAGGTGAAGCAGTTGATCCAGGCTTCCTTGGTTTGGACATCGGTCCAAAATCTATCGCTAAATTTGACGAAGCCTTGACTGGTGCGAAAACTGTTGTCTGGAACGGACCTATGGGTGTATTTGAAAACCCTGACTTCCAAACTGGAACAATCGGTGTGATGGACGCTATTGTGAAACAACCAGGCGTGAAATCAATCATCGGTGGTGGTGACTCAGCTGCAGCAGCGATCAACCTTGGTCGCGCAGACAAGTTCTCATGGATCTCTACTGGTGGTGGAGCATCAATGGAACTCCTTGAAGGTAAAGTATTGCCTGGATTGGCAGCACTTACAGAAAAATAAGCTTTCCTAAATGAAACGATGAAAAGAGGAACTTTGTTTCCTCTTTTTCTTGTTGTTTGAATTAAAAACGTTTCCTATCGATTTTGGCTCATAAAATCAACTAATTTATGATAAAATGGAAATAGAAAGTTGAGATTATGGGTTATTTTAAAAAATATAAATTTGATAAGTCACAGTTCAAGCTTGGTCTACGAACCTTTAAAACCGGAATTGCTGTTTTTTTAGTTCTCTTGATTTTTGGATTTTTTGGTTGGAAGGGACTTCAAATTGGGGCTTTGACAGCAGTCTTTAGTTTGAGAGAAAGCTTTGACAAGAGTGTTCATTTTGGGACATCACGCATTCTAGGAAACAGTATCGGAGGTTTCTACGCCCTTGTTTTCTTCCTTTTAAACACTCTATTTCAAGAAGCCTTTTGGGTGACCTTGCTGATCGTTCCAATCTGCACCATGTTAACCATTATGACAAATGTCGCCATGAATAATAAGGCGGGAGTTATCGGCGGAGTTTCGGCAATGTTGATTATTACCCTATCGATACCGAGCGGGGAGACAATTTTGTACGTGTTTGCTCGTGTATTTGAAACTTTTATGGGTGTTTTTGTGGCAATACTCGTAAATTATGATATTGATCGTTTCAGAAATCTTTTAGAGAAAAAAAGAAAATAATGTTACATTTTGTGACATTATTAATTGACGTATAGATTTTTTTAGACTATAATAGACAGAAAGAAGGAAATTGTAAATGAAGGAAAAAGAATTTCGTCGAAATATGGCTGTTTTTCCTATCGGTAGTGTGATGAAGTTGACCGATCTATCGGCGCGCCAGATTCGTTATTATGAAGATCAAGAGTTGATAAAGCCTGATCGAAACGAAGGGAACCGTCGTATGTATTCTTTGAATGACATGGATCGATTGCTTGAGATCAAAGATTATATCTCTGAAGGTTTCAATATTGCTGCCATTAAGAAGAAATACGCTGAGCGTGAGGCGAAATCCAAGAAAGCAGTGAGCCCAACGGAGGTGCGTCGTGCGCTTCATAATGAGCTCCTCCAACAAGGACGCTTTGCTTCAGCGCAGTCACCTTTTGGTCGCGGTTAGTCAATCGCAAGTAGTCAAAAATTAAGGAGTAAACACATGCCAATCACAGCTGCAGATATTCGTCGTGAAGTCAAGGAAAAAAATGTTACCTTTATCCGTCTCATGTTTTCAGATATTCTGGGAACCATGAAAAACGTCGAAATTCCTGCTACAGATGAACAGTTAGATAAGGTCTTGTCAAACAAAGCCATGTTTGATGGCTCTTCTATTGAAGGTTTTGTACGTATCAATGAGTCAGATATGTACTTGTACCCAGACTTGGATACGTGGACAGTCTTTCCTTGGGGAGATGAAAACGGAAGTGTTGCAGGTTTAATCTGTGATGTTTATACAACAGAAGGTGAACCATTTGCAGGTGACCCTCGTGGCAACCTCAAACGTGCTCTTCGTCACATGGAAGAAGTAGGATTCAAATCCTTCAACCTTGGTCCAGAGCCAGAATTCTTCCTATTTAAGTTGGATGAAAATGGGGACCCGACACTTGAAGTGAATGACAAGGGTGGCTATTTTGATTTGGCGCCTACTGACCTTGCGGACAATACGCGTCGTGAAATCGTTAATGTCTTGACTAAAATGGGATTTGAAGTAGAAGCAAGTCACCACGAGGTTGCGGTTGGTCAACATGAAATTGACTTCAAGTATGATGAAGTCCTCCGTGCCTGTGATAAGATTCAAATCTTTAAACTCGTTGTAAAAACCATCGCTCGTAAACACGGTCTTTATGCGACTTTTATGGCGAAACCAAAATTTGGTATTGCTGGATCAGGTATGCACTGTAATATGTCCTTGTTTGATGAGAATGGGAATAACGCCTTCTTTGATCCAAATGATCCAAAGGGAATGCAGTTGTCTGAAACAGCCTACCATTTCCTTGGTGGTTTGATTAAGCATGCCTATAACTATACTGCTATCATGAACCCAACAGTTAACTCCTACAAACGTTTGGTTCCTGGTTATGAAGCGCCAGTTTACATTGCTTGGGCTGGTCGTAACCGCTCGCCACTAGTTCGTGTACCGGCTTCACGTGGTATGGGAACTCGTCTTGAGTTGCGTTCAGTGGACCCAATGGCAAACCCATACATCGCGATGGCAGTTCTTTTGGAAGTTGGTTTGCATGGTATTGAAAACAAAATCGAGGCTCCTGCTCCAATCGAAGAAAACATCTACATCATGACTGCTGAAGAACGTAAAGAGGCTGGAATTACCGATCTTCCATCAACGCTTCATAACGCCTTGAAAGCTTTGACAGAAGATGAAGTGGTTAAGGCAGCCCTAGGTGAACACATCTATACGAGCTTCCTTGAAGCTAAGCGTATCGAGTGGGCTAGCTATGCAACCTTCGTTTCACAATGGGAAGTTGATAATTATTTAGATCTTTACTAATATAGAAGAAAGATTGCCTGAGGGTGATCTTTTTTTTGCATTTTATATCGAACTGTGATATAGTTTATATAACGAATCGCGATGTATCGAACTAAATAGGAGGTGTGGTTAAATGGAATTAACAGATAAGATTAGGCGTGTTTACCTTCCCATGACTGAAACGGGTTTTTATATCTTGTTTTGTTTACAGAAGGAGAACCATGGATATGGTATCACACAAAAGGTCAAGGAGATGACAGATTCGCAAGTTTCGATTAGTCCTGGAACTATGTATGGGACCTTGTCAAAGATGGAAAAGGATGGCTTGATTTTCTTTGTCCGAGAAGAGGAAAAACGGAAAATTTATCAGATAACAGATTTGGGACGCAAAGTCTTAGATATTGAATTGAAACGTATTGAGCGGCTCTATAGAAACAGTCGGGAGGAAGGATGATGGGAAAGAAGGTTATTTATAGAATTGCTACCATTGCGGATTATGATAGAGAGGCTTTATATCTTAGAAAAATGCATGCTGAGGGCTGGAAACTCAAGGAAGTAACCTACTCTATCTTGTTGTTTGCAGTTAAGTATACCTTTGAAAAGTGCCAACCGGAGCAGGTGTCTTATCAGTTAGACTTTTATCCAATGAAAAAATCAGAGAGAGCCTCCTATTTGCAACTGTTTAAAGACTGTGGATGGGAGCATATTACAGACTTTAATGGTTTTTCCTACTTTAGAAAAGTACATTTTGAAATTGAATCGGATGCCGAGTTTGAAATTTATAATGACGCGGCCGGGAAGTTAGCTGTGGTCAAACGGATTTTAATAATGCGTATGCTTCCTATTTTGCTTCTCTTTTTAGCTCTACTACCGGTTTTCTCAAAGTTTGTCAGTGGAGCTAGTTCTTTCAGTTGGGAAGTATTTTTGATTTTCATAATAGATTGTGTTTTATTGATTATTTTTGCGATTCAGATTTCTTATATTTTTTGGAGATTGTTTCAAAAGTGGAAAGAATTATCTGATAAATGAAACAATGCCTGTTTTCTAATTTGGAGGTAAGACAATGAATAGCAAGGTACAATTTCGGATGTTTGGCATTCTTGATTATGATAAGGAAGAAGACTATTTACGTGAAATGTATTTGCAAGGTTGGAGATATAAAACGAGTAGATGGTGGATTTTCTATTTTGAAGAAAGTGAGCCAGATGATGTGATTTACCTTGTGTGTGGTAAACAGTTTTTTAAGAAATATTATCATCAGCTAGAAAGTTTGAAAGATAGAGGTTGGGAGCTTGTAGAGGTTTGTCCGTCTTCTATTTTTCGGAAACCGGCTTCTGAGTTACTTCCGGAGGATCAAGTCTTCTATAGGAATCATCCTCTTAAATGGGAAATGGTGATCTCTAGACTTCGTCCTTCTATAGCTACCCTTTTGGGTGGGCTTGTTGTTTGCTTGGTTCTATATAGAGAAGATCTCTCTTCATCTTTCTTTCTTATTTTCGGTATTTACGGTCTCATGATTTCTTATCTAATCTATGGTTATTTCAGACTAAAAAGGAAATACCAAGTAGATAAAAAGTAAGATTCTAGGTCTTTAGACTGATTTTTAGCACTCTTGACAAAAGAGTGCTAATTTTTTGAGTTTTTGTCTTGACATTCTCTTCTAAGGGTGTATAATAGAATCATGAGTTAGCACTTGTGTGTATCGAGTGCTAATCAATCTGACAGAGAGGAGTGATGAGATGGTTACAGAGCGTCAGCAGGATATTTTAAATCTGATTATTGACATCTTTACCAAAACGCACGAACCTGTCGGATCCAAGGCGCTACAAGAGTCTATTAATTCTAGTAGTGCTACCATTCGTAATGATATGGCAGCTCTAGAAAAACAAGGGTTGCTTGAGAAAGCTCATACTTCAAGTGGTCGGATGCCTAGTGTGGCTGGTTTTCAGTACTATGTGAAACACTCGCTGGCTTTTGATCGACTAGCTGAGAATGAGGTTTATGAGATTGTCAAAGCCTTTGATCAGGAATTCTTCAAACTGGAGGATATTCTGCAAGAGGCCGCCAATCTACTAACAGACTTGAGTGGCTGTACGGTAGTAGCACTGGATGTTGAGCCGAGTAGACAGCGCCTGACGGCTTTCGATATTGTCGTTCTAGGACAACATACTGCTCTTGCAGTTTTCACCCTAGACGAGTCTCGAACGGTTACCAGTCAGTTTTTGATTCCAAGGAATTTCTTGCAGGAAGA
The DNA here is from genome assembly GCF_002355895.1 of Streptococcus sp. NPS 308. Classification (NCBI taxonomy): domain Bacteria; kingdom Bacillati; phylum Bacillota; class Bacilli; order Lactobacillales; family Streptococcaceae; genus Streptococcus; species Streptococcus sp. NPS 308. The sequence continues at coordinate 364,471 of NZ_AP017652.1, forward strand.
TTTGTTGAAACTGAAGAGCATCATTCAGGAACGTTTTCTCGGTCACACCGTTCTGGATATTCACTACAAGATTCGGACGGAGATTCCGCAGATTATCCAGCGTTACTTCACAACAACGGACAATGTCATGGATCTCTTTGAACACATTTTTAAAGAAATGTTCAACGAAAACATTGTAGTATCTGGCAAGGTTAATCTCTTGAATTTTGCCAATCTAGCAGCCTATCAGTTCTTTGACCAACCACAGAAGGTGGCCTTGGAAATTCGTGAAGGTCTGCATGAAGATCAGATGCAAAATGTGCGTGTTGCGGACAGTCAAGAGTCTTGTCTGGCAGACCTAGCAGTGATTAGCAGTAAATTCCTCATTCCTTATCGGGGTTTTGGAATTCTAGCGATTATCGGTCCGGTCAATCTGGATTACCAGCAATTGGTCAACCAAGTCAATGTGGTCAATCGTGTTTTGACCATGAAGTTGACAGATTTTTATCGCTATCTCAGTAGCAATCATTATGAAGTACATTAAGATTGAAATCATTAAAGGAGGCGAAAATGGCCCAAGATAAAAAAAACGAAGAAATGAAAGAAGAGGAAGTTGTGGAAACAACTGAAGAAACAACTCCTGAGAAGTCTGAGTTGGACTTGGCAAATGAACGTGCGGATGAGTTCGAAAACAAATACCTTCGCGCTCATGCAGAAATGCAAAATATTCAACGCCGTGCCAATGAAGAACGTCAAAACTTGCAACGTTATCGTAGCCAAGACCTGGCAAAAGCAATCTTACCATCACTCGATAACCTAGAACGTGCACTAGCAGTTGAAGGTTTGACAGACGACGTCAAAAAAGGATTGGAGATGGTGCAAGAGAGCTTGGTACATGCCTTGAAAGACGAAGGAATTGAAGAAATCGCAGCTGACGGCGAATTTGACCATAACTATCACATGGCCATCCAAACTCTCCCAGCAGACGATGGACACCCCGCAGACACTATAGCACAAGTCTTCCAAAAAGGCTACAAACTCCATGACCGCATCTTACGCCCAGCCATGGTGGTGGTTTATAACTAAGATACAAAGCCCGTAAAAAGCTCACAGTAAAAATAGGAGATTGACGAAGTGTTCGATGAACACAAGAAAATCTATCTTTTTTACCCAGAGCTTAGGGCGTGTTCGATTAGGAAATTCTGACGGTAGCTAAAGCAACTCGTCAGAAAACGGCAATCGCTATGGCGTTTGCCTAGCCTCCTTACTAACTCGTAGTCGAAATAATATCGATTTCGACTCCTCGTGTCGTAACATAATAGGAAACTTGTCCGAAATGACAATAAACTATGAAGAAAGTTAAGAAAGTTGTTCAGCTTTGCAATAGTGAGCGAAGCGAACCAAAGGCGATACTCTTCGCCGTGGCGCTATTTGCGCAAACTTTGAGACCTTAGGCTCAAAGTTTAGTCAAAGAGATTGACGAGGTCAAGCTCTGACGGCGCCGCCACTTAAGAAGAGTATCAAAAAGAAAAAAGATAAATTTAAGGAGAAAAACACATGTCTAAAATTATCGGTATTGACTTAGGTACAACAAACTCAGCAGTTGCAGTTCTTGAAGGAACTGAAAGCAAAATCATCGCAAACCCAGAAGGGAACCGCACAACTCCATCTGTAGTGTCATTCAAAAACGGTGAAATCATCGTTGGTGATGCTGCAAAACGTCAAGCAGTTACAAACCCAGATACGGTGATCTCTATCAAATCTAAGATGGGAACTTCTGAAAAAGTTTCTGCTAACGGAAAAGAATACACTCCACAAGAAATCTCAGCTATGATTCTTCAATACTTGAAGGGTTACGCTGAAGAATACCTTGGTGAAAAAGTAACCAAAGCAGTTATCACAGTTCCAGCTTACTTTAACGATGCTCAACGTCAAGCAACAAAAGACGCTGGTAAAATCGCTGGTCTTGAAGTAGAACGTATTGTCAACGAACCAACTGCAGCCGCTCTTGCTTACGGTTTGGATAAGACTGACAAAGAAGAAAAAATCTTGGTATTTGACCTTGGTGGTGGCACATTCGACGTCTCTATCCTTGAATTGGGTGACGGTGTCTTCGATGTATTGTCAACTGCAGGGGACAACAAACTCGGTGGTGACGACTTTGACCAAAAAATCATCGACCACTTGGTAGCAGAATTCAAGAAAGAAAACGGTATTGACTTGTCTACTGACAAGATGGCAATGCAACGTTTGAAAGATGCGGCTGAAAAAGCGAAGAAAGACCTTTCTGGTGTAACTTCAACACAAATCAGCTTGCCATTTATCACTGCTGGTGAGGCTGGACCTCTTCACTTGGAAATGACTTTGACTCGTGCGAAATTTGACGATTTGACTCGTGACCTTGTAGAACGTACAAAAGTTCCAGTTCGTCAAGCCCTTTCAGATGCAGGTTTGAGCTTGTCAGAAATCGATGAAGTCATCCTTGTTGGTGGTTCAACTCGTATCCCAGCCGTTGTAGAAGCTGTTAAGGCTGAAACTGGTAAAGAACCAAACAAATCAGTAAACCCTGATGAAGTAGTTGCTATGGGTGCTGCCATCCAAGGTGGTGTGATCACTGGTGATGTTAAAGACGTTGTCCTTCTTGACGTAACGCCATTATCACTCGGTATCGAAACAATGGGTGGCGTCTTCACAAAACTCATCGACCGCAACACTACTATTCCAACATCTAAGTCACAAGTCTTCTCAACTGCAGCAGACAACCAACCAGCCGTTGATATCCACGTTCTTCAAGGTGAACGCCCAATGGCAGCAGATAACAAGACTCTTGGACGCTTCCAATTGACTGACATCCCAGCTGCACCTCGTGGTATTCCACAAATCGAAGTAACATTTGACATCGACAAGAACGGTATCGTATCTGTTAAGGCTAAAGATCTTGGAACTCAAAAAGAACAAACAATTGTCATCCAATCTAACTCAGGTTTGACAGACGAAGAAATCGACCGCATGATGAAAGATGCAGAAGCAAACGCTGAAGCAGATAAGAAACGTAAGGAAGAAGTTGACCTTCGTAACGAAGTAGACCAAGCTATCTTTGCGACTGAAAAGACAATCAAGGAAACTGAAGGCAAAGGCTTCGACGCAGAACGTGATGCTGCCCAAGCTGCCCTTGATGACCTTAAAAAAGCTCAAGAAGACAACAACTTGGACGAAATGAAAGCAAAACTCGAAGCTTTGAACGAAAAAGCTCAAGGCCTTGCTGTTAAACTCTACGAACAAGCCGCAGCAGCCCAACAAGCTCAAGCAGGAGCAGAAGGCGCACAAGCAACAGGAAACGCAGGCGATGACGTCGTAGATGGAGAGTTTACTGAAAAGTAAGATGCAAAGCCCGTTAAAACCTCACAGTGAAAATAGGAAATCTGACGCAGAAACTTTAGTTTCTAGGAAGATTTGTCTTTTTCACCAAGAGGTTAGGGAGTGCTCGATTTAGCATTACTAGTTTGATTTTTAAAACTCGAACGTCGTAATGATAGGAAGAAATCCAGAGGTTGCAACCCAGCCTCTGTTTTTCGGTAAAAAGAAACTGAACCTGATTTGTTGGGGTTTTGTCTCATCAATATAAAAGAAAGGAATTGAACCCGACCTAAATCGAGGTTTGATTCACAATATCAATAGAAAGGAACAAAGGTGTTCGCAACTGAACACGGGCTACGGACTGTGCCAAAAAGATAGTTTTTTCTAGGACGCACGCGTCCGTCGTTAAAACTCCTATTTTGGCTGTGTCCGTTTGACGCCCTTTGTATCTTGAATTATGAACAATACTGAATTTTATGATCGCCTGGGGGTGTCAAAAAACGCTTCGGCAGACGAGATCAAAAAAGCTTATCGTAAGCTTTCCAAAAAATACCACCCAGATATCAACAAGGAGCCTGGTGCTGAGGAAAAGTACAAGGAAGTTCAAGAAGCCTATGAGACTTTGAGTGACGACCAAAAACGGGCAGCCTACGACCAATATGGTGCTGCAGGTGCCAACGGTGGCTTTGGTGGTGCTGGCGGTTTCGGTGGCTTTGACGGAGCAGGTGGCTTCGGTGGTTTTGAAGATATCTTCTCAAGTTTTTTCGGGGGAGGCGGAGCTTCGCGCAATCCAAACGCTCCTCGTCAAGGGGATGACCTCCAATACCGTGTGAATTTGACTTTTGAAGAAGCCATCTTCGGAACGGAAAAAGAAGTGAAATACAACCGTGAAGCAAGCTGTCGTACCTGTAACGGATCTGGAGCTAAGCCAGGAACAAGTCCAGTCACCTGTGGACGCTGTCATGGTGCTGGTGTTATTAACGTCGATACGCAGACTCCTCTTGGTATGATGCGTCGCCAAGTAACCTGTGATGTCTGTCATGGTCGCGGAAAAGAAATCAAGGATCCATGTACAACTTGTCATGGAACAGGTCATGAAAAACAAGCTCATAGCGTACATGTGAAAATTCCTGCTGGTGTAGAAACTGGCCAACAAATCCGCCTAGCTGGTCAAGGTGAAGCAGGCTTTAACGGTGGACCTTACGGGGACTTGTACGTGGTGGTTTCAGTTGAAGCTAGTGATAAATTTGAACGTGAAGGAACAACCATTTTCTACAAGTTAAATCTCAATATTGTCCAAGCAACTCTAGGAGATACTGTGGAAATTCCAACTGTGCATGGCGCTGTCGAATTGGTTATCCCAGAGGGAACTCAGACTGGCAAGAAATTCCGTCTACGTGGCAAGGGAGCACCGAGCCTTCGTGGTGGTGCTGTTGGTGACCAATACGTTACTGTCAATGTCGTGACTCCGACAGGTCTGAACGACCGCCAAAAAGCAGCGCTTAAAGAATTCGCAGCTGCAGGTGACTTGAAAGTCAATCCAAAGAAAAAAGGCTTCTTTGACCATATTAAAGATGCCTTTGAAGGAGAATAAAGTAAAAAGAGCCAATTGGCTCTTTTTACTTATCCTCAAGCTCCTGTGTTTCTTTTATCACAGCTAGTCTAGTCTGGAAATCTTTTTCCAAGACTTTAAATTTATAGGTTAAATCTTTTTGGTATTCCTTGATAAGGGCTTTTTGTTGGTCGATGATTTGTAGGCTGTTTTGGATGATATCTAAATCATCTTTGATAGCTTGGACGCGGTCAGTTGTATCTAGCACTTCATCCTGAATGGCTTGGCGATTTTTCACGACAAAATAACTTCCAGCTGCAGCTCCTGCGAATAGCAGTAGATTTGATAGTTTCATGGCATCTCCTTAAGCGTTTCTAATGGTTTCAGCGACTTGGGCAAGCTTGTCAAAGTCAGGTTCATGAGTAATAAAGTCAATCTTGAGGTCATCTTCTGCATCGTAGCGAGGAACGAGGTGAACGTGGGTATGAAAGACTGTTTGACCAGCAACTTCCTCACAGTTGGCGATGATGTTCATTCCGGCGGCCTTGGTAGCCTTCATGACTTTTTGAGCCACTGTTGGCACTTGGGCAAAGAGTTGGCTGGCACTTGCGGCGTCCATCTCCAAAAGATTGCGATAGTGTTCTTTTGGTACGACTAAGGTGTGTCCAGGCGTTACTTGAGAGATATCAAGAAAGGCAAGAACCTGCTCATCTTCGTATACTTTTGAAGCAGGAATCTCCCCTGCGATAATCTTACAAAAAATGCAATCTGACATAAAATCCACCTCTACTGTATTGAATTTTGATATAATATAGCTACATTATACCAGATTCGGAGAAAATATGTTAGAAATTAAAAACCTGACAGGTGGCTATGTTCACGTCCCTGTCTTGAAAGATGTGTCCTTTACAGTTGAAAGTGGGCAGTTGGTTGGTTTGATTGGTCTTAACGGTGCTGGAAAATCAACGACTATCAATGAAATTATCGGTCTTTTGACACCTTACAGTGGGGAAATCAAGATTAATGGTCTAACCCTGCGAGAAGATGCGACTAGCTACCGCAAGCAGATTGGCTACATCCCAGAGACGCCTAGCTTGTATGAAGAACTGACCCTCAGGGAGCATATCGAGACGGTTGCCATGGCTTATGGTATTGAGCAAAATATAGCTTTTGAGCGAGTAGAACCTTTGTTAAAGATGTTTCGTTTGGATCAAAAATTAGATTGGTTTCCTGTGCATTTCTCCAAAGGGATGAAGCAGAAGGTCATGATTATCTGTGCTTTTGTGGTGGATCCGAGTCTCTTTATCGTGGATGAGCCTTTTCTTGGTCTGGATCCGCTAGCTATTGCAGACTTGATTCAGCTTTTGGAAGTAGAAAAGCAAAAAGGCAAGTCCATCCTCATGAGTACCCACGTGCTGGACTCGGCGGAGAAGATGTGTGACGCCTTTGTTATTCTCCACAAGGGAGAGGTGCGGGCTCAGGGGAACCTCCAGCAACTCCGCGAGGCTTTTGATATGCCCGAGGCTAGCTTGAATGATATTTACTTGGCTCTGACCAAAGAGGGGGACCTATGAAAGACTTGTTTTTAAGGAGAAAGCAGGCTTTTCGTAAGGAGTGTGTCGGTTATCTGCGTTATGTTCTCAATGACCACTTTGTCTTATTCCTGCTGGTTCTCATCGGTTTTTTAGCCTACCAGTACAGTCAACTCCTGCAACATTTTCCTGAAAATCATTGGCCCATCCTCTTGTTTTTGGGAATTGTATCTGCCTTGCTTTTGGCTTGGGGAGGAATCGCGACCTACATAGAAGTACCTGACAAGCTCTTTCTCTTAGTAGCTGAAGAGGAGGTCAAGTCATACCTCAAAGGGCAGACGGTGCGTTCATTGGTTTTCTGGACAATTGTGCAAACCCTCTTTTTACTCTTGTTTGCGCCATTGTTTTTAGCCATGGGCTATGGCTTGCCAGTCTTTCTCGTCTATGTGCTTTTTTTAGGAGTTGGGAAATACCTAGTCTTTCGCCACAAAGCAAGCAAATTTTTCACTGAAACTGGACTGAACTGGGACTATGTCATTGCCCAAGAAAGCAAGCGTAAGCAAGTCTTACTTCGTTTCTTTGCCCTCTTTACTCAGGTCAAGGGCGTTTCAAATAGTGTCAAGCGTCGCGCTTATCTGGATTTCATCCTAAAGACTGTTCAAAAGGTGCCAGGGAAGATCTGGCAAAACCTCTATCTCCGCTCTTATCTGCGAAATGGAGACCTCTTTGCCCTCAGTCTCCGCCTCTTGCTCTTATCCTTGTTAGCTGTGATCTTTATCGAGCAATCTTGGATCGCGACGGCAGTAGTTGTCCTGTTTAATTATCTTATGCTCTTCCAGTTGTTGGCTCTCTATCGTGCCCTTGACTACCAGTACTTGACCCAGCTCTTTCCTTTAGAAAAGGGTGAAAAAGAGAAGGGTTTGAAACAGATAATGCTCGGTGTTGGAAGTGTCGTTCTTTTGTTGGAATTGCTAGTCGGAGCAGTAGTTTTGCAAGAAAAAATAGCCTTGTTGGCTCTTGTAGGAGCAAGTCTTGTCCTACAATTGTTTTATTTACCTTATCAAGTGAAAAGATTGGTTGACGAATAGACAAAAAACTAGTAGAATAGTAAGGAAACTTTATACGGAGGAAAGAAATGGACTTGGGTGATATTGAGCTAACGCTGACCCCGATACCAGGGAAGAGCGGCAAGGCTTATATGGGAAGCTACCCTGATGGGAAGCGCGTCTTTGTAAAAATGAACACCTCTCCAATCCTACCTGGCCTAGCCAGAGAACAAATCGCTCCTCAATTACTATGGACTCGTCGTTTAGCGGATGGTCGTGATATGTGTGCCCAAGAATGGTTGACGGGCAAAATCTTGACTCCCTACGATATGAATCGCAAACAAATTATTACAATCTTGAACCGTCTTCACCGCTCGCGTCCCTTGATGAAGCAGTTGAGTCGTTTGGGATATACCATGGAAAAACCGGTTGATTTATTGCGTTCTTGGCAACAAGAAGTACCAGAAATCTTGCAACAGAATCACTACTTGAATAGTGTGATTGCTGAGCTAGGTAAGACGGTTCCAAGTTTTAGAGAAGACCATGCAACGATTGTGCATGGGGATCTTCGCCATAGTAATTGGATTGAGACAGAGAGTGGACTCGTTTATCTAGTGGATTGGGATTCGGTTCGTCTGACGGATCGTATGTTTGATGTGGCGCATTTGCTATGCCACTACATTCCAGATCATCAGTGGCGTCAATGGTTGAGAGACTACGGCTATAAGTACAATCAGACAGTGTTAGATAAATTGTACTGGTATGGTCAGTATTCTTACTTGAACCAGATTGCCAAATACTGTGAAAATCAAGATTTAGACAATGTAAACCGGGAGATTTATGCCTTGCGTGTCTTCCGTGACAAGTATGGAAAGAAGAGATGAGAGTTAGAAATCGTAAAGGGGCGACAGAGTTACTAGAGGCTAATCCCCAGTATGTTGTCCTCAATCCCTTGGAAGCAAAAGGGAAATGGCGAGACTTGTTTGGAAATGATCATCCGATTCATGTTGAGGTTGGAAGTGGAAAAGGAGCCTTCGTATCAGGAATGGCCAAACAAAACCCTAACATCAACTATATCGGGATTGATATCCAAAAGTCGGTGTTAAGTTATGCCTTGGATAAGGTATTAGAAGTTGGAGTGCCCAATATCAAGTTGTTGTGGGTAGATGGTTCAGATTTGACAGACTACTTTGAAGACGGTGAGATTGATCGTCTCTACCTAAACTTTTCTGATCCCTGGCCTAAAAAACGCCATGAAAAACGTCGTTTGACCTACAAGAGTTTCTTGGATACCTTTAAGCGTATCTTGCCTGAGAATGGGGAAATCCATTTCAAGACAGATAACCGTGGCTTGTTTGAGTACAGCCTGGTGAGTTTTTCTCAGTATGGGATGAAACTGAACGGAGTTTGGTTGGACTTACATGCCAGTGATTTTGAAGGCAATGTCATGACGGAATATGAGCAAAAATTCTCCAACAAGGGTCAAGTGATCTACCGAGTTGAGGCAGAATTTTAAGAAATAGCTTAAAAACCAGCCGTTTGAGTGCTTATACTTTACATAAATTGACAAACGTGCTATACTGATAGTAAGAATATGAGAAAGAGAGGCGGGGAAATATCTTCGCCTCTTGCTTATGAGGAGGTGGACGCAATCGCAACAATCGTAGAATTAGTCAGAGAAGTTGTAGAACCTGTCATCCAAACGCCTTTCGAACTCGTGGATATCGAGTATGGAAAGATTGGCAGTGACATGATTCTCAGTATTTTTGTAGATAAACCTGAAGGAATTACCTTGAACGACACGGCAGACCTGACAGAAATTATCAGTCCTGTTCTAGACACCATCAAGCCTGATCCCTTCCCAGAACAATATTTCCTAGAAATCACCAGTCCAGGCTTGGAACGTCCTTTGAAAACCAAGGATGCCGTCGCTGGAGCAGTTGGAAAATACATCCATGTCGGGCTCTATCAAGCCATCGATAAGCAAAAAGTCTTTGAAGGAACCTTGCTGTCCTTTGAAGAGGATGAGTTGACTATGGAGTATATGGACAAGACACGTAAGAAAACCGTCCAAATTCCATACAGTTTAGTATCAAAAGCACGTTTAGCAGTAAAACTATAGAAAAGAAAGGATAGCTTTTGAGAATTCAAAAGTGAAGAAAACATGAGTAAAGAAATGCTAGAGGCCTTCCGCATTTTGGAAGAAGACAAGGGAATCAAAAAAGAAGACATCATCGACGCAGTAGTAGAGTCGCTTCGTTCCGCTTATCGCAGACGTTATGGTCAATCTGATAGCGTAGCCATCGACTTTAACGAAAAAACAGGTGACTTTACAGTTTATACTGTCCGTGAAGTTGTAGACGAAGTATTTGATAGCCGTTTGGAAATCAGCTTGAAAGATGCCCTTGCCATTAATTCAGCCTATGAGCTTGGTGACAAGATCAAGTTTGAAGAAGCACCAGCTGAGTTTGGTCGTGTAGCAGCCCAGTCTGCAAAACAAACCATCATGGAAAAAATGCGCAAGCAAACACGTGCCATCACTTATAATACTTACAAAGAACATGAGCAAGAAATCATGTCTGGTACAGTAGAACGCTTTGACAACCGCTTTATTTATGTCAATCTTGGCAGCATCGAAGCCCAATTGTCCAAACAAGACCAAATCCCTGGAGAAGTTTTTGCTTCCCACGACCGTATCGAAGTCTACGTTTACAAGGTTGAAGACAATCCTCGTGGTGTCAACGTCTTTGTTAGCCGTAGCCATCCAGAGATGATTAAGCGTTTGATGGAGCAAGAAATTCCAGAAGTTTACGATGGAACTGTTGAAATCATGAGTGTGGCCCGTGAAGCAGGTGACCGTACCAAGGTTGCTGTTCGTAGCCACAATCCAAACGTGGACGCTATCGGGACAATCGTTGGGCGTGGTGGTGCCAATATCAAGAAAATCACCAGCAAGTTCCACCCAGCTCGCTACGACGCTAAGAGCGACCGTATGATTCCTGTAGAAGAGAACATTGACGTTATCGAGTGGGTAGCAGATCCAGCTGAGTTTATCTACAATGCCATCGCACCTGCAGAGGTTGACCAAGTTATCTTTGATGAAAACGACAGCAAACGTGCCTTGGTCGTTGTACCTGATAACAAGCTTTCTCTTGCTATCGGTCGTCGTGGACAAAACGTTCGCTTGGCAGCTCACTTGACGGGTTACCGTATCGATATCAAGTCTGCCAGTGAGTTTGAAGCTATGGAAGAAGCAGGTCAAATTGATTACGCAGTTGCGGATGAATTGATCGAAGAATAAAAGCTGCTAGAGGAGGGAAAGATGAAAACAAGAAAAATCCCTTTGCGCAAGTCTGTTGTTTCCAACGATGTGATTGACAAGCGAGATTTACTTCGTATTGTCAAGAACAAAGAAGGACAGGTCTTTATCGATCCGACAGGCAAGGCCAATGGCCGGGGCGCTTATATCAAGCTAGACAATGCAGAAGCCCTAGAGGCTAAAAAGAAAAAAGTCTTTAACCGTAGCTTTAACATGGAAGTTGAAGAAAGCTTTTATGACGAGTTGATCGCCTATGTGGATCACAAAGTGAAAAGAAGAGAGTTAGGACTTGAATAAGCAAAAGATAAGCAATCTCTTGGGACTGGCTCAACGAGCAGGCAGGATCATATCGGGTGAGGAATTGGTGGTCAAGGCCATTCAAGACCAGAAAGCCAAGCTAGTCTTTCTAGCCCATGATGCTGGCCCCAATCTAACCAAGAAGATTCAAGATAAAAGTGACTATTATCAAGTAGAAGTTATAACCGTGTTTTCAACACTGGAATTAAGCATAGCAGTCGGGAAATCGAGAAAGGTTTTGGCTGTGACAGATGCTGGATTTACAAAGAAAATGAGGTCTCTTATGGAATAGAAGAGGAGGACATGATTTGTCTAAGAAAAGATTGTACGAAATCGCAAAAGAACTTGGAAAAGAAAGTAAAGAAGTTGTAGCGCGTGCAAAAGAGTTGGGCTTGGATGTGAAAAGCCACTCATCGAGCGTGGAAGCTGCTGCTGCTGAGCAAATCGCGGCTAGCTTTAAACCTGCACCTGCTCCTAAGGCAGAAGCAAAACCTGCAGCACCAAAAGCAAGTGTAGAAAAGAAAGCAGAAAAGCCTGTATCAGCTAAACCAGTAGCCGCTAAGGAAGAAAGTAAACCAGCTGCACCTGCAGCTCCTAAGGAAGACAAAGTAGTGGCCGCAAGACCACAAAGTCGAAACTTCAAGGCGGAGCGTGAGGCGCGTGCCAAAGAGCAGGCAGAGCGACGCAAACAAAACAAGGGCAACAACCGTGACCAACAACAAAATGGTAACCGTCAGAAAAATGACGGCCGTAATGGTGGCAAACCTGGTCAAGGGAACCGCGACAATCGCCGATTTAACGACCAAGGGAAAAAATCACAAGGTCAAGGAAATCGTGGCAATGATCGCCGTCAGCAACAAGACTTCCAGCCAAAACCAGCTGGACCACGTGTTGACTTTAAAGCCCGTGCGGCAGCCCTAAAAGCAGAGCAAAATGCAGAGTACGCACGCTCAAGCGAGGAGCGCTTCAAACAATCGCAAGCTGCTAAAGAAGCTTTGGCTCAAGCTAATAAACGCAAGGAACCTGAGGAGATCTTTGAGGAAGCCGCTAAGTTAGCTGAACAAACGCAGCCAGCCGTAGCAGTAGCTCCTGTAGCGAAAGAAGCGCCAGTGGATACACGTCGTAAAAAACAAGCTCGACCAGACAAAGAACGTGACGATTATGATCACGAAGAAGATGGTCCTAGAAAACAACAAAAGAATCGAAGTAGTCAGAATCAAGTGAGAAATCAAAGAAATAGTAACTGGAATAATAATAAAAAGAATAAAAAAGGCAACAAGCAAAATAACCGCAATCAGGCACCAAAACCTGTTACAGAACGTAAGTTCCATGAATTGCCAAGCGAATTTGAATATACAGATGGTATGACTGTTGCGGAAATCGCAAAACGTATCAAACGTGAACCAGCTGAAATCGTTAAGAAACTCTTTATGATGGGTGTTATGGCCACACAAAACCAATCTTTGGATGGTGACACCATTGAACTCCTATTGGTAGATTATGGTATCGAAGCCAAACAAAAGGTTGAAGTGGACAATGCGGACATCGAACGTTTCTTCGTCGAAGATGGTTATCTCAATGAAGATGAATTGGTTGAGCGTCCACCAGTTGTGACGATCATGGGACACGTTGACCATGGTAAAACTACCCTTCTAGATACCCTTCGTAACTCTCGTGTTGCGACAGGTGAAGCAGGTGGGATCACTCAGCATATCGGTGCCTACCAAATCGTGGAAAACGGCAAGAAGATTACCTTCCTTGATACACCAGGACACGCGGCCTTTACATCGATGCGTGCTCGTGGTGCATCTGTTACCGATATTACCATCTTGGTTGTAGCGGCAGACGACGGGGTTATGCCTCAAACTATCGAAGCTATCAACCACTCAAAAGCGGCCAACGTTCCAATCATCGTTGCTATCAACAAGATTGATAAACCAGGTGCCAATCCAGAACGCGTTATCGGTGAATTGGCAGAACACGGTGTCATGTCAACTGCTTGGGGTGGAGATTCTGAGTTTGTCGAAATTTCAGCTAAGTTCAACCAAAATATCGATGAACTCTTGGAAACAGTCCTTCTTGTGGCTGAAATCCAAGAACTCAAGGCAGACCCAACAGTGCGTGCTATCGGTACCGTTATCGAAGCGCGCTTGGATAAAGGAAAAGGTGCGGTCGCAACTCTTCTTGTGCAACAAGGTACCTTGAATGTCCAAGACCCAATCGTTGTCGGAAATACCTTCGGTCGTGTCCGTGCCATGACCAATGACCTTGGTCGTCGTGTTAAGGTTGCAGGTCCATCAACACCAGTTTCTATCACAGGTTTGAACGAAGCGCCAATGGCGGGTGACCACTTTGCCGTTTACGAAGATGAAAAATCTGCGCGTGCAGCAGGTGAAGAACGTGCCAAACGTGCTCTTATGAAACAACGTCAAGCTACCCAACGTGTCAGCCTTGAAAACCTCTTCGATACGCTTAAAGCGGGTGAACTCAAGTCTGTTAACGTTATCATCAAGGCCGACGTACAAGGTTCGGTTGAAGCCCTTTCTGCCTCACTTCAAAAGATCGATGTAGAAGGTGTAAAAGTTACCATCGTTCACTCAGCAGTCGGTGCCATCAATGAATCTGACGTGACTCTTGCGGAAGCTTCAAATGCCTTTATCATCGGTTTCAACGTACGTCCTACACCACAAGCTCGTCAACAAGCAGATGCTGACGATGTAGAAATCCGTCTCCACAGCATTATCTACAAGGTTATCGAAGAGATGGAAGAAGCTATGAAAGGGATGTTGGATCCTGAATTCGAAGAAAAAGTCATCGGTGAAGCTCTTATCCGAGAAACCTTCAAGGTATCTAAAGTGGGAACCATCGGTGGATTCATGGTTATCAACGGTAAGGTTACCCGTGACTCTAAAGTTCGTGTTATCCGTGACGGTGTCGTTATCTATGACGGCGAACTTGCAAGCTTGAAACACTACAAAGACGACGTCAAAGAAGTTACAAACGGTCGTGAAGGTGGATTGATGATTGATGGCTACAATGATATCAAGATGGATGATGTGATTGAGGCCTACATCATGGAAGAAATCAAACGTTAAGATTTTTGCTCCTTTCTTAGGTGGCGAGGGACGCAAGCAAACCAATGGTTTCATTGCTTATTTTTGAGCCTAGGGTCTCAAAAATCCCCTGTGATGGGACTGATAAATCAGTTCCATCACTTTCACCACAGCGAAAGAAGCGGATGAGTTCAAATTGCACTTCGTTTCAATTTGAACTGAAAAACAATAAATTTAAAAATAGCTAGGTCTGCTGGCCTAGCTTTTGGTTCAAAGTAGAGAAAGGAATATCATGGCAAATCATTTCCGTACGGATCGTGTGGGCATGGAAATCAAGCGTGAAGTCAATGAGATTTTGCAAAAGAAGGTCCGTGATCCCCGTGTCCAAGGTGTGACCATCACAGATGTTCAGATGCTGGGTGACCTATCCGTTGCCAAGGTTTACTACACCATTTTGAGTAACCTTGCTTCGGATAACCAAAAAGCTCAAATCGGGCTTGAAAAAGCAACTGGTACTATCAAACGTGAACTTGGTCGCAATTTGAAATTGTACAAAATCCCAGATTTGATCTTCGTCAAAGACGAATCCATCGAATATGGAAACAAGATTGACGAGATGCTACGCAATCTGGATAAGAACTAAGAAAGGGGGGCAACCCTCTTTTTTGTTGCCAGAGTAGGATCATTGCTATTTGACGATGTATCTATCTAATAAAAATCGGTTTAAAAAATTTGTATATTTCAAATAGTATGATATGATAAAGCTTGATATAAATGAAAAACGGAGAGATATATGGCTAAACAAGATATAGCTATGCAAGTATTGCAACAAGTGGTAAAACTTCCTGTAGTCAAGGTTGATCGAGAGAAATTTTTGGTGGAAAAGTTTTCCAAGGAATTAGACCGTAAGGATATTGCAACCTTATTAGAACAAGGGCCGACTTCTTTGTTACCTCAGGAAAGCTTGGACCGAGTGGCAAAGACCTGTATTAAGGACAATGTCTTACTGGCCAGCGGCACTTCGGTATTGGCAGGTCTACCTGGAGGCCTAGCCATGGCAATTACCATTCCAACAGATGTAGCCCAGTTTTACGCTTTCTCATTAAAATTAGCTCAGGAACTAGGGTATATTTACGGATTTGATGATCTCTGGGCATCGCGCAATGAGTTAAGCGAGGAAGCTAAAAACACACTCCTACTGTATCTCGGTGTGATGCTGGGAGTAAATGGTGCAGGTGCTCTGCTTCGATCAGGCGGTGTGACAGTAGCCAAGCAAGTCATAAAAGTAGTAAATAAGAAAGCCTTGACAAAGACGCTCTGGTATCCTATCTTAGAGAAAATTTTGAAAATTTTTGGTGTTAATCTGACAAAAGGAGGTTTAGCCAAAGGAATGGGGAAAGTGATTCCTATCCTAGGCGGAGTCATTTCTGGTGGCCTAACCTTTGCGACCATGAAGCCAATGGGAGAAAGATTGCAACAGGAATTGTCCAAACTAGTCAACTACAATGAAGTTCAATATCAAAAAGACGTTGATATTATCCGAAAAGAAGTCGAAATCATCGAAGGAGAGTAATATGGGCTTCATTAAAATTCTAGCCAAGACTTACGGGAATTACTTTTTTACGATGCAGGGTTTAAAAGTGATGAAAACAATGAAAAAAGATGACAATCTTGTTGTTGGTCTAGGAAAGTTATTTCTTGTAGATAAGTTAATGGATACGGCTCACTGGTTAGCAAAACCAGATGATAAGGAATAACTTGAAATGAAAGAAACTAGCAGGAACTCCGCTGCTAGTTTTTTAATCTCTTCCCATGTGGTATAATATAAGCAGTAAAATCATTTTAGAACATACATGGAGGTCGTCATGGATAATATCATTGATGTGTCAATTCCCGTTGCAGAAGTGGTAGACAAGCACCCAGAAGTTTTGGAAATCCTAGTGGAGCTCGGTTTTAAGCCCCTTGCTAATCCCTTGATGCGCAACACCGTTGGTCGCAAGGTATCGCTCAAGCAGGGGTCTAAGCTTGAAGGAACTCCTATGGACAAGATTGTCCGCACGCTAGAAGCAAATGGCTACGAAGTGATTGGATTAGACTAATGGCAGATGAACGGATTCATATCCTACGGGATATTTTGTTAGAATTGCACAATGGTGCCTCTCCTGAGTCAGTTCAGGAGCGTTTTGATGCGACCTTTACAGGTGTGTCAGCCATCGAGATTTCCCTCATGGAGCACGAGTTGATGAACTCAGACTCAGGTGTCACCTTTGAAGATGTCATGGAACTCTGTGATGTCCATGCCAATCTTTTTAAAAATGCAGTTAAGGGTGTCGAAGTTGCAGATACCGAGCACCCAGGCCACCCCGTTCGCGTCTTCAAGGATGAAAATCTGGCTCTCCGTGCTGCCTTGATTCGCATTCGGAGATTGTTGGATACCTATGAGACTATGGAAGACGAGGAAATGCTGGCAGAGATGCGCAAGGGTTTGGTCCGTCAAATGGGGCTTTTGGGGCAATTTGACATCCACTACCAGCGCAAGGAAGAGCTCTTTTTCCCCATCATGGAGCGCTATGGACACGATTCACCTCCTAAGGTCATGTGGGGAGTGGATGATCAGATCAGGGAACTTTTTCAGACAGCTCTAGCGACAGCCAAGTCACTACCAGAAGTGGCGATTTCCACTGTAAAGGAAGCTTTTGAAGCTTTTGCGACAGAGTTTGAAAGTATGATTTTCAAGGAAGAGTCCATCCTTCTCATGATTCTCCTCGAGTCTTTCACTCAGGATGACTGGCTTCAGATTGCGGAGGAGAGCGATGCATATGGCTATGCCATCATCCGTCCGTCTGAGAAATGGGTTCCAGAACGCCAGAGTTTCCTTGAGGAAAAGAGTGCAGAGGAACCTGTTCAACTAGACACGGCTGAAGGTCAAGTCCAACAAGTTATCGATACGCCAGAAGGTCAGTTCACCATTACCTTTACCCCTAAGGAAAAGGAAGCAGTGCTGGACCGCCATAGTCAACAGGCTTTTGGCAATGGCTATCTCTCGGTCGAGCAGGCCAATCTCATCCTCAATCACCTTCCCATGGAGATTACCTTTGTCAATAAAGACGATATTTTCCAGTATTACAATGATAATACGCCAGCTGATGAGATGATTTTCAAACGGACGCCGTCCCAAGTCGGACGCAATGTCGAGTTATGTCATCCTCCAAAATATTTGGAGAAAGTCAAAGCCATCATGCAAGGTCTTCGTGAAGGGGTTAAGGATAAGTATGAAATGTGGTTCAAGTCTGAGTCGCGAGGCAAGTTTGTCCACATCACCTACGCTGCAGTACACGATGAGAACGGAGAATTTCAAGGTGTGCTGGAGTATGTTCAGGACATCCAACCCTATCGTGAGATTGATACGGACTACTTCCGTGGATTAGAATAAGGAGAATCAATGAGTTACGAACAAGAATTTATGAAGGAATTTGAAACCTGGGTCAATACCCAGATCATGATCAACGACATGGCGCACAAGGAAAGTCAAAAAGTCTACGAAGAAGACCAAGATGAACGTGCCAAAGATGCCATGATTCGCTACGAGAGCCGCTTGGATGCCTACCAGTTTTTGCTGGGTAAGTTTGAAAACTTCAAAGCAGGCAAGGGATTTCATGATCTGCCAGAAGGATTGTTTGGTGAACAAAACTATTAAAATTCAGATACTTTCTTGATTTTTTGCCAAAATCTTGATAGAATATCTTTATTAAATCCTTGTCAGAGCAGGGATTTTTTATTGAAAGGATTTTATCATGTCAAAGAAACTCCAACGTAAAAAACAATTGCGAAATAGCCTTCGTCGTTCAGGTGCATTTTCAACTACAGTGACCAAGGTTGTAGAAGAGACAAAGAAAGTCGTGAAACATGCGGAAAAATCTGCCAGCCAAGCAGGAAAAGTTGTCTCTAAAAAAGTGGAACAAGCAGTAGAAGCGACCAAGGAACAAGCACAAAAAGTGGCGAATTCAGTAGAAGATTTCGCAGCTACTTTGGGTGGCCTCTCAGTAGATCGCGCTAAGACTTTTTATGATGAAGGGATCAAGTCAGCTTCTGACTTCAAAAACTGGACAGAAAAAGAACTCCTTGCCTTGAAAGGAATCGGACCAGCTACAATTAAGAAATTAAAAGAACACGGAATCAGCTTCAAGTAATCTTTCTTGTCCCTTGCATTTCCGTGAAAAACCTGTTACAATAAAGCCATTAGAGGTGTTTTGAATCCCACATTTTACAGAAAGTGGCGGTGCTGAGAAGTCCACAAATGTGTCAAAACTAGTTGCTGATGGATAAAAAATGAAATAATTTTGTCTTTTTATTATAAAGACTAAAGATGCGGGCTCTGCCCGAAATTGGGTGGTACCGCGGATAAACACATTCGTCCCTGTCATGTAGATGGCAGGGGCATTTTTTTATGGAAAGCGAGGGTTGAAAATGGAGCATGCACAATTACCAGAACGATTAGAAACGGAGCGACTTGTCTTACGAGTTCGTACAGTGGCGGATGCTGAGGATATTCATGCCTACGCTAGTTTGCCAGAGGTCGCCTATCCAGCAGGCTTTCCACCTGTCAAGACCTTGGAAGATGAGATTTATTACCTAGAACATATCCTTCCCGAGCGTAATGAAAAGGATAATCTCCCAGCAGGCTATGGAATTATCGTTAAAGGAACCGATACAATCATTGGTTCTGTCGATTTCCCCCGTCGCTACGAAGACGATGTACTAGAGATTGGCTATATCTTGCACCCAGACTATTGGGGTCGAGGTTATGTACCAGAAGCAGCGCGTGCCTTGATTGACCTAGCGTTTAAAGAACTTGATCTTCACAAGATTGAACTAACTTGCTTTGGCTACAATCTCCAAAGTCAACGAGTCGCAGAAAAACTTGGCTTCACCCTCGAAGCTCGCATCCGAGACAGAAAGGATGTTCAAGGGAACCGCTGTGACAGTCTCATATATGGCTTACTGAAGAGTGAGTGGGAGGTGAAACAGTAGTTAAACCGTTCGAAATTTTTGAACAGTTGAGATATATTGGAGTTAAAATAGGAGGTATTGAAAAATGGAGGTAGGTCATATTATTACTATACTTAGTGGAGCAGGTCTAGGAGCTATAATAAGTGCAATTTTAGTTTTTCTTAATAATAGTAAAAGAAATCAAATTGATTATATTACTAAGGAGAGAGCTGAGTGGCGAAAGCAACTTAAAATAATATTAGAAAATTTAAAGGATAATCAAAAGAAAGATTCTGCACTTATACAGTTAAAAAGCCAGATTAATCCATTTGGAAAAAATATGGATATTAAGTATTCTAAGCCTTATTATATGAAAGATGGTCACATTTGGGATATCTTGGATAATAATGTAATTGATTATGACAGATTGTCTTTGTATATAGCTTTACTCTTGAAATATGATTGGGAACGCTCAAAAAAGGAAATAAAATTCAATCCCTCAACATTGTTAAGAGGAATTATTTGGTTGACATTATTTATTCTATCTATTTATTCTTCAATTATTATATATAATAAAACTAATAATTTAAATAATGATTTATATGTAATACTGTTTATAATATCGATATTGTCAATTATATTTGTATCGTTACAAATATGGGTTACAAACTTAATTAAGTCAGTTCCTTCCAGACATAAAAAAGAGCAAATGTGGATATTCATTGTTTTTTATGCTTTTCCTTATGCGAATACTAGCCTAATTTTATTATTAAATATTCCGTTTTTAAATTCTCAACTTTTTGATATATTTGCACTAATAGGTTTGTTTGTGTACGAATTTTTCTATTTATCAACCATTGAATCATTAGAAGACGATTACGTTAAAGCAGTTGAACGAATTAGTGTCAAACGAAATTCTCATAGTGATAAAGTAAGCGCTGTATACAAATCAATAGATAGATTGGAGAAGAAACTTTATGAATACCCTTATAACCAAAATGATGTTGAGGCGTTGAAAAAAAAGCGTCGAAAATTACAGAAAAAGTTAATAAAAAAACTAAGACCGTCAGTCTTCATATTTCAACCGAATTTATATATTAGATATCGAAAGAAAAAATCTAGGATATCAAAGATTGTCAAATGTTTACTTACAAATACTTAAAGGAGAACACACATGTCTAAAGAACTTTCACCTAAATACAATCCAGCCGAGGTTGAGGCTGGTCGTTACCAAAAATGGCTTGATGCTGATGTTTTCAAGCCTTCAGGCGATAAAAAGGCTAAGCCTTATTCGATCGTTATTCCACCACCAAACGTAACTGGGAAACTCCACCTTGGTCACGCTTGGGATACAACTTTGCAAGATATTATCATCCGTCAAAAACGCATGCAAGGTTTTGATACCCTTTGGCTTCCAGGGATGGACCACGCTGGGATTGCGACTCAAGCTAAGGTTGAGGAGCGCTTGCGTGGTGAGGGCATTACGCGTTATGACCTGGGTCGTGAGAAATTCCTCGACAAAGTCTGGGAATGGAAAGACGAATATGCCACTACCATCAAGGAACAATGGGGCAAGATGGGGCTCTCTGTAGACTACTCTCGCGAGCGTTTCACGCTTGACGAAGGTTTGTCAAAAGCCGTTCGTAAGGTCTTTGTGGACCTATACAAGAAAGGTTGGATCTACCGTGGTGAGTTTATCATCAACTGGGACCCAGCAGCTCGCACAGCCCTTTCTGATATCGAGGTAATCCACAAGGATGTGGAAGGTGCCTTCTACCACATGAATTACATGCTTGAAGACGGATCTCGCGCCCTTGAAGTTGCGACAACTCGTCCTGAGACTATGTTTGGAGACGTTGCCGTTGCGGTCAATCCAGAAGACCCACGCTACAAGGACTTGATTGGTAAAAACGTCATCCTTCCAATCGCTAATAAACTCATCCCAATCGTTGGAGATGAGCACGCGGATCCTGAGTTTGGTACTGGTGTCGTGAAAATCACACCTGCCCACGATCCAAACGACTTCTTGGTTGGTCAACGTCATAACTTGCCACAAGTCAACGTCATGAACGACGACGGAACTATGAACGACTTGGCCTTCGAATTTGCAGGCATGGACCGCTTTGAAGCGCGTAAGGCAGTCGTTGCCAAGTTGGAAGAAATCGGTGCCCTCGTTAAAATCGAAAAACGTGTCCACAGTGTTGGTCACTCAGAGCGTACAGGTGTCGTGGTTGAGCCACGCTTGTCTACCCAATGGTTCGTCAAGATGGACCAATTGGCTAAGAACGCTATTGCCAACCAAGACACAGAGGATAAGGTAGAATTCTACCCACCTCGTTTCAACGATACCTTCCTTCAATGGATGGAAAATGTCCACGACTGGGTAATCTCTCGTCAGCTCTGGTGGGGTCACCAAATCCCTGCTTGGTACAATGCTGAGGGTGAAATATACGTTGGTGAAGAAGCTCCAGAAGGAGACGGATGGACTCAGGACGAAGATGTCTTGGATACTTGGTTCAGTTCTGCCCTTTGGCCATTCTCTACCATGGGCTGGCCGGATGTCGACTCAGAAGACTTTAAACGTTATTATCCAACATCAACTTTGGTGACTGGTTATGATATTATTCCGTTTTGGGTGTCTCGGATGATTTTCCAAGGTTTGGAATTTACTGGCAAGTCACCATTCAAAAATGCCTTGATTCATGGTCTCATTCGTGATGAGCAAGGACGCAAGATGTCGAAATCTCTCGGTAACGGGATTGATCCAATGGATGTTATTGATAAGTACGGAACAGATAGCCTTCGTTGGTTCCTTTCAAACGGTTCTGCACCAGGGCAAGACGTGCGCTTCTCTTACGAGAAAATGGATGCTTCATGGAACTTCATTAACAAGATCTGGAACATCTCTCGCTACATCCTCATGAACAATGAAGGCTTGACTCTTGAGCAAGCAACGGCCAATGTCGAAAAAGTTGTTAACAAGGAAGCTGGAAATGTCACAGACCGCTGGATTCTCCACAACCTCAATGAAACCATCGGAAAAGCAACTGCCAACTTTGATAAGTTTGAATTTGGTGTAGCTGGACACATCCTTTACAACTTCATCTGGGATGAGTTTGCGGACTGGTATGTTGAGTTGACTAAGGAAGTCCTTTATAGCGACAACGAAGAAGAGAAAGTCATCACACGTTCTGTTCTCCTTTATACTTTGGACAAGATCCTTCGTCTCCTTCACCCAATCATGCCATTCGTGACAGAGGAAATCTTTGGACAAATCTCAGAAGGCTCTATCGTCACAGCGACTTACCCAACTGTCAATCCAGCCTTTGAAGACCTTGCGGCTTACACAGGTGTTGAAAGTCTTAAAGACTTGATCCGTGCCGTTCGTAATGCGCGTGCTGAAGTAAACGTAGCACCAAGCAAACCTATCACCATCCTTGTGAAGACAAGCGATAGCAACTTGGAAGCCTTCTTTAACAGCAATGTCAACTACATCAAACGCTTCACAAATCCAGAACACTTGGAAATCGCATCAACTATCCCTGCACCTGAACTTGCTATGTCAAGCGTCATCACAGGAGCAGAAATCTACTTACCACTGGCTGACCTCCTCAATGTCGAAGAAGAACTCGCTCGTCTCGACAAGGAACTGGCTAAATGGCAAAAAGAACTGGATATGGTCGGTAAGAAGCTCTCTAACGAACGCTTCGTAGCCAACGCCAAACCAGAAGTCGTCCAAAAAGAACGCGACAAACAAGCCGACTACCAAGCTAAGTACGACGCGACCGTAGCACGTATTGATGAGATGAAGAAGTTGGTGGGATAAAGCTGGCAACATGTATTTTTTAGAAAAAAGAGAAAAATTTAAATGAATCTTAAAAATGTAGTAGAAATATTGGCCGGTTTTATTACATACGGGATACCTGTTTTATCATTTTTATGGCAAATAAAAAGTGACTTTACTGATAAGAAACAGATAGAATCAATTGTATCTAATTACAATTATCAAAATAATTCAAATTTTGATTTCAAGGACGTAAGTATTCAAAATGGTTATATACAAATTAATAACCCACAGACCATAAATATAGAATTAAAGAATGAACTTGAAAAATTTGAGAAGGAGAGATTAGAAGATAAAAAATTTTTATCAAACAAGTTATACAAAGCATCTCTTTGGATTATTTTAGTTGTTTTTATTTTCAATATAATTAATAACATTTCAAGTGATTTTAAAAATATATCCTCGATTTTGGAAGTAAATATAATAAAAAATAATCTAGTTTTATCGTTTGATACAACTTTAAAGCAAATGTTGTTAATGATTTTAATCTATATTGTTTTAGTAGTTACTAAGTATTTACTAGATAAGCAAAACATTATCAATACTTTAGGATTTACAGTAACTATCTTTTTATATTTATTTACTTATTCAGAGATTAAGCAAGGTTTTATACAGTTTTTGAAGTATCCTATTATTTTATCTAGTCTCTCAGTATTTATTTCTATAATTGTTGCCTTGGTTGTTCTATTCCCATTATTCTTTAGTTTAAATATTTTGATTGTAAGATTACATAGTTTAATTTCAGTATACGATTCTAAAATACAAACAAAACTTGTCAATTCTCTCTCTTCCATAAGTACAGTTATTGCTCCAATACTTATTTTTATAGTAAAAATGGTATTTAGATAATAAGAAACTATTATTTTATGAATTTCTTTTGGGTATTAGTATAACTGAATAATACTTACTAATAAATATGATAGACGTGAATAAAAGATTGAAAAATATAAAATTAGCCGTAATTGCTTTATAAATTAGATTTTCTATTTTTAAATTATCCTTTATGTCGTATTAGAAAGATTAATATTTTAGAAATCAGTTTACTATATAATAAACTCAGGCAATTCATGCCCGTACCAATCCACCAATTGATTCCATCGGCTGGGTAGCGAAGAAATAAAAAGTCCTGTCACTTTCCCCCATTTAACCTTTGACTATTCCGCAAAATTATCGTACAATAAAGAGTACATGATAAAATGAGGTCAGAGTCTGTTTGCTCTGGCGATAGTAGTAAAAATGAGGAGAAACGCTTTGGAATTAGAAGTATTTGCTGGGCAAGAAAAAAGTGAACTATCTATGATTGAGGTAGCGCGTGCTATCTTGGAACTTCGTGGTCGCGATCATGAGATGCATTTTAGCGATCTTGTAAATGAAATTCAAAACTACCTTGGAACATCAAACAGCGATATCCGCGAAGCTTTGCCTTTGTTCTACACAGAGTTGAACTTTGACGGTAGCTTCATCTCTCTTGGAGACAACAAATGGGGTCTTCGTTCATGGTATGGTGTGGACGAAATCGACGAAGAGATCATCGCTCTTGAAGAAAGTGACGACGATGAAGTAGCACCAAAAGCTAAGAAAAAACGCGTCAATGCCTTTATGGATGGCGATTCAGATGCCATTGACTACAATGCAGATGATCCAGAAGACGAAGATGCATACGAAGCAGATCCAGCTCTTTCATACGATGATGAAAATCCAGATGATGAGAAAAATGAAGTGGAAGCTTACGATGCAGAAATTAACGAAATCGCTCCTGATGACTTGGGTGAAGATGTGGATCTTAACGAAGAAGACGACGAGTTTTCTGACGATGACGCTGAAACGAGTGAAGAAGAGTAAAAGACTTCACAGAGGAGATCGTAAGATCTCCTTTTTTTGTTGCTTGAGCAGGTCATCCGTTTGGATGCGGATCTTTAGTTGGTTTTCTGAAAACAATCTCCTTTTTTCACCTTTTACCAATTCGGGTTGACAAATGTTCTGCTTTGAGGTATTATATTGTTCGGGCACCTCTTTTAGAGGTCGGGGCTCCCTAGTTACTAGGGAGCTATTTTTGTTTTTCAGGAAGTTTTTCTTGAAAAGTCGTTATTCATAAGGGTCTTGTTTTCTATCTCCCCTCGTAGTTAACAAGGCCTTGAGCATTTTAGAAAGAGGAATCTATGTCTACGAAATATATTTTTGTAACTGGTGGTGTGGTGTCGTCTATTGGGAAAGGGATTGTGGCAGCAAGTCTCGGGCGTCTCTTGAAAAATCGTGGTCTCAAAGTAACTATTCAGAAGTTTGACCCTTATATCAATATCGACCCGGGAACCATGAGTCCTTACCAGCACGGGGAAGTCTTTGTGACAGATGACGGGGCTGAGACAGATTTGGACTTGGGTCACTATGAACGTTTCATCGATATCAACCTCAACAAATATTCCAACGTGACAACTGGTAAAATCTACAGTGAAGTTCTTCGTAAGGAACGCCGTGGCGAGTACCTTGGGGCAACTGTTCAAGTCATTCCTCATATCACAGATGCTTTGAAAGAAAAAATCAAGCGTGCCGCTCTAACGACTGACTCTGATGTCATTATCACAGAGGTTGGTGGAACCGTTGGGGATATCGAGTCCTTGCCATTTCTAGAGGCTCTTCGTCAGATGAAGGCTGATGTGGGTGCAGATAATGTTATGTATATCCACACAACCTTGCTTCCTTATCTCAAGGCTGCTGGTGAGATGAAGACCAAGCCTACTCAGCATTCTGTAAAAGAATTGCGTAGTTTGGGAATCCAGCCAAATATGTTGGTCATTCGTACAGAAAAACCAGCTGGTCAAGGAATTAAAAATAAACTAGCTCAGTTTTGTGACGTGGCTCCGGAAGCTGTTATCGAATCTTTGGATGTCGAACACCTTTACCAAATTCCATTAAACTTGCAGGCACAAGGTATGGACCAAATTGTCTGTGACCATTTGAAACTAGATGCACCAGCAGCGGATATGACAGAGTGGTCAGCCATGGTGGACAAGGTCATGAACCTGAAAAAACAAGTCAAGATTTCTCTTGTTGGTAAGTATGTGGAGTTGCAAGATGCCTACATCTCAGTGGTTGAAGCCTTGAAACACTCTGGCTATGCCAACGACGCAGAAGTGAAGATTAATTGGATCAATGCCAATGATGTGACAGCAGAGAATGTGGCGGAGCTCTTGTCGGATGCGGACGGAATCATCATACCAGGCGGTTTCGGTCAACGTGGTACGGAAGGGAAAATCCAAGCCATCCGTTATGCGCGTGAGAATGATGTTCCAATGTTGGGTGTCTGCTTGGGAATGCAGTTGACCTGTATCGAGTTTGCTCGTCACGTTTTAGGACTTGAAGGTGCCAATTCTGCAGAACTTGCACCAGAAACAAAATACCCTATCATTGATATCATGCGTGATCAGATTGATGTTGAGGATATGGGTGGGACCCTTCGTTTGGGACTTTATCCATCTAAGTTGAAACGTGGCTCTAAGGCGGCTGCAGCTTATCATGATCAAGAAGTAGTGCAACGTCGTCACCGTCACCGTTATGAGTTTAACAATGCCTTTCGTGAACAGTTTGAGGCAGCAGGCTTTGTCTTTTCAGGAGTTTCTCCTGATAATCGTTTGGTAGAAATCGTTGAAATTCCTGAAAATAAATTCTTTGTGGCTTGTCAGTATCACCCTGAACTTTCCAGCCGTCCAAACCGTCCAGAAGAACTCTACACTGCTTTTGTTACTGCAGCAGTTGAGAACAGCAATTAGTAAAATCAGAACCTTTGAGAACAATCTCAGAGGTTTTTTGCTTGCATATTTAGGATAAGACTTGTAAAAAAACAACATAGTGATATAATGAATTTAATAAATCCAAAAGGAGGATATGCGATGAAAAAAATCACAAAAATTGGTTTATCTTTAGCAGGTCTAGCTTTACTGACTTTTCCTCATTCAGGGCAGGCATTTGAGCTTAAAGAAGAATGGGTTATTAAGTGTGGAGTGCAGTATCAAGATGGCAAGATTCTTCGTTTTAACAATGGTCATGAAGTGGATATTAAAGTCTTGGATTTGCCAAAAACCGAGAAAATCGAGTGGACGGTTAGTCTCAATGGTCAAGATCAGACTGTCAATTTCCTAGGTCAAGAAAAGGACAAGTCTATGATTGGTGTAGAGGGGCGTTACCTGAATTTCTATGTTCCATATGGCTATAGAGGAGATATCAAGGTAGAAGCCAAGAGCGGAAATGAAGTAAAGACCTGGTCCACTAAAGTGGTTGACGATGTACATCATGAAGGTGTAAAGAGAGGCTACTACCGTATTAACGAATCAAATGATCAATACACTTACCTTGATGCTAAATGGGACTATCAAACCAAGACTTACACTGCAACCTTACCAGAGACTGTCAATGGTCAAAAACTCTTTGCTTGGGCAGACTATGATAATGGTGAGTTGAAGCTTGAAAAACTAAGAACTATCAGTCATAAATATGATAATGGAGGATCTTTCAAAGAACTTTATCCGATTGTAAAAGCAGAAGGATGGCTAAAATCAAACCAAAACTGGTACTATCAAAAACAAGGTCAATTAGTGCAGAGCGATTGGGTTTATGATAAGGGAACTTGGTACTTTATGAATGATAAAGGAGTCATGTTCAATCAAACTTGGCTTTATCAAGGTAGCAACTGGTATGCCTTTAAATCATCAGGAGCTATGATTGCTAGTGATTGGCTTTATGATCAAGGTAAGTGGTACTATTTATCAACTTCAGGAGCTATGAAAGCAAGCACTTGGGTTTATGACAAGGGAGAATGGTATTATGTAAGTTCTTCTGGTGCCATGCTAGCGAATGATTGGGTCAAAGATAATGGCAAGTGGTATTATCTAGCTTCATCAGGTAAGATGCTTCGCAATACCTACACACCTGATGGTTACTACGTTGGCAACTCAGGCGCCTGGCAATAAGAATAATACTCTTCGAAAATCAAATTCAAACCACGTCAGCGTCGCCTTACCGTACTCAAGTACAGCTTACGGCTAGCTTCCTAGTTTGCTCTTTGATTTTCATTGAGTATAAGAAGTCCTTTTCCCTAAAGGAAGAGGCTTTTTACTTGCTTTTCTGCTGCTTCCTTATTTGTCCTAAACCCCTTTTTGTGTTACAATGAATGGTATGAAAGCTAAGAAATTATGGATGACTGGCTTGACAGTGGCTGGTCTAAGTGCCCTCGCTTTGGGGGCTAAAAAAGCAGCAGATAACCACAAACTCATGAAGACTCAAGAAGAGTTGACCGCTATCGTGCGTGAACTTTTCTCAGATATGGGTGAGATTGCGACTCTCTATGTTCAAGTCTACGAAAGTAGCCTAGAGCGACTTGTTGGAGGAGTCATTTTCGAGGATGGCCGTCACTATACCTTTGTCTATGAAAATGAAGACCTAGTCTATGAGGAGGAAGTCTTATGATACAACCTGCAAGTTTAGAAGAATTGGCATCTTTAGTAGAAAAAGATGGCAAGAAAGTCTTCCTTTTTGTGGCGGACTGGTGTGGTGATTGTCGTTATATCTATCCAGCCTTGCCAGAGATTGAGGAGACCAATCCAGAGTTCACCTTTATTCGAGTGGACCGAGACCAGTATCTGGATCTGGCCAAACTCTGGGATGTGTACGGAATTCCTAGTCTTGTTGTGCTAGAAAAGGACAAGGAAATCGGCCGTTTTGTCAATCGTGACCGTAAAAGTAAGGAACAGATTAACAACTTTTTAGCAGGACTGAAATAGGAGAAAAAGGAAAGAATGATTTTTACATATAACAAAGAGCATGTTGGCGATGTCCTTATGGTCATCGTGAAAAATAGCGGCGATGCCAAACTAGACGTGGAGCGCAAAGGCAAAGTAGCCCGTGTTTTCCTCAAAGATAATGGGGAAACAGTAGCTTGGAATATTTTCGAAGTTTCAAGTTTATTTGTAATTGCAGAGCGCGGTCAAGTCTTTTTGACAGATGAGCAAGTAGCTCGTTTGAACCAAGAATTACAAACGGAAGGTTTTGCAGAGGAAATTGTTAATGACAAGGAACCTAAGTTTGTTGTTGGTGAAATTGTCGAGATGGTAGCCCATCCAGATAGTGACCACCTCAATATCTGTCAAGTAGCAGTCGCAAGTGACAAGACAGTGCAAATCGTTGCAGGGGCTCCCAATGCGCGTGTCGGGTTGAAAACCATTGTAGCTCTTCCAGGAGCTATGATGCCAAAAGGCAACCTCATTTTCCCAGGTGAACTTCGTGGTGAAAAGAGTTTTGGCATGATGTGCAGTCCTCGTGAACTTGCCTTGCCAAATGCTCCGCAAAAACGAGGGGTGCTTGAATTATCAGAAGACCAAGTTGTCGGAACTCCATTCGACCCAGCAAAACATTGGACTGCCTAGGAAGTTGTCAGTATCTGTCTCGCTAGTATAGAAGGAAATAAGATGGCAAAAAATGTAGTGATTACTGGAGCGACATCAGGTATTGGTGAAGCAATTGCGCGTGCTTATCTGGAGCAGGGGGAGAATGTCGTCCTAACAGGGCGACGGACAGACAGACTAGAAGCTCTCAAGTCGGAGCTTGCAGAAACGTTTCCAAATCAAACAGTTTGGACTTTTCCTCTGGATGTGACGGATATGACCATGGTGAAGTCTGTCTGCTCCGATATTCTAGAAACGATAGGGCAAATTGATATCTTGGTCAATAACGCGGGGCTGGCTCTTGGCTTAGCTCCCTATCAAGACTATGAAGAGTTGGATATGCTGACTATGTTGGATACCAATGTCAAAGGTTTGATGGCAGTTACTCGTTCTTTCTTGCCTTCCATGGTTGCGGCAAATCAAGGTCATATCATCAATATGGGCTCTACTGCAGGAATTTACGCCTACGCTGGTGCAGCGGTCTACTCAGCCACCAAGGCTGCAGTAAAAACTTTTTCAGATGGGCTTCGAATTGATACGATCGCAACGGACATCAAGGTGACCACCATTCAGCCAGGCATTGTCGAAACAGATTTCTCTACAATTCGTTTTCATGGTGACAAAGAGCGAGCTGAGGCGGTCTATCAGGGAATAGAAGCCCTGCAAGCTCAGGATATTGCAGATACAGTGTTCTATGTGACCAGTCAGCCTCGTCGTGTGCAGATTACAGATATGACCATTATGGCCAATCAACAGGCGACAGGTTTCATGGTGCATAAAAAATAAAAAATTTCTTCGAAAAGTTACAAATTTTTGTAACTTTTTTTGATTCCTTACGAATAGATAAGTAGGAGGAAGAAAATATGTATAATAAAGTTATCATGATTGGGCGTTTGACGTCTACACCAGAATTGCACAAAACCAACAATGACAAGTCAGTAGCGCGCGCAACGATCGCTGTGAATCGTCGGTACAAAGACCAAAATGGGGAACGCGAAGCCGACTTTGTCAATCTGGTTCTTTGGGGGGAAATTGGCCGAAACCTTGGCAAGCTACGCAACCAAAGGCAGTCTCATTTCCGTTGATGGGGAGTTGCGTACCCGTCGCTTTGAGAAAAATGGTCAGACCAACTATGTGACCGAAGTTCTCGTGACAGGATTCCAACTCTTGGAAAGTCGTGCCCAACGTGCCATGCGTGAAAATAACGCAGGTCAGGATTTGGCGGATTTGGTTTTGGAAGAAGAGGAATTGCCATTTTAAGCATAGAAAAGCCTGAGTCAATCTTAGGCTTTTTTATCTTGAGAAAAGTCAGACTTTTTTCTTGACTATTTTTGACCAAGTGATACAATAGAACTATGGTTTGGCACTCATATGTAAAGAGTGCTAATAATATGATTGTATTATGGAGGAAGACAAATGTTGAAACCATTAGGAGACCGTGTGGTCTTGAAAATCGAAGAAAAAGAACAAACCGTTGGAGGCTTTGTCCTTGCAGGCTCAGCCCAAGAAAAAACCAAAACTGCCCAAGTTATAGCTACAGGACAAGGTGTTCGTACCTTGAATGGTGACTTGGTTGCTCCAAGCGTTAAGGCTGGAGACCGTGTCTTAGTTGAAGCACATGCGGGTATTGATGTCAAAGATGGAGATGAAAAGTATATCATCGTTGGTGAAGCTAACATCTTGGCAATCGTTGAAGAATAATAGGAGAAAGTAAGTATGGCAAAAGACATTAAATTTTCATCAGACGCTCGTTCAGCTATGGTTCGTGGCGTTGATATTCTAGCAGATACTGTTAAAGTAACTTTGGGACCTAAAGGTCGTAACGTTGTGTTGGAAAAATCATTCGGTTCACCGCTCATCACCAACGACGGGGTGACCATTGCCAAAGAAATCGAGTTGGAAGACCATTTTGAAAATATGGGTGCTAAATTGGTATCAGAAGTGGCTTCGAAGACCAACGATATCGCAGGTGATGGAACGACAACTGCAACTGTCTTGACCCAAGCTATCGTCCGCGAAGGAATCAAAAACGTTACTGCAGGTGCCAATCCAATCGGTATCCGTCGGGGGATTGAAGCAGCGGTTGCCGCAGCAGTAGAAGCTTTGAAAAACAATGCCATTCCAGTTGCCAACAAAGAAGCCATCGCTCAGGTTGCTGCCGTATCTTCTCGTTCTGAGAAAGTTGGTGAATACATCTCTGAAGCTATGGAAAAAGTTGGCAAAGATGGAGTCATCACTATCGAAGAGTCACGTGGTATGGAAACGGAACTTGAAGTTGTTGAAGGAATGCAGTTTGATCGCGGTTACCTATCACAGTACATGGTGACAGATAGCGAAAAAATGGTGGCGAACCTTGAAAATCCATATATCTTGATTACCGACAAGAAGATTTCTAATATCCAAGAAATCTTGCCACTCCTAGAAAGTATTCTTCAAAGCAATCGTCCGCTCTTGATTATTGCAGATGATGTAGATGGCGAAGCTCTTCCAACCCTTGTATTGAACAAGATTCGTGGAACCTTCAACGTAGTAGCAGTTAAGGCACCTGGCTTTGGTGACCGTCGTAAAGCCATGCTTGAAGATATCGCTATCTTGACAGGTGGAACAGTCATCACAGAGGATCTTGGTCTTGAGTTGAAATATGCTACTATTGAGGCGCTTGGTCAAGCAGCTAGAGTGACTGTGGACAAAGATAGCACTGTTATCGTAGAAGGTGCTGGAAATCCTGAAGCTATTTCTCACCGTGTTGCGGTTATCAAGTCACAAATCGAAACCACAACTTCTGAATTCGACCGTGAAAAACTCCAAGAACGCTTGGCTAAATTGTCAGGTGGTGTCGCAGTCATCAAGGTCGGTGCAGCAACTGAAACTGAGTTGAAGGAAATGAAACTTCGTATCGAAGATGCCCTCAACGCTACTCGTGCAGCTGTTGAAGAAGGAATCGTTGCTGGTGGTGGAACTGCTCTTGCCAATGTCATTCCAGCCGTTGCTGATTTGGAATTGACAGGTGATGAAGCAACAGGACGCAATATTGTTCTCCGTGCCTTGGAAGAACCTGTTCGTCAAATTGCCCACAATGCAGGATTTGAAGGGTCTATCGTTATCGATCGCTTGAAGAATGCTGAGCTTGGTACAGGTTTCAACGCAGCAACTGGTGAGTGGGTTAATATGATTGAAGAAGGAATCATCGACCCAGTTAAGGTTAGCCGTTCTGCCCTTCAAAATGCAGCATCTGTAGCTAGCTTGATCTTGACTACAGAAGCAGTCGTAGCCAATAAACCTGAACCAGTAGCACCTGCTCCAGCCATGGATCCAAGCATGATGGGCGGAATGATGTAAGCTGTTTATACTAAACAATTCATAAGAAACACAAAAGGAGGGAATGAGCATCCCTCCTTTTATGGTTCCCTCTTCTAAATAGATTTGAGCTCTCCTAACTTATATGATAAAATAAGACTAGAAAAAGGAGAAGAACATGATCGATGTAGAAGAAATTCTGAGCAAGATGAATCCCAATCAGAAGATTAATTATGACCGTGTTATGCAGAAAATGGTTCAGGTTTGGGAGAAAAATGAGCAACGTCCAACTATTCTCATGCATGTTTGCTGTGCTCCTTGTAGTACCTACACTCTCGAGTATCTAACAAAGTATGCAGATGTGACCATCTATTTTGCCAATTCCAATATCCATCCCAAGGCAGAATATCACAAGCGGGCTTACGTTACAAAAAAATTTGTCAGTGATTTCAATGAGCGAACAGGCAATACAGTTCAGTATCTAGAAGCTCCCTATGAACCTAATGAATACCGGAAGTTAGTCAGAGGACTGGAAGAAGAACCCGAAGGTGGTGACCGTTGCAAGGTTTGTTTTGACTACCGTTTGGACAAAACAGCTCAGGTAGCTATGGACTTGGGCTTTGACTACTTTGGTTCAGCTTTGACCATCAGTCCCCATAAGAATTCTCAAACCATCAACAGCATCGGAATTGATGTGCAAAAGATTTATACCACCCACTATCTTCCAAGTGATTTCAAGAAAAATCAAGGCTACAAGCGTTCAGTTGAGATGTGCGAGGAGTATGATATCTATCGTCAATGTTATTGTGGGTGCGTCTATGCAGCTCAAGCTCAGAATATTGATCTTGTTCAGATTAAGAAGGATGCCACGGCTTTCTTGTTGGATAAGGATGTTGAAAAAGACTATTCCCACATCAAGTTTACTGTGACTAAATTAGATATATAGAAATCAACCCAGCTGAAAAGTTGGGTTTTTCAAATAAAAAACCAGGGTTTTCACCCCAGTTTGACAACTTTACCGATTCTTTAGTTCTATGTAGCGTTTGTACCAAATGTTGACATAGGCCTCTGAGAAAGGACCACGTCCATTGTTGATCCAATCAACAAGGATTTTAACATGCTCTTTCAAAATATAGTCTAAATCATCAGAATACTTCATCTTGCGTTTATGGCGCTCATACTCTTCAACGTCCAAGAGACGCTTTTCACCATCAGTGAAGACCTTGACATCCAAATCGTAATCAATGTATTTCAGGGCTTCCTCATCTAGATAGTAGGGGCTGGCCATATTGCAATAGTAGGAAATCCCATTATCGCGAATCATAGCAATGATATTAAACCAATATTTTTTGTGAAAGTAAACAATAGCCGGTTCTCGAGTCACCCAACGACGACCGTCACTTTCGGTAACAAGTGTGTGGTCGTTGACGCCGATAATGGCGTTCTCTGTTGTTTTTAGTACCATGGTGTCCCGCCAAGTACGGTGAAGACTCCCATCATGCTTATAACTTTGAATTGTAATAAAGTCGCCTTCTTTTGGAAGTTTCATAACTAACCAACTTTCTACAATTTATAAGTTTATCGTTTACTATTATATCATAAATCGGTCTAATTTTTTTGAATTTTACACGAAAATATTAAAGATATTCTCTGAGAGCGCTGGCTATATCCGAAAAATCATAGCCTTTTCGAGCTAAAACTTGGGTTAAACGCTGTTTAAGTTCGTATCCTTCATACTTTCGAGCATATTTAGTATATTGTTTGTCTAGCTCTTTAAAAATGAGTTCTTGAGTCGTTTCTTGGTCAACTTGACTAT
This sequence comes from Streptococcus sp. NPS 308, assembly GCF_002355895.1. Taxonomy (NCBI): domain Bacteria; kingdom Bacillati; phylum Bacillota; class Bacilli; order Lactobacillales; family Streptococcaceae; genus Streptococcus; species Streptococcus sp. NPS 308. Next base: position 398,986 of record NZ_AP017652.1, read on the forward strand.
CCAAGTCGTCAAAGGCATTTTTAGCATCAGCATAGGAGAAGCCTTTGTTGGTCAAGTTTTGGATAATCTTTTCTTGCAAAGCGCGGGCAGGAAGCTTTCCGGTGTATTTTTTAAGCAGTTTCTCAGCTACACGTTGAGCAACTTCTGTATAGTCAAAATCCTTTAGAACACCTTCAATAGTTGATTTAGCAACTCCTTTTTGAGTTAGTTTTTGAGTTAGTAAATAGGGTCCTTTATCTCCAGAAAGTTGATTGGCATTTATGATGGAATAAGCATACTGATGGTCATTAATCCAGTTATCTTCTTTTAGATTAGCGATAACTTGACTAGCGATTGTATCTTCAATATCATACTTGTCCAGATACTCTCGTACTTCTTTTTCAGTACGGGCCTTGAAGGATAGATGGTAGAGAGCAAGATTTTTACCATAAGAAAACTGGGAAAAATCCTGAATCTCGGTCAGTTCCTCTTTGCTAATGACCTTATCTCGAGACAGCATAAAACGGACAATGGTATCTTTAGTGATATAAGAGGTTTGCTGATGATCTAGCTCCATCAGGTAGAGGCGTTTTTTCTTTTCAAGTTTTGTGATTTTCATGGTTTACCTTTTATCCAAATGCTTCAAAGGCAGCAACGAGTCGAAGTTTGTTTGTATCGACCTCTTCTCTGCCGTAATAGTCAAGAAACAGTTCAGCGTATTTAGGGTTATCTAGGTTATAGTTTAGAGACCAAACTGCCCAAAAGAGATCGATATGACGATCACTAAAATCAGCCAAACCTAGATCAATAAAGCAAGAGAAACGGCTAGCATCTTTTAGAATAAAGTTTGGTAGACAGGCATCACCGTGAATAAAGGCATCAGTCTTTAAAAGGTGTCCTTGTTCTTGGATGAGTTGGAAGGCCTCTTCGCGACTATTAATCTGAAATTGGGGTAGGAGGGCCTTGGAATAGAACTCGCCTTTTTTATAGTTTTTCAAAGCTCTATCTTTATAGGTTTGTAAATGATTTTCTGATG